>NZ_AP025523.1:2232594-2551536 GCF_027923555.1 Vulcanimicrobium alpinum | reverse complement strand
GTGGGTGATCAGCGTGTTCGAGGCGGAGTTGTCGCTGACGTGGATCATCGCTTTTACCAGCGTGTCGAGCTTCCACGGCGTCCCGGCCGGCGATCCGAGCAGCACGTCGGAACCGCCGATGAGGTCGTCGGCGCGCGTGCGGATCAGCTGCTCGGGGTGCGCCGTTCCGGCGTCGTACGCGCGATAGACGGTCGTCATGATCGCGAGCTTGATCACCGACGCGGAGGCGAACCGTTCGTTCGCGCGCCAGGTGAAGCTCGCGGGGCCGGGCGCCATCGTGCGCGCGAACACGCCGGTGACCCCGGGAATCGCGTCGAGGACTTCGCGCAGATCGAGCGACGGCTGCGCGCCGGCGCGGTGCGGCAGCGCGGCGACGGCCGCCGCCGCCCCGCCGAGAAACGCGGTCCGTTTCACCGCGGCAGCTCGTGAATCAGAAACGCGGCGAGACGCTCACCCATCTCGTGCAGCCGCGGCGCCATCCACGCGAACTGCGCGGGACAGGTCATCTCTCCGAACTCGATCAGCATCTTGTCGGGCGCATCCACCTTTCGAAACCCGTAGTACTGCGATTCGTTGTCGCTGATGTTTTCGCCGACGAAGCGGTACGGAAACCAGGCCCGGTAGCGTCGTTCCCATTCGCTGACGAATTCGCTCCGCGCGCTCGGAGGGAAGCCGACGGACGCACCGCTCGCGCACGGTTCGGCGCCGTCAAAGTGCAGGAAGACCGCGGCGCGCGCGGAGTCGTGCTCGGCGTAGTCGGCGGGCCGGCGGATCACGGCGTAGCCCTGCGCGCGCAGGATGCGGGCGGCGGCGTCGGCGACGATCGGGGTCCAGTCGCGCTCGAGCGCGCCGTTTGCACCGCTCGTTCCCAGATTGCACGCGCGCACGTGAAGCGGCGCGCAGCTCGCAGGGCGTCCCTGGTGACCGGCTTGGATCACGACGTCGCCCGTCTCGGCCCGCGCTCCCGCCATGCTCGCTGCAAGCAGCGCGACGGCAAGAAATGCAGACCGCGCGGGAAGCCGCATCACGTCGCCCTAATCCTCGGCGGCGATGACCACTCCTCTCGTACCGAGCGACCTGCTCCGCATTGTGCTCTGCGCCGACCCGAACATTCAAGCGGACGGCGCGGCCGTGTTCTATCGCCGCGCGTATCAGGACCGCGAGGCCGACGAGACCCGCGGCGCGATCCACCGCGTCGACCGCGACGGTGCCGACCGGCCGTTCACGCGCGGCACGAACGATCGGCTGCCGCGGCCCGCGCCCGACGGCTCCGCGCTCGCGTTCGTCGCCGAGCGCGACGGCGCGGCCCGCATCTATCTCCTGCCGTTTGCGGGCGGCGAAGCGGCGCCGCTCGGCGAGACCTATCCGAAGATCGTCGCGCTGGCGTGGTCGCCCGATGCGTCGCGGCTCGCGTTCGTCGCGACCGCGCCGCACGATCCGCTCAGCGCGCGCGCCTATCACGACGCCGCGAGCGGTGCCCGGCACTTCCGTCAGCTGCCGTTCAAGAGCGACGCCGACGGGCTGCTCGACGGCACGCGCAAGCATCTCTTCACGATCGACGTCGCGACCGGCGAGACGACGCGGCTGACGCACGGCGATTTCGACGTCGCGTCGCCGGCGTGGTCTCCGGACGGCAAGCGCATTGCGTTCACCGCGCGTATCGATCAACCCGAGACGTCGTACGCGCTCGCCGACGTCTGCACGATCGATGCGCGCGGCGGGGAGATCGGCCGCCTCACGAACGCCGCCGGTCCCGCCGCGGCGCCTGCATACGCGCACGACGGGCGCGAGATCGCGTACATCGGGCACCTGCACGGCGACGACGGCGGCGGCCGTTTCGACGAAGAACTGCTGGTCGTCCCGGTGGCGGGCGGTGCGCCGCGCTCGCTCTCGGCGGGGTTAGGCCGCACCGTGGGCGATCATCTCGCCAGCGATCTGCGCGGCGGTCATGCCCCGATCGCGCCGGTGTGGACCGCCGACGATCGCGAGCTGATCGTGCCCGTGTGCGAAGAGGGCGCGACGGTGCTTCGCGCGTTCGCGCGCGACGGCACGGCGACGCGCGTCCTCGCCGGCGGCGAACGCCACATCTTCGGGATGAGCGTCGCGAATGACGGCGCGATCGCGTTCACGTACGCGACGCCGACGATTCCCAACGAGGTCGCTCTGCTCGAACCGTACGGCGGGGAGCGCACGCTGACCGGTCTGAACCCGTGGCTCGCCGAGAAGCGCGTCGTCGCGCCGGTCCGCTATCGGCCGAAGGCCGACGACGGCACCGTGCTCGACGGCTGGCTCATCGCGCCGGCCGCCTCGACCGAGGCGCGGCCGCCGCTGGTGCTGGAGGTCCACGGCGGACCGCACGCGGCCTACGGCGCGACGTTCTTCTTCGAGTTCCAGATGCTCGCGGCGAACGGCATCGCGGTCGCGTATGGGAACCCGCGCGGTTCGCAGTCGTACGGCCACGCCTACGCAAACGCGATCGTGGGGAAGTGGGGCGAGCTCGATGCGAGCGACGTTCTGTGCATCCTCGACGGCGCGCTCGCGCAGGGGACGTTCGATACCGCGCGCCTCGGCGTCGCCGGCGGTTCGTACGGCGGTTTCATGACGACGTGGCTGCTGGGGCACAGCGACCGCTTCGCGGCCGGCGTGTCGATGCGCGCGGTCAACGATTTCGTCAGCGAGGTCGGCGCCTCCGATATCGGCTGGTTCCTCGAAAACGAACTCGACGCGCGGATGGCCGACGACGCGGGCCGCGTGCTCTTCGAACGCTCGCCGATGCGCGCCGCGCACGCGATCGCCGCGCCGCTGCTCGTCGAGCACAGCGAGCGCGACTATCGCTGTCCGATCGATCAGGGCGAACAGCTCTTCACCCTGCTGCGCCGGCTCGGCCGCACGAACACCGAGTTCGTGCGCTTCGTGGATACCGGACACGAACTCTCGCGCAGCGGGAAGCCGCGCAGCCGCGTCCTGCGGCTGCGCGCGATCGGAAACTGGTTCGTGCGGCATCTGGAACCCGCCGGGGCTCCGGCGGTCCCCGACGAAGCGGGCGCGCTGTTCCGGCCGCTCGCCGGCGAGGCCGAGCCCGAGCCCGTCCCCGCGGCGCGCTAGAGGTACATCCCCAGATCGCGCGCTCGCTGTACGGCCTGCGCGCGATTCGAGACCTCGAGCTTGTCGTAGATCGCGCCCACCTGGCGCGCGATCGTCTTGCGTGACTTGCCGAACTCGGCGGCGATCTGCTCGAGGGTCGCGCCGTCGGGAAGCGCGCGCAGGACGTCCATCTCGGCGCGGGTGAGGCCGAGTTTCGGGGCGTTGCGCACCGCCGCGTCGCGGACGACGTTGATCAGCCGCGCGTAGCCGCGCATGATCGGCGGCACGGCACGCTCGTCGAGATGGTGCTGCGTCGCGAGCACCGCGAACGCGCCGTCGGGATCGAAGCGCTTAGTGAGCGCGCGAACGCCGCGCGCCGACTCGCCGACGAGGATGCAGACCGACGCGGCGATGATGCGCGCGATGCGCCGCGAATGCGCGTCGTACAGCGGTTCGGGATCGGCGTGGTGCGCCGTCCGGCTCAGCACCAGATGCGCGCGCCGGCGCGCCGCGACGACGTCCCAGCGTGCGGCGTCGAAGAGCGCCAGCAGCGACTCGCAGAGCGAGATCTCCGGGAGGCTGCGCCCGTCGGCGGCGGCGAACGCGGCGATCGTCGCTTCGGCGACGTCGAAGCGGCCGGCCCAGCCGTGCATCAGCGACTCGGCGAGCACGCAGGCGAACCGTTCGCCGAACTGTTCGCTCATCGGGTTCGCGAGCAGGCGCGCGCGGATCGACGCCAGCCGCTCGTCGTCGCCGGCTTCCGCGGCGATGCCGAATTGCGCGACCAGACCGTTGTTCTGCATCGAGACGTCGCCGGCGCGCTCGCTGCTGATCGTCATCCGTTCGGCGTAAAGCCGGGTGATCTCGGGATCGCACGTCCAGTCGTGCGCGATCACGTAGAGGACCGAATACGCAACCGCTGCGTTGCGATGCGCGCCGATTGTTTCGTAGGCGCGCGCCGCGGCGAGCGCGCGCTCTTGCGCTTCTTCGAACTCCTGACGGTAGAGCGCCGCGAGCGCGACGCGCTGCAGGATCCGCGCCGCGACGATCGGCATCTCGAGCGCGCGTTCGTCGCCCACGGCGCGTTTGGCGAGCGCGCGGCTCTGCTCGTCGCGGCCGCGCTGCGCCGCGACGACGGCGCGCAGGGCGAGCGCCGCCGGGATCAGACACGCCACCGCATCGTTCGTCGCGCGCAGCGCTTCGTCGGCGCCGTCGAGATCGGCCGTCGAGATCAACAGGGGGACCAGCATGTCGATCAGGTACTGGCGTTCGGGATCGGCGGCGTGCGCGACCGCGCGGCGCAGCAGCGCGATGCCGCCGGCGACGTCGCCGGAGATCGAGGCGCGCATCCCGCGCAGGCCCGTCGGCATCGCATCCTTGAGACGGCGCGCCGCGGCGTAAACGGCGAGCAATTCGTCGATCTCGGCGACCGATCCGCGCGTCGCGACGGCATACACATGCTCGAGCGTAACCGCGGGGGCGTCGTGCACAGACAGCAGCGTGTTCTCCGGTGGGTTCTGCCGGGGTATCGGCCGGTGCGCTCGCGTTCTCCGGGGCCCGGCGGATTCCCGGGGCGACCGTCGCTCCGGTTGTGCAAAAAACGCTGGAGCCGTCGGGCATTTCATCAGATTTGGGTCGTTTGACGCACGAGCGGTCGGCGCGTCTGGGCTAGCGTTCGAGCATCGCTTGCGCCTGGAGGAACGCCATCGTGCTCACGCTGTCCCTGATCGCCGCCGTCATCATCCTCACGTCGTGCCCGCCGGTCTGCAACTGAGCCGGCCGTGACGAACGACCTCGGGCACGGGTGCCCCGAGGGCGCTCGCGGCGGCGGCATCGCTCGCGACTTCCTCCGCTCGTGCAGTTCCACGCCCGCCTCGGCTGCGAACGTCGCATTGGTACAAAGCCTCAGTGCCCTGCTCGCGCGGTCGCTCGCCGCCGGGGAGTCGGCGGCGTTGCGCGCGACCCTCTCGCGCGCTCGTGAACGCCGCGCCGACGCGGACGATCTGATCGCGGCGGCCGTCCAGTGCGTGATGGACGAGTGCGACGCGCCGACGCTGGATGCGCGTCACGCGACGTTCAAGCGGCTCGTCTCGCTCTGCCGGAGAACGCCGTGAAGGCCGCACGCGCCGTGGACGCGCTGCTCGCGACGCTCGATGCATGCGACGAAGCGACGTGCGCGCACTCGCTGGCGACCGACGCGTGGGCGCGGCAAATCGCAAAGCGCCTCACGCTTCCGGACGATCTCGTCGAGCGAATCGCCACCGCAGGCCTGCTGCACGACATCGGCAAGATCGCGACGCCGCCGTCGATCCTGCTCAAGCCCGGCCCGCTCGACGACGCGGAATGGGCGGTGATGCGCGAACACGCCGCCGCCGGCGCCGCGATGGTCGCCGCGATCCCGGCGCTGGCCGCCTACGCGCCGATCGTGCGGTCGCACCACGAACGGATCGACGGCAACGGCTATCCGGACGGCCTGGCGGGAGACGCGATCCTCTTCGAAGCGCGCGTCGTCGCCGTCGCCGACGCGTTTCACTCGATGGTGAGCGATCGGCCCTATCGCCGCGCCCGGCTCGCCGGCGAGGCAATGGAGATCCTTCGCGCGGGGCGCGGATCGCAGTGGGATGCGCTCGTGGTCGACGTCATGATCGACGTCGTGGCGACGCGCCGCACGCGCGCGGTCGACGCCGAGCTCACCTCGATGCTGGGCCGCGCCGGCTGAATCTGTCTCCCCCGCGTCGCCCGGGTGTGGGCGCCGATCGAGCCTCGTTCGCAATGCGGACGGGGCTCGACGGTTTTCTTCGTGCGAAAGCGATCTAGATGCGAAGGAACGCGGCGACCGCGGGGTCGGTGCGGAGCGCCGCGAGATCGGCGTCGGAGGGAAGCTGCGGGCGATCGCGCTCCGAGCTGACCAGGCACAAGAATCCGAGCGGCGCGTCATCGGCGGCGCGGAACTGATGCCACGTCATCGGCGGGATGCGGCACAGATCGTGTTCGCCGATCTCGCGCACCTCGTCGCCGATGAGTGCCGCGCCGCGGCCTCGCAGGACGAGCACCGCGTGCACGTGCTCGTGCCGCTCGAGCGTCGTGTGGCCGCCGGGCGCGACCTCGAAGTAGCGTAATTGGCAGCCCTGCTCGGCCTCCTCGAAGAGCACCTGTCGCGTCACCGCGCGGAACGGCGCGCCGCCGGCTTCTTTGTACGCGAGCACGTCGACGTCGTCCCAGCCGAACGCCCCGCCGGCGCGGAACTTACGCGTGAAGCGCGACGTGCGTGCGTCCATGACCCTCGACCTTCGCAACGTACTCGCGCGTCCGCTCCAAGAGCGCGTCGCGCGCGATCAGCAGGTTGCCGCCGATCAGCATCATCGTATCGTCCCCGTAGAACTCGAGCAATTCGTCGACGCGTTCGAGCAGCATCCCGCCGGCCGGGACCGGGAGCGCCGGAGCGAGCGTGCCCCAAGGCGCGCGCGCCGCAGCGGCCAGCGCGGCGCACGACTCGCGCGGATACGCGAAGCGTCCGCCATAGTTGGTGAAGATCACGGCATCGGCGCCGAAGAGGCGAAACAGTTTGCCGAAGATCAGCACCGGATCGATCCGGCCGCCGGCCGCGGAGGGATGCGCGAGGTAGACGAACTCGGGGAATTCGTCGACCAGATCGGCGAACGCCGGAAGGCCGATCAGCATCGGCGCGACGAGTACGACGCGCACGCCCAGATCGCGGGCGAGCCGCGCGCGCTCCCGCAGAACGCGCGGCGTCCCCGACAGGCTCGGCGCATAGAACGCCGGCTTGCCGGTCGTCTCCACCGCTTCGAGCACCGCGCGCTGGCAGGCCCGCACGCGTTCGTCGAACGGCGAATAGGTTTGATTCGCGATCCCGTGGTCGTCTTTCACGATGTCGACGCCACCCAGCGCGAAGGTCTTGCACAATCGCGCGAGTTCGGCGACGGGGAGCCCCTGCGGCTTGACGGCGGTGCTCGTCATCGCGCGCTGCGGCGCGTCGAGCAGCGCCCGGATCCCTGCGATCCCGTGCCGCGGTCCGGGGAAGCGCGCGAGCAGCGGCTCGGGCAGCGTCACGTCGACGAAGCGCACGTGCTCCCACAACGAGCAGTTCCCGAAGATCATGTTCATCAATTGCGCCGGCTCGCCGCCCGTCGTCTCGACGGCGAGCCCGACGTCGACGCGATAGCGGCCGTCGCCGGCCGGTTCGATCCCGGCGACGCGCCCGACGATCTCATGCAGGACGCGCTGGTCGCCGATCGCCGCTAGCGGGCACTCGACGCTCTGCTCGATCGCGAGCGCGGAGGCCCGCGCCTCGATTTCGTCGGGGGCGGCGTCGATCAGGTACGTCGCGGTCAGCCAGGCCATCGGGCGGCGTTTCGCCCGCCGCCGCCGGGCGTCCCCGGGGCGGTCAGCGAGCCGTCAGTCGTACTCGACCCGCGCGATCCGCAGGGTGCGGTCGCCGGCCGGACGATGCCAGACGACCCGGTTGCCGGCTCGCTTGCCGAGCAGCGCCTGGGCCAGCGGTGAGTCGATCCCGATGCGCTGCGCGGCAAGGTCCGTCTCGTCGTAACCGGCGATCGTGAACGTGCGGGGCTCGGCATCGACGCCTTCCACGACGACGTGGGCGCCCGGGCCGACCACGCGCAGATCGTCGGGCCGGGCCGGGAGCTCCTCGACGCGCTTGCGCAGCACGGGCTCGGGTTGGGGCGCATCGTCGCGCTCCTTGGTGAACGCACGGCTCATTCTCGCTGTCTACCCCCCAGCGAAGAACGTTCAACTTCCGGTGCCCTGGTACCGGTCGATTCCGACCCGCCAGAAGAGGTAGGCGATCGCGAAGCACGCCGCTCCGACGACGGGGGTGAGCAGGCCGACGGCCGGGTTGAGCGAGAGCCCGGTCTCGCTTTTGTGCAGCAGAAACGTCGCCGGAAAGTAGTTCATGAACGCGAACGGGAGCACGAACGCGAGCACGAGGCGCACGCCGCGCTGATAGATCGAGATCGGATAGCGCGAGAACTCCTGTTCGAGCGACATGAACACCCAGCGCAGCGAGTCGATGCGCGTGAACCAGAACGACGCCGTCGCGATCGCGAGGTTGATTCCGAAATCGATCAGCGCCCCGCCGAGCGCGACGAACGGGACGTACGCGATGAAGAGCCAGTCGACGTGGACGCCGGCGTAGACCGTGACGACGCAGAAGTACACGATCGCGAGGATCAGTTCGTCGGGCCAGATCTGCTGCGGCACCGTCAGCGCCTGAAAGAGCGGATCGAGCGGACGGACGAGGAACCGGTCGAAGCGACCTTCGCGCACGAATTCGGGGACGCCGCCGACGGTGAAGAAGAACGTGTTGTGCAGTCCGTGTCCGAGCATCCACAGGCCGTACATGAAGGCGGTGTCGCGAAAGTTCCAGCCGTTGATCGACGGAAAGTTGCGCAGCGTGATCCAGAGCGCCGCGATCGCGGTGCCGTGATAGACGATCGTGAACCCGAACCACATCAGGAAGTTCGCCCGGTACTCGAGCATGGTGAGCAGGTTGATCCGCCAGTAGCGCGCGTACGTCGTCAGGTACACGCGGGCCTGATTCGCCGGGACGACGACGGGTTCCGGGAACCTGCGCCGGAAAGGAACGCGCGGTGAACGGGACGCTCGTGCCGGTGCGCACGCCGTATCGGCGCGATCTTTCCGCGGTGGTGCTGCGACGGCTCTCCACCAACGTGGTCGACGTGTTCGAAGGCGGGGTGTATCGCCGGCTGCTGGGCGATCCGCGCGCGCCGACGCTGCTCACCGTCGACCAGCCCGCGCCGGATGCGGTGCGCGTGCGCTTCGACGGGCCGCAGGCCGCGCGTTTCGACGCCGTCTCGGTTGTGCGCCGCGCGCTCGGCACCGACGTCGACCTGACGCCGTTGTACGACGGCGCTCGTGCGTTCGCGTGGCTCGACCGGATCGCGACGCTCGCGCGCGGCGTCCGTCCGCCGCGCTATCCGACGCTGTGGGAAGCGATCGTCAACGCGGTCGTGTACCAGCAGGTGTCGATCCACGCCGCGGGTGCGATCCTGCGTCGCGTCATTGAGCGCTTCGCGGTCGCGTCCGAGGCCGACGGCGTACGGCTGTTCCCGTTTCCGGACGCGGCGACGATCCTTGCCGCCGATCCGCCGGAACTGCGGAGCCTCGGGTTGTCGGTGAACAAGATCAATGCGCTCAAGGCCGTCGCGCACGCGATCGCCGATGGCGCGCTCGACGAAGCCGCGCTCGCCGAGCTTACGACACCCGATCTGATCGCGGCGCTGGTCGAGCACAAAGGGATCGGGCCGTGGACGGCTGCGGTCGTTGCGCTGCGCGGCTTCGGCCGTCTCGACATCTTCCCGATGAACGACTCCGGCGCGACGGCCGGACTGCGCAAACTCTCCGGCGATCCCGCGATCGAAGCCGAACCGATCCTCGAGCGTCTGCAGCCGCAACAGGGGATGCTGTACTACCATCTGCTCCTAGGCCGCCTCGACGAACGCGGCGAGATCAGCCTGACGCGCTGAGCGCGACGGGGGGACCGGTTACCGGCCGGGAACGGACGGAACCGCTCACGAACCCGGCGGGTCCCTGGAGATCACGATGGCTACTCAGACGGCGCCCGTATTCGCGATCCAGCGTGCGAAGGACCGGGCATTCTTCGACTTCGGCTGGCTGCAGACGCACCACTCGTTCAGCTTCGCCGACTACTACGACCCGGAGAACCTGAACTGGGGCGCGCTGCGGGTCTTCAACGACGACGTGGTGCAGCCGGGGAAGGGCTTCGGCACCCATCCGCATCGCGACATGGAGATCGTCACCTACGTCCTGCGCGGCGAGCTGGAGCACCGCGACTCGATGGGCCACCACGGCGTCGTCGCGCCGGGCGGCGTGCAATACATGAGCGCGGGGACCGGCGTGCAGCACAGCGAGTTCAACCACTCGCAGAGCCGCGACGTCCACTTCGTGCAGATGTGGGTGCTGCCGCGCAGTTACGGCGAAGCGCCGGCCTACGGCCAGCATACGTTCGCGGAAGACGAGCGGCGCAACCGCTGGCTCACGATCGCGAGCGGCCAGTCCGGCATCGAGGCGCCGGTCTCGTTGCGCCAGGACGCGACGGTGCGCGTCGCGCGTCTCGAGGACGCGGCGCTCGAATACGCACTCGACCCGTCGCGCTACGGATTTCTCTTCGTCGCCGAGGGCACGGTGACGGCGAACGGTGAGACGCTCGGCGCAGGCGACGCGGTGCGCATCCACGGCGTGCGCGATCTCGCCGTGCGCGGAAGTGGCGAACTCGTCCTCTGGGACGTACCGCCGACCGGCGTTCGCCTGGAGGACGCGTGACCGAAGGCGCGTGCGCGCACGCGGCGACGCTGGCGCATCACGCGCCAAACACGCCGCAGGGCTGCGAAGAGTGCCTCCGCAGCGGCGACGCGTGGGTGCACCTGCGCCTCTGCGACGCCTGCGGTCACGTCGGCTGCTGCGACTCCTCAAAGAACACGCACGCGACCAAACATCATCAGGCGGCGAAGCACCCGGTGATCGCCTCGCTCGAAGCCGGCGAACGCTGGAAGTGGTGTTACGTGCACGAAGCGATGTGGGAGTGAGCCGATGTCGATGTGGGAGCCGTTCACCGAGCGAGCCCGGCACGCGATCGTTCGCGCGCAGGAAGTCGCGCAGATGTTCGGCTCCCCCGGCATCGGGACGCAGCACATCCTCTTCGGTTTGGCCGACTCCGACGACGAGCTCGGGGCACTGCTCTCGCGCAGCATCGACCGCAGCGCGCTGAAGGAACGGCTCGGCGCCGCCGGTCAGGCGCCGACGACCGAGATGGTGTTCTCCGGCGAGTCGAAGCATGCGATCGAGCGCGCGTTCGTGCACGCCCGCGCCCACAACGACCGGTTCATCGACACGACGCACATCTCGCTGGGCATCCTCGATGCCGAGATGCCGGATCTAGTCCCCGGCGTTGGCCGTGATGCGCTCGAAGAGGCGATCGCGACGATCGCGCGGACCGTCCGCGAGTCGGACAACCCGCCTGCCGCCGCGACGCATGGCGGCGCATGGCGTCTCAGCGACGGCGGCGACGGCGACGCGGCCTTCGCGGAGGCGCTGCTCCGGACGCTTGCCGTCCAACACCAGCTTCCTCCGGGAACGCGGGTGCAGGTGTCGGTCGTCCGGCCGGACGATCACCAACGCTCATACACGTTCGAACGTCGCGAGGAAACGCCATGAACGACATCTCGCAGATCCCCGCCGGCCTCCCGATCCCGCAGGACGACGGCGCCGCCGCACATCTCACCGGAATGCGCATCCCGTCGGTGACGTTGACGGCGACCGACGGTTCGCAGATCGACCTCGCCGCGATCCCCGGAACGGTCGTGGTGTTCGCGTATCCGCGTACCGGACGCCCCGGCGAACCGTCGCTGACCGACGATTGGGAGATGATCCCCGGCGCCCGCGGCTGCACTCCGCAGACGTGCGGCTTCCGCGATTTGCACGCCGAGTTCGGCGCGCTCGGCGCCCGCGTCTTCGGCCTCTCCACGCAAGATCCGGCGTATCAGCGCGAGATGGTCGAACGGCTTCATGTCCCGTTCCCCGTGCTCAGCGACGAGAAGCTCGCGCTGGCGCACGCGATGCGTTTGCCGACGATGGACGTCGCCGGTCTCACTCTGCTCAAGCGGATGGCATGGATCGCGCGCGACGGCGTGATCGAGCGCGTGTTCTATCCCGTCTTCCCGCCGGACCGCAACGCCGGCGACGTGCTGGCGGCGCTGCGCGACGCGGTCAGCGCGTAAGGCGCGCGCAGGCCTGTGCGACGGCGCTTCGCTCCGTCGCCTTGCGCACGTCGACGACGTAGTCTCCCGAACGCAGCGTCTCGAGCGGCACATCGACCACCGTGCTCGACGTCGGTGCGCCGGTTCCGGCTGCGTTGAGCGGCGCGAGCGCGAGCGACTGCGCGAGCGCGCGATTGTCGTTGCAGTCGGAACCCGGGTGCAGCGTGAGCGCGTACGCTCCGCCTTGCGGGATGCGGACCACGACGCGGGTGCGGGTCCGCCCGATCACGCTGAGCTGCACGGTCCCGCCGGCTCCGGAACCGTGCATCGCCCGGAGCGTGACCAACTGCGCCTTCGCGGTCGCGAGGGCCGCGGCGTTTCCGGGATTGGGAGTCGCCGCGGCCGCGACCGCGGCAAGTCCGGCGGTCGTGACGCAGACCGCCAGCGCGGCGGCGGAGAAAACCGATGCAGTGCGCATGCGCGTTCCCTTTCTCGGCGCTGCGTGCAGACCTCGTCAGCCCGGCCAGGCGCGGGTCACGATGGCACGCACGTCGGCGGAGGCCGGCAGCGTGCCGAACGTCGCGCCGCCGTCGTTGCCGAGTCTGCTTGCCGCGAACGCCTCGGCGACGAACGGCGGCGCGTACCGCAGCAGCAGCGACGCCTGCAGCAGCAGTGCGAGCGCTTCGACGGCGCGCCGCGCATTACGCGGCTCCGCCGCCGCCCCGCCGGCGAATCCATCGCGCGTCTCGGCGAGCGCGGCGTCGAAGCGCGCATCGTCGCCGCGCACCGCGTCGAGCTCGGCGAACAGCGCGTCGAACGATGCCGGCGTTTTCGCGAGCGCTCGCAGCAGGTCGAGCGCGTTGACGTTGCCGGAGCCTTCCCAAATCGCGTTGACCGGGGCTTCGCGGTAGAGCCGCGGCAGGATGCTCTCCTCGACGTAGCCGTTGCCGCCGAGGCATTCCATCGCCTCGGCGACGTGCGCCGGCGCCCGCTTGCACACCCAGTATTTGCCCAGCGCGATGGCGATGCGCGCGAACGCCGCTTCGCGCGGATCGTCTGCGCTGCGGTCGACGGCGCCGGCGAGACGCATCAACAGGGTCGTCGCCGCTTCGGACTCCAGCGCCAGATCGGCCAGGACGTTCTCCATCAGCGGCTGGTCGGCGAGCAGCGCGCCGAACGCGCGACGGTGGCGCGCATGATGCGCCGCCTGCACGAACGCTTGCCGCATCAGCGCGGCGCTCCCGCCGACGCAGTCGAGGCGCGTGTGCGTGACCATCTCGATGATCGTTGCGACGCCGCGGCCTTCGTCGCCGACGCGCAGCGCGAGCGCGGCGTCGAGTTCGATCTCGCTCGACGCGTTGGAACGGTTGCCCAGTTTGTCTTTGAGCCGCTGGATGTGGAACGCGTTGCGCGTCTCGTCGGGGAGGATGCGCGGGAGAAAGAAACACGTCAGCCCCTCTGCCGCCTGCGCGAGGACGAGGAACGCATCCGACATCGGCGCGGAACAGAACCACTTGTGCCCGGTCAGCGCGTACGTGTCGCCGTCGAACGCCTCGGCGCGCGTCGTGTTGGCGCGCACGTCGGAGCCGCCTTGCTTCTCGGTCATCGCCATCCCGCACAGCGCGCCGCGTTTCTCGCGCAGCGGTCGCAGGTGCGGCTCGTAGATCGACGACGTCAGCGCGGGCTCGAAGAGCGCGGCGAGATCGGGGCGCCGCCGCAGCACCGGCACCGCCGCGTAGGTCATCGAGATCGGGCAACCGTGTCCGGATTCGACTTGCGACCACACGTAGAAGCGCGCCATGCGCGCCGCGTGCGCGCCGGCGCGCGGCTCGCGCCACGGCGCGCCGTGCAGCCCGTGCGCGACCGCGGTTTCCATCAAACGGTGCCAGGCTGGATGGAAGGCAACCTCGTCGATGCGGTGGCCGTAGCGGTCGTGCGTGCGCAGCTCGGGCGCATGGCGGTTCGCGTCGAAACCCCAGCCGATCGCTTCGGCCGAACCGGCGCGCGCGCCGAGCGCGAGCAGGCCGTCGCCGTCCCAGCCGGCAGCCTCGCGCTCGAGCCCCTCAAGCAACGCCGCATCGGACGCCGCCGCGTTGTACTCGGCCAGCGGCGGCGGCTGGTTCGTCACCTCGTGGGTGAGGTAGTGCGGACGATCGATCGTGTCCATCGCGTCGCCGCTCTTCGGGACCGCGAGCGCGTTAGCCGCCTTGAACGACGACGCGCCGCTGCGCGGCCCGCCACACCAGCCACGAGAGCACTGCGAACGCCGCGAACCACACCACCTGCAGGGCCATCGCCCGCAGGTACGCCGACGGCGGGATCGTCCCGACGTAGATCAGCAGCGGCGTCGAGTAGATCGCGGCGAACGGCAGGGCGAGCACGACGTTCTGCAGCGCACCCGGGATGAAGATCAGCGGCACGATCTGGCCGCTGAGCAAGTCGCTCACCCAGCGCACCATGAGCTGGACCGCGAACGTCTCCAGGGTCCAGAACGCCACGCAGTTCATCAGGAAGTTCAGCAGAAAATTGACCAGGTAGCCGATTGCGAAACTGAGCGCGAACGCCACGAGCACGCCGGGCGGCGGCACGTCGATGTGCACGATCAGCAGCGAGGCGAGAAGCGCCGGGACGATCAGCACCGCGTGCAGCAGCGTCATCCCCACCCCGTCGCTGAAGAAGTACAGGGGCAGGCTGATCGGCTTCATCAGGTCGGTGGCGATCGTCCCTTCGCGGATCTTCTCGCGGATCGCGCGGGTGCCGTCGATCTCGAGCACCAGCGACATCAGCAGCGCGACGCACGTGTAGGTGAGGATCGCGTGGAGCGGCACGCCCGCCGGCGCTGCGTTTTGGGCGTAGAGCGCCGTCCACACCGCCTTCATCAGATACAGCCGCACCAGCAGCGACCCGATGTTGGTGAAAACTTCCATGCGGTAGGTCGCTTCACGCGAGAACGCCTTTGCCGCGAATGCCGTGTACGGCGCGATCGCGTCGGCGAGGGAACGGCGGAGCGGGACGGTACGTATTACCGACATGCTAGCCCTTGCGCTTCTCGCCGCGGTCACCGCGACGTTTCAGCCCGTCACGCCCGCCACCACCGCGCAGCCGCCGCAGGTCTTCGTCCGCGACGCGAGCGCGCAGGCGCTCACCGGCGACGGCGGCCACGACTACGGCCTGCGTCCGCCGACCGACAACGACAGCGACGCCGCGCCGCTCTACAACGCGCACGGCGACTCGCTCAAAGCCGTGCTGGGCGTCTGGCGCACCGGCGCGGGGACCGCGACGATCGACCAAACGCCGCAGGGCGTGCGCGTGCGCACCGCGTTCCATCACCTGCTGCCGAACGGGCGCTACAGCCTCTTCCTGCGTCAGCTCGCGGTGCGCACCGGCGCCGTGTTCACGCCGCTCGACGTCGTCGGCACGCAGAACAGCTTCAGCACCGACGCGCAGGGCGAAGGATCGCTCGCACTCCTCTCGCCGCTGCAGCTCGCGACGGGAACGCAGCTCGTGCTGATCTACCACAGCGACAACGCCGACCATCAGTCGTCGGTCGGAAATTTCGGCGTGACCTCGCACTCCCAGCTCATCATGCGGGTGCCGTAAGCGCGGGCGCCTCGGTGTAGCCTTCCAGGTAGATCCGGCGGATGATCGACTCGAGCTCGGGCTCTTCGATCGAGACGTCGCTGATGCAGTAGCGGTCGGCGACCCGCCGGATCAGCACTTCGGCGGAGGTCGTGCGGCGGTCGAAGCGCAGGCGCGCCGTCGTCCCCTCGCGCGACTCGAGTTCCGCGCCCTCGACGGCCACGTCGGGATAGCTCTCGCAGAACGTGACGACGAGCGTGCGGTGCGTGCCGTAGCGGTCGCGCAGCGCGTCGATCTCGCCGTCGTAGACGAGCGTGCCGCGGTCGATCAGCACGATGCGGCGGCAGAGCCGCTCGACGTCGGCCAGATCGTGCGTGGTCAGAATGAAGGTCGTCCCGCGATCGCGGTTCACGCGGGCGACGAACTCGCGGATCGCTTCCTTCGCGACGACGTCGAGGCCGATCGTCGGCTCGTCAAGGAAGACGACCCGCGGATCGTGCAGCATCGCCGCGGCGAAGTCGCCGCGCATGCGCTGCCCGAGCGAGAGCTGGCGCACCGGCGTCTGCAAGAACGGGCCCATGTCGAGCGTCTCGGTGAAGTGCGCGAGGTTCGCGGCGTAGCGCTCCTTCGGGATTCCGTAGATCGCGCGCAGCAATTCGAACGACTCGATCAGCGGCAGATCCCAATACAGCTGCGAGCGCTGCCCGAAGACGACGCCGATGTTGCGCGCGTTGCGCCGGCGCTGCTCGTAGGGGACCAGCCCGGCGACGCGGACCTCGCCCGACGTCGGGACGAGGATCCCGGTGAGCATCTTGATCGTCGTCGACTTCCCCGCGCCGTTGGGGCCGATGTAGCCGACCAGCTCGCCGGCCTCCAGCGCCATCGTCACGCCCTCGACCGCGACCTTGTCTTCGTACGTCCGCGAGAGGAGCGTGCGCAGGGAGCCGGCGACGCCCGGCTGCCGGACGAGGGTCCGGAACACCTTGCGGAGATCGCGCGTCTCGATGATCGGCATGACTGCAGACCATTCGGCGGACGGGCCGACGACCATCTGGATCACCGGCGACCAGTGCTCGGTGCGCAACTCCGCCCTGGCCGGGGCCGATCCCGCGCGCAGCATCGTGCTGATGATCGAGTCGGTCGCGCGCGGTGCGATGCTTCCGTACCACAAGCGCAAGCTCGTGCTGATCTACGCGGTGATGCGCCATTTCGCGGAGGACCTGCGCGCCGCCGGGTGGCGGGTCGATTACCGGGCGGAACAGCCGGACTTCGCGCAGGCGTTCGCCGCGCACGTCGCCGTTTCGGCGCCGTCGCGCCTGCGCATTGAAGAGCAGAGCGAATGGGGGATGACCGAGCGCTTGTGCGCGCTCGCGCACGAGCACGGCCTGCCGGTCGACGTCACGCCGCCCTCGAACGTGGTGAGCGAGCCGGAGGACTACGATCGCCTGCTGCGCGGCGACGGCGCGCGGGTGACGATGGAGACGTTCTACCGTGCGATGCGGGTGAAGACCGGAGTGCTCATGGACGGGGCTGAGCCGGCCGGCGGCCGATGGAACTTCGATCGCGAGAACCGCAGCCCGCCGCCGAAGACGGGCCTGCGGTTTGCGCCGCGCGCGACGTTCCCGCCCGACGCAATCACGCGCGGCGCGATCGCAACGGTCGAGACGCACTTCGGCGATCACCCCGGTGATATCGGCGACTGGGATCTGCCGGTGACGCGCACCGACGCACTGGCGATGCTCGACGATTTCTGCGAACGCCGGCTCGATACGTTCGGGCCGTGGCAGGACGCGATGGTCGCGGGGGAACGCGCGATGTCGCACTCCCTGCTCTCCGCCGCGATCAACGTCGGCTTGCTGCACCCGCTCGAAGTCGTGGAGCGCGCAGAACTCGCGTTCCGCAGCGGGCGCGCGCGCCTCGCGTCGGTCGAAGGCTTCGTACGGCAGGTGCTGGGGTGGCGCGAGTTCGTCTGGCGGACGTACCGGTGCTGGATGCCGGAATACAAAGAGCGCAACGCGCTCGGCGCCGACCTGCCGCTCCCCGCATTCTACCGGGACGGGCAGACGCGGATGTTCTGCATGCGGGAAGCGGTCTCGCACGTCCGCGAGACGGCCTACGCGCATCACATCCTGCGGCTGATGGTGCTGGGCAACTTCGCGCTGATCGCGGGCGTCGTTCCGCGCGAGGCGCACGACTGGTTTCACGCGATGTTCGTCGACGGCTACGATTGGGTGATGGCGCCCAACGCGATCGGGATGGCGCTGCACGCCGACGGCGGCCTGGTAGGGACGAAGCCGTATGCCGCCTCGGCGAACTACATCGCCAAGATGTCGAACTACTGCGGGCGCTGCCGGTACGATCCGAAGCAGGCGACGGGCGAGGACGCGTGTCCCTTCAACGCGCTCTACTGGGACTTCATCGCGCGCAACGAGCGGCGCTTCGCCGCCAACCATCGGATGCGCGTGATCGTCCGCGCCTGGGCCGGCCGTCCCGCGGCCTGGCGCGTTGCGGTGCGGGAACGCGCGAGGCTGCTTCGCGAACGGATGCGGGCCGGCGCGCCGGTGTGAGGGGAGTTCGCCGCGATGGCCAAGGGAAAGAAGAAGCAACCGGCGCCGCCGCCCGCGGGGAGGCTGGGGGCTGAACGGTGGCTGGCGGTGCGGCAGAAGAGCAGCGCCGGCCCGATCGAACCGGACGAACGCAAGAAGACGCGCGGCGTACTCGAGCGCGAAACGATCGAACGCGAACTCGACGGATGAGCGCGGTCCCCGCGGCGCTGCACGCTGCGCTGCGCGAAGCGACGCTCGTCGTCGTGCAGGCAGCCGCGGGATACGGGAAGACGACGACGGTGCGCGCCGCCCTCGAGGGCGACCCGTCGGCGGCATGGTACGACGCGCAGCCCTGGGAGGCCGGCGCCTTCGTCGCGCCGCTGATCGAACGCGTGCGCACCGTGCGGCCCGACGTCGGACGCGTGACGCTCGGCCTCGCCGACGAGCGCACACGCCGCGCAGCTCGGCGCGTCGTTTGCACGCGAACTCGAACACGTCGACGTGCCGCTGCGGATCGTCGTCGACGACGCGCATATTCCCGGTCCCGATTTCGGCGCGTTCGCCCGCGCGCTCGTGCGGCGCATGCCGCCGCCGGTCTCGCTCGAGCTGCGCGCGCCTCGTCCTGCGCGACGCTGCTCGACGAACTGGTCGGCCGCCGACTCGCCGGCCTCGCCGCCGACGATCGCGCGCTCCTTGATGCCGCACTCGCGTACGAGACGATCGAACTCCAGATCGTCGCGCCCGGCGACACGGCGTTCGCCGCGCGGGTATCGGCGCTCGAGGGCGACGGGGTGCTGGTCGCGCCGGTGCAGCGCGGATATCGCGTGCATCCGCTGGTGCGCGATGCGCTCGCGCGCCGCCTCGACGAACGAACGCTCGCGATGCGGCACACCGACGCCGCCGGTGCGTACGGCCGCGCGGGACGTCTGCGGCCGGCCGTCTTTCATCTCGACCGCGCGCGAGATCCGGCCGCCGACGCGCGCTGTCTGCGCGAGCACGCCGACGATGCGACGGCCTCGGGTCTGACCGATGATGTCCGGGCTTCCTCCGCCGGTGTTCGCACGTCGGCGCCGACGCGCCGGTCGCGCACGGTCGAAACGCACGTCGCACGCGTCACCGGGACGCTCGGGGTCAACTCGCGCGCCCGCGCCGTCGCGCGCGCGATCGCGCTCGGCTTGATCGGCGTCCGGTCCCTTGGCTCGGCGCTCGTTGCGGAGGGAACCGGCGGCGGCGCCGCCGAGTAGGGGTCCAGTGAGCCAGACGCGGTCGCGCACCCCTGTGATGCTCATCGTCGCGGCGATGGGCGTGGTATTCGGGGACATCGGGACGAGCCCGCTCTACACGCTCAAGACGTGCTTCCAACTCGCCGACGCGAAGCCGTCGCCCGAGTCGGTCCTCGGGATCTGCTCGCTGCTGTTCTACGCGCTCGTGATCGTGGTGTGCATCAAGTACGTCACCTTCATCATGCGCGTCGACCACGACGGTGAAGGGGGGATCCTCGCCCTGCTCGCGCTCGCCTCGCCGCCGCCGGAGTTCGGGAAGATGATCCGCTCGGCCGGGCTGACGATCGTCGTCATCGTCGGCGCGTCGATGCTGCTCGGTGACGGGATGATCACGCCCGCGATCTCGGTGATCTCGGCGGTCGAGGGGATTAGCGTCGTCTCGTCGGCGGCGCAGCCCTACGTCGTCCCGATCTCCCTGATCGTGCTGCTCATGCTCTTCGCGGTGCAGAGTCGCGGGACGGAGCGGGTCGGCAAACTCTTCGGCCCGGTGATGCTCGTGTGGTTCGCCGCGATCGCGATCCTCGGGACGATCGCACTGATACGCCAGCCGGCAGTGCTCTGGGCGATCGATCCGCGCCACGCGGCGCGGATGCTCACCGCGCACGGCTTCGCGAGCTTCATCATCCTGGGCGGTGTGGTGCTAGCGGTGACGGGTGTCGAAGCGCTCTACGCCGACCTTTCGCACTTCGGCCGCCGTCCGATCATGCTCGGCTGGTATGCCGCCGTTTTTCCGGCGCTGGTGCTGAACTACTTCGGTCAGGGCGCGAAACTGCTCGAGAGCCCCAACGCGCTCGCCAACCCGTTCTACGCGCTCACCCCGGCGCCGCTCTTGATTCCGATGGTCGTGCTGGCGACGGCTGCGACGGTGATCGCGTCGCAGGCGCTCATCTCGGGAACGTTCACGCTCGTCGAGCAGGCGATCGCGCTCAACCTCGCGCCGCGCGTCGACGTCAAGCACACGTCGTATCGTTACAAGGGCCAGGTGTTCGTGCCGTCGATCAACGGCGTGGTCGGGATCGGCTGCGCGGTTCTGGTGATCGCGTTCCGCTCGAGCGACCGGCTCGCCGCCGCCTACGGACTCGCGGTCGCGTTCACGATGTTGTGCACGTCGATCGTCTACTTCGTTGTGATCACCAAGGTGCTGCACTGGAACCGCGCGCTCTCGCTCGCGCTGGTCGTCGGGTTCGTCCTCGTCGACGGCAGCCTGGTGGTCGCGTCGCTGCCGAAGTTCTTCGACGGCGGGTGGATCCCGATCTCGATCAGCGCGGTGATCGTCGTGATCAGCACGACGTGGCTCGAGGGACGGCGGGCGCTCTCGAAAGCGCTGGCGGAACAGCAGATTCCGCTCGAGCAGGTGCTCGACAAACTGCCCTCAGGGATGGGCGAGAAGGGGACGATGGTGTTCTTGACGCCCGATCCGCGTGGCGTCCCGTTCCTCGCACGGCATCGCTGGGTGCGCGAGCGCGCGCAAGAGGAGCGGATCGTCGTCCTCAACATCACCCGCGCCTCGACGCCGTACCTCGCCGACAGCGAACGCGTGACGATCGAGCGTCTCTCGCTGCGGCTGGTGCGCGTCGTCGCGCGTTTCGGCTACATGGAATCGCCGCGGATCGAACCGATTCTGCGCTCCTGTGGCGTGTCGGGGCTCGATCTGGACCGCGACGACACGTCGTTCTTCTACGCCGACCCGAAGATCGAACAGCTCGTCCCCGGCGGCATGCCGAGTTGGCGGCGCGAACTGTTCGCCGCCCTCCAGCGCAACTCGCGCCCGCTCCCCGACGACCTGCGCATCCTCGCCGAACGCCGCATCGAACTCGGCATCACCGTCGCGATCTGACGTGCGCGCGCGTCGCGCGCGGACTACACCGCCATCGCGGGGGCGGGGATGTCGGCGGGGCGGACGTAGTCCGCGCCGAGCTGTTTGAAGAGCTCGCGTTCGGGGATCGGCGTGGGGACGACGAGCGGGACGCCGTCGAGGAGCCGCGCCGCCAGTGCCGTCCACGGCCGGCCGAGTTCGCCGCTGGGATCCTGTTCGAACACCGTCTGCGCGGTGAGGCGCGATTTGCGCACGCTGTCGTTTTCGGGGATGCACGTGAGGCAGACGGAGCCGATGCGCTGCGCGTACGGGCCGACCAGTTCGGCGTTGGACGCGCGGTTCGCGACGATCCCGGCCAGCGTTCCGCCGCCGCTGCGCTGTTTGATCCCGATCGCCGTCGCAATGCGGTTGGCGGCGAAGATCGAGTCGAAGTCGTTGGTGGCGACGATGATGACTTGCTCGGAGTGCTGCAGCGGCGCGGAGAACCCGCCGCATACGACATCGCCAAGCACGTCGAACACCATCACGTCGTAGTCGTTGTAGACGCCGAACTTCTCGAGCAGTTTCACGGTCTCGCCGACGACGTAGCCGCCGCAGCCCGCACCCGCCGGCGGTCCGCCCGCCTCGACGCAATCGACGCCGTACTTCCCGGGGAAGATGATCTCGTCGCGCTCGATCTCGTCGGATTTGAACTTCGCCGCCGAGAGCACCTCGACGACGGTCGGGATGAGATCGCCGGTGAGCGTGAACGTCGAGTCGTGCTTGGGATCGCAGCCGACCTGGATCGTCTTCTTGCCGGCCCGGCCGAACGCGGCGCTGAGATTAGACGAGAACGTCGATTTGCCGATCCCGCCCTTGCCGTAAACCGCGATCTTGAGCATGTCCATCCTCCGGGCGAGTCCGCCTCGTCCCTTCCACGACGGTACTCGGGGCGGCCCCGCGCCAACGGTGACAGCAGTCACCCGGTCGAAGGGGCGGCCGTGATCGTCACGGTCTCGCGCGCCTACGGCGCTTCGGCCCTCGACGTCTGCCGGCTCGTCGCCGAGCAGACCAGCTACCGGCTCGTGAACGAGGAGCTCCCGGTCGTGGTCGCCGCGCGCTTGGGGACGTCGGCGGAGATGGTCGAGACCGTCTCCGACCGGCCGCGCCCGTTCGGTCAGCGCGTCCTCGACCAGCTCGGCGGGGCGCTGCCGGAGACGGCGCAGCCGAGCGTCACGACCGACCGCGATCTGGCGCGCGAGACGCGGCGCGGGATCGACGCGCTGGTGCGCGAGATCGCCGCGGAGGACAACGCGATCATCCTCGGCCGGGTCGCCGGAACGATCCTGTGCGAGTGGTCCAACGTCGTGCGCGTCTTTTTGAGCGCTCCGCTCCCGTGGCGGATCGCGCGGGTGATGGAGTCGCTCCAGTGCGACGAGCACACCGCGCGTGCCGAGATCGCCCGCATCGACGAGGCGCGGCGCACCTACGCGAAGGAACACTATCGCGTGACCTGGGGCGATCCGCGCAACTACGACATCGTTCTCGACACGTCGCGCTTCGGCGTGACGGGAACCGCGACGCTCATCGTCGCGGCGGTGCGGGCAGCGAGCGCGTGAGGCCGCCGGGAGGCGGCAGCGAACCGCGCGTCCCCGATCAGCGTCCGAGCACGCTGGGTGCGTTCGCGTTTCGCGATTTTCGCCTGCTCTGGGGCGGGCTGCTGGTCTCGAATCTCGGCACGTGGATGCAGTTCACGGCGCTCGGCTACTACGTCGCGTCGCTCGCGCCCGACGACCGCATCGGCGCGCTCAATATCGGGCTGATCGGCGCGGCGCGCGCGGTGCCGGTGCTGATCCTCTCACCGTTCGCCGGCGTCGTCGCCGACCGGTATCCCCGGCGTCTGGTTCTGCTGATCACGAACCTGGCGACGGTGGTGCTGTCGTTCCTCGTCTTCGTGCTCATCGCGACGAAGCACGCGCCGCTGTGGACGCTCATGATCACCAGCGGACTGCAGGCCGCGACGCAGTCGTTCGACGCGCCGGCTCGCCAGAGCTGGGTCCCGCTGATGGTGCCGCGTGAGTTCGTCGCCGCGGCGATCGGCTTGAACTCGATCGCGTTCAATGCGCCCAGCGTCGTCGGACCCCCGCTGGCGGGGATCCTGATCGCGTGGATCGGTGTCGCGCCGTGCTATCTGGTGAACGCCGCGACGACGCTCGCGGTGGTGATCGCGCTCGGCTTCATGAAACCGGCGCCGCCGTCGAGCCGCATCCGCGGACACGTCTTCGGCGCGATCCTCGAGGGAGTCCGATTTCTCGCCGCGCATCCCGTCCTGCGCTGGGTGGTGCTGCTGCTCGTCGTCACGTCGCTGACCGTCCGGCCGTACAACTTTCTCTTGCCGGCGTACGCGGTCCACGTGATCCATACCGACGCCGCGGGCCTCGGCTGGCTGATGGCGGCGAGCGGCGTCGGCGCGATCGGCGGTGCGTTCTTCACCGCCGCAACCGGCGGCGAACGGCGCGGGATCATCTGGGCGGTGTCGGCGATCGTGACTTCGGCCGGGGTGGGGATCCTCGGACTGACCTCGCAGTTCTGGCCCGCGGCCGGAATCCTGACGGTGATCGGTCTGGCAACGCTGTCGTTCATCGGATCGTCGAACATTCTGCTGCAGACGCTCTCGCCCGACGACATGCGCGGCCGTGCCGTCTCGGTGTACTCGATGATCCTGCTCGGTCTGGTTCCGCTGGGTTCGCTCATCATCGGCTCGATCGCGACGGTGCTGCAATTGCGCATGACGCTGGTCCTCGCCGGAATCCTCGCAACCGCCGTGGCGCTGGCAATTGCGCTCGGGCGGCCGGAGGTGAGCGAAGCGTGAGCGCGGGCGTTTTGATCACGGCATTTCTTGCGGCGATCGTGGCGCTCGCTCTCGTCGCGAAGCGGATGCACGTTCCGTATCCGATCGTCTTCGTGCTGGGAGGCGTGCTGCTCGCGTTCGTTCCGGGCGCACCGACGATCGTGCTCGAACCCGATCTGGTCTTCTTGCTGTTCCTGCCGCCGCTGATTTTCGGCGACGGCTGGACGACCGACGTTCGCTCGTTCCTGCACTATCGCGAGCCGATCTTGCTGCTGGCGATCGGCCTCGTGATCTTCACCTCGTTCTGCGTCGCCTACGCGGCGCACTGGCTGCTGGGCTTCCCGCTGGCGCTCGGATTCGTCCTCGGCGCGATCCTCTCGCCGACCGATGCGGTCGCGGCCGACGCGATCGCCGAAGAATTAAACTTGCCGCGCCGCCTCGCGGCGATCATCAACGGCGAGAGTCTGGTGAACGACGCGTCGGGCCTCGTCATCTACGCGTTCGCGGTCGCCGCGGTCGTGACCGGGACGTTCTCCCTCGGCCTGGCGCTCGCGCAGTTCGTCTACGTCGTCGTCGTCGGCCTGGGGATCGGGATCGGCGGCGGGATCCTGCTCGCACGCGTCCTGGGCTGGATTCGCAGCTCCGGGCTCTCGGACGAAACGATCGCGGTGGCGTTCTCGCTGGTGACGCCGTTCGCGCTCTACGTCCCCGCCGACGCGCTGCATGCATCGGGCGTCCTCGCCGCGATGAGCGGCGGGATGATGCTCAGCCGCAAGTCCAGCCGGATCTTCGATGCCGACAGCCGCATCGCGGCGAGCGCGGTGTGGAACCTGCTGTTCTTCACGTTCAACGGCGCCGCGTTCGTGCTGATCGGCCTGCAGCTGCGTTCGATCGTCGCGGCGCTCGGCGCGTATTCGCCGTCGACGCTCGCGCTGTGGTCGCTCGGGATCGCCGCGGTCGTCGTCGCGGCGCGCTATGCGTGGGTCTTCCCCGTCTCGCGGCTGCGCCGTGCGCTCTCGCCGCGCGTTCGCGAACGCGAGGGCCCCGATCCGCCGTGGCAGGTCACGTTCGTGCTGGGGACCGCCGGGATGCGCGGGATCGTCTCGCTCGCCGCGGCACTTGCGCTCCCGGTCAGCTTTCCGCAGCGCGATCTGATCCTGTTCGTCGTGTTCGTGGTGATCGTCGTGACGCTGGTCGGCGAAGGTCTGCTGCTGCCGGTGCTGATCCGGCGCTGGAACGTCGTCGAGACCGACGACGCGGTGGCGCGCGGCGTCGCGCTGGCGCGCGTGCGCACCGCCGAAGCGGTACGTGCTCGGCTGCAGGAGCTCGAGAGTACGTTCTCATCGCCGGCTGAGTGGGAGATCGTCGGACGCCTGGCCGCCGACTACGATCAACGGATCGCCCACTTCAGCACGCACGTCGACGGCAACCTCGACACGGCTTCCGACGAAGCGCTGCACGAGATCGAGACGCGGCTGCGCCGCGAAGCCTATCGGGCCGAACGCCGGGCGTTGCTCGAACTGCGCGGGGCGGGCACGATCACCGACGACGCGTACCGTCACGTCGAGTGGCAGCTCGACCTCGCGGAGTCGCGGCTGGAATGACGCGCGCGCTCGATCTCGACGCCGCGCTCGCGTATGCCGAACGTCACGGGCTGCAGGCGTTCGTGGTGCAGCGCGGCGCCGAGATCGCGGCGGAGCACTACGCGAACGGGTGGAGCGCGGATAAGCCGCATGCGCTCTACAGCGGGACGAAAAGCTTCTGGGGCGTCGCCGCGGTCGCCGCTCAAGACGATGGGCTGCTCGCGCTCGACGAGCCGGTCGGCACGACGTTCGCCGATTGGCGCAGCGGCGAGAAGGCCGCGGTGACGCTGCGCGATCTGCTCCAGCTCACCAGCGGGATCGGCTTCGGCGGTCTCGGCACGGCAGTGCCGGCGTACCCGAAAGCGCTCGCGACGCCGCTGAAGACGACGCCGGAGACGACGTTCACCTACGGCGGGATTCCGCTGCAGGTCTTCGGGGCCGTTCTCGCGGCGAAGCTCGCGCCGCGCGACTTGACGCCGCACGCGTACCTGCGCGAGCGAATCCTCGACCCCGCCGGCGTTGCGGTCGCGTCGTGGCGGTCGCTCGCCGACGGAACGCAGCCGTTGCCGACGGGCGCGTTTCTGACCGCGCGCGCGTGGCTGACGTACGGTGCGTTCGTGCGCGACGGCGGGACGGCCGGCGGTCGCGAGATCGTCGCGCGCGCATCGCTCGCGCGCTGCTTCGCCGGCTCGGCCGCGAACCCGCGCTACGGTCTGGGCTGGTGGCTCGCCGACGGCGTCGTCTACGCCTCCGGCGCGGGCGGCCAAGGGCTCTACATCGTCCCCGACGCCGACACGGCGATCGTGTTCGGCAACGCCTCCTCGTACAAGCACGACGCCTTTCTCAAACGCTTGCTGGCCCGTCACGCCGAGCCCATCGAACTGCCGCCCCGATCGTGAACCGGAATCGGCGGTGGGACGACGAAGCGGCATGACGATGATCGTGCGGCTCGTGGTGTGCGCTTGTCTCATCCCGCTCGCGACGAGCGCGCAAACGCCGGCCGCGCCGCCAGTGCGCATGGCGCAGATTGCGCCGCCGATGATGCCGGTCATGCCGGTCGCGCATCCGCCGGCTCTGGCCGGCGGCGGGATCGTCGTGCAGGGCCGCGGGGTCGCCCGCGTTGCGGCGAAGATGCTCGGCTTCACCGCCGCCGCGCGCGGGCCCGCGCAGGACGACTCCGTGCTCGCCGCGATGAAAGCCGCCGGGATCGACGACGCGGCAGTCGGTATTCCGGGGCCGCAGATCTCCCTCGGGCCCAACCAACCGACGCAGCTGCGCGGCACGATCCGCAACGCGTCGCCGGCGAAACTGGCGTCGATCGCACGCGCGGCCTCGGCGTATGTGCAGAGCCACCCCGGGACGGCGATCGACGGCGTCCAGTTCTTCGCCCGTCTCGACGACTGCGCGATGGTCGAGCAGACCGCACGCGCGGCGGCGCTCGCCGATGCGCGCCGCAAAGCCCAAGCGATCGCCGCTTCGGCAAGCGTCGGGCTCGGGAGCGTCGCCGGCGTCGTCGAAACCGGCGGATGCGCGAGCGACGGTTCGCCGCTCGACCCCAGCGGCCGTCAATACGTCGACGTCGACACGCTCACGGCGCGCGTCTCGGTCGTCGAATCGGTGACGTTCGCGATCGCGGCGCCGGATGCGTCGCAGCGGCGCCGCGCCCTCTAACAGCCCCGTGAAAAAATCGGCGCGTGGTTCGCGAACTGCCCGTTCAGCACGGTTTTCGGGAGGTCGGCGGACCCCTCGAAGCCCGTTGCCGAGCGGTTCATCTCGAAAACGCCCCTCGGGTCAGCATCACTTCGCATCATGTCGCGGCCCTCAGATTGCGTATCCTGATCAAGTTGTACGCCGCGGCCGTCCAGCGCACAATGTCGCCGACCAGATCAAGCCCGCGGAAATGCACCTTGCGCAATCGGCCGATCGTCTTGCCCCACCCGAAGCTCTCCTCGATCAACTTGCGCCTGCGTTGACTCACCGTGTAGCCCGGATGGCGGACGGTTCGGCGGTCGATCGCGCTGCGGCGACGGGTCGTATTTTGAGCAACGTGCGGCGTCACGTTGAGCGCTCGCAACGCCTCGACAAAGTCTTTGGTATCGTACGCCTTGTCGGCGCCGAGCGTGATTCGGTTGCTTCCGCTGACCCCGCGAATCAATTCCAGCGCTGCTTCGCGTTCGGCGATCCCGGTCGCGCGAGTGGTCTTCACGCCGACGATCAAGCCGTTGCGATTCTCCATCAGAGCATGTCCGAGATAGCCGAGAATCGCCGGCGCGCCGCTGCTCTTGCGGTACAACCGCGCGTCCGGATCGGTACTCGAGACGTGCGTCTCGTTGCTGCGCGGCCGGCCACGAAAGTTCACGCCCTCGTTGCGACCGCCGCTCGAGGTCGGCGGTTCGTCGTCCGACTTGGGCCGAAAGCTCTTGTGGCTGGCCCACGCCTCGATTAGCGTCCCATCGACGGTGAAATGCTCGTTCGAGAGCAGTTCGTCGGCACGCGCCCGCTCGACCACGGCGGCGAAGAACCGCTCGGAGATTTCGCCATTCAAGAACCGATCGCGGTTCTTGCTGAACGTCGAGGGGTCCCAGATCTTGTCGTCCATGCTCAAGCCCACGAACCAACGAAAGAGCAAATTGTAACGCAACTGCTCCAGCAGCATCGGCTCGCTGCGGATCGAGTAGAACATTTGCAACAGCAAGGCTCGCAGCAGCTTCTCCGGCGCGATCGATGGCCGGCCCCGTCGGGAGTAGAGCTTGGAAAACTCCGGCGAGAGTTCGCGCAGAATTTCGTTGACCATCACGCGCATCGGGCGCAACGGATGATCGCCGGGCACGGTGTCTTCCGGCTGCAACGTCGTCCAAACGGATGCACGCTGCTCATCATGAGTCCGCATCGGCCGCAACCTCACCAAGGTATGAGGAGACTTGCTCTTATAATACGCGAAAAACGCCGTCACGCCAACATCAACTCGGCCGATTTTTCATCGGCCTGCTAAACGCAGCCCGAAGAACCTCCGCAAAAGGAATCTCCACGATGAGCGACCAGCGAACGCCCCGCATCACGATCACCGAAAACGGCCCGTACCTCGTCTACGGCGCGGTTCCGCTGCAGGTCGATACGATCGCGTACGACGCCGACGGCGGTTCCGAGGAGTGGCAGCCCGGCCGTGCGATCGACGCGGGTGAAAAGTACGCGCTGTGCCGTTGCGGCCGATCGGCGAACAAGCCGTTCTGCGACGGCACGCACGCGTGCATCGGCTTCGACGGCACGGAGACGGCTTCACGCGAACCGTACGCCGCGCAGGCGACCACGATCGAAGGGCCGGCGATGGTCCTGCAGGATGCGGACGCGCTCTGCGCGTTCGCGCGTTTCTGCGATCCGCACGGCTCGATCTGGAAACTGATCAAACGGACCGACGAGGCCGGGGCCCGCGCGCTGGTCGAGCACGAAGCGACGCACTGCCCGTCGGGCCGGCTCGTCGTGCGCGACAAAACCACCGGCGCGGCGATCGAGCCGGAGTCCGCGCCGTCGATCGAACTCGTCGAGGATCCCGGCAAAGACTGCAGCGGTCCGCTGTGGGTGCGCGGCGGCATCCCCATCACCTCGTCCGACGGGACCACCTACGAAGTGCGCAACCGCGTCACGCTGTGCCGCTGCGGCGCTTCGACCAACAAGCCGTTCTGCGACGGCACCCATGCCGACATCGCGTTCAAGGACGGATTCTAGCGCGCGCGATCCGTACCTCGTCGTGAATCTGGTCGCCGCCGAGACGTGATTCGGCGACCATCGCGAAGGCGCCGCCGAGCAGGGCCAGCATCCCGACGATGATGAGGCTGACGGGCAGCCACGTCAGTGTGTTGCCCGCGGCGCGGTCGATCGCGATCGCCAGGCAGCCCGCGATGAAGATCGCGACCGCGCCGAAGAACAGCGCGATCGCGCGCTCGGCGTAGAGCGCGCGCATCTCGAAGCGCACGAGCCAGCCGTCGAGCGCAGCGGCGTCCGTGCCGAGCCTCGCGTAGCTTCCCTCGGCGATCGCGGCCATCAGCGCGCGAACGCGATCGACCGCGCGCGCGAGCCGGACCAGCGCCGACGCCACCAGCGACGCCGACGCCAAGATCAGCAGCGCCGGCGTGATCATCGCCGAGATGATCGCGAGGGCCGGCGTCATCGGTCAGTCGCCGGCCGCGCCGGCGATCTGCTTGCGGTACGTCGCGAGTTCGACGTCCGCGTCGAGTTCGTTGAGTTTGTTCTTGAGCGCCTGCTCGAGTTCGGCGTCTTCCCACATTCCGCGCTTGCGGGTGTCGAGCAGCACCTCGCCGATCTCGCGCGTCTTGTGCGGATTTGCATCGGCGATCCGTTCCCACTCGCCGAGCGTCACCTCGACCGTCCGCTTCCAGAGTTCCGGCGAGATCGTGTTGCCGAGCGCCGCTTCGGTGGAGCGCATCGCTTTCATCACGTCGCCGAACTCGAGCACCCCGGAGTAGCCGTGCGCGAGCATCCGGTCGCGCCAGTCCTTCGAGTGGTAGCGGTTGAGGACGCCGTTCACCACCACGTTGCGGAAGTTGCGCACGACCGGCTCGCGCCGCGTGAGGTCGCTGACGACGATCATCGTGTCGTCCTGCCCCATCGTCCGCTTCGCGGCGCCGAACGCCGAGGTGAACGACGCGAACATGTCTTCCTTCACCGGACCGCCGGCGCCCATCGCGACCAGCGGCTGCTGGATCACCTCGACCTTGGCGACCAGATATTTTTGAATCTCGTGCGCCGGCGTCACTTGGATCGCGGCGAAGGTCGGGATGAACGCGTTGCCGTTGTCGCTGAGCCAGGCGTTGCCGATGTCCTTGTAGTCGTCGTAGGTGCCTTGATCGAGCATCGCGCCGACCTGACCCATGAACGCGTCCTCGGCCATCCCGAAGACGCGCGCGCGCAGCAGCACCTGATCGAGCCCGTGCGCCGCCATTTCGGCGTTGTGCTTGCGCACGTAGTTCCACTCCGGCGGCTCGTTCGCGTCGGCGGCGAGCTGCGCGGCCTCGTGGATGATGCGCACCGCGCCGGGGAAGGTGTTCTTGAAGACGGTCGAGGCGCTCGCGACGATGTCGATGCGCGGCCGGCCGAGTTCATCCAGCGAGATCAGCTCGGCGCGTTCGGCGCGGCCGAACTTGTCCTTCGCGACGCGTGCGCCGAGCAGGTCGAGCGCCTGCGCGATCCCGACGCCTTCCGACTCGAGGATCTCCGAGCCCCACAGCACGACGCCGACCGCTTCGGGATAGTGCCCGCGCTCGGCGAGCGCCGCTTCAAGGACCTGTTCGACGGTGCGCTTCGCTTTGCGCTGCGCCGCTTCGCGCGGCAGCATCCGTACGTCGGTCGACGCCATGTTGCGCCCGGTGGGGAGCACGCTCCAGTCGCCGACGATCTCACCGCCAGGCGACGGCTCGAGGTACCGTCCTGCGAGCGCCTGCAGCAAGCCGCGCTTCTCCGCCTCCCCGACGCGCCCGAGCTCGTGCCACAGCACGCGCGCGCGTTCGACGAACGCTTCGAGCTGCTCGACGTCGTACGGCGATTTCTGCAGGCGGCGCGAACCGACCGTGCGCGCCTGCAACAGCCCCGTCATCGCGCCGCGGCCGGCCGCGCCGCTCGGGCGCATCACCTCGGCGGCGATCAGATCGCGGCCGACGTCGCGGATCTCGTCGAGCAGATCGTGGTGGTACGCGCCGTCGGCATCGCGGCCTTCGGGGTCGCGGGCCAGCCGGTCGTAGTCGACACCGTAGCACGATGCGATCAGCCGGAACAGGTCGACGTCGCCGGCTTCGAGGCAGGCGTTGAACGTCGTCTCGCGGTCTTCGTCGGAGAGGTTGCGGCCGAAGACGTGCTGGCCGGCCGGCGAGAACTCGCCTTCGAGCGAGACGAGCTCGTCGTGGACGCGCGCGACGTAGGCGCGCTGGTCGTCACCGACGGCCAGGCGCGTATCGCCCGCCGTTTCGATGCGCAACCCGCTGCGTTCGACGAGATGCGCGATCTCCTCCGCGAGGTCGGCTTTCTTCTCGGCGTCCTCGGCGAGAGTGTTGTAGTAGTCGTGCACGAGGCGGTGCAGCGCGCGCAGATCCTCGCTGCCCTCGGTCGCGCGCAAGGGCGGGCACAGGTGCGAGACGATCGTCGCGTACGAGCGGCGCCGCGCGATCGATGCTTCGACCGGATCGAGAACGTTGAACAGGTAGACGTGGGGCGTGCCGTCGATGAGGTATTCCGGGTAATCGCCGGCGACCGGGCACCACTCCTTGCCCTTCGCCCACTCGACCAGCCCGTGCGTTCCGACGTGCACCATCGCGTCGGCCTGGAAACGCCGCGTCGCGTAACGATACGATGCGATGAGCCACGGAGACGGCGGCGCCTGCTTGTCGTGGATCACCGAGAGGTCTTCCATTCCGCGCATGTCCTGCAGCAGCACGAGGATGTTGCCGAAGCGCAGGCCTTTGATCGGGATCGTCGGTGCCGGCTGCCCCCACACATCGTAGAAGAGCACTTCGTACTGGCGCGGCAGATCGTGGACCCAGTCGCGGATCTCCGCCGACGAGACGGCACCGATCGTCCGCCGCCCGGCGTACATCTCTTGCAGTTCGTGCGACATCGAGGCGTCCGACTCGGGGAGCGTGTCCCCGACGGCGTACCCGTCGGCTTTGAGCGCGAGGAGCGCTTCGCGCAGCGAGCCGGCGACGTCGAGAAAGTACGCGACGCCGACGTTGCCCGGGCCCGGCGGAAAGTTGTAGACGAAGAAGGAGAGCTTCTTCTCGGCGTTCGGCGTCGACGCGAGCCGCAGCCAGCGGGTCGTCGTGTCGGCGACCAGATCGATGCGGTCGGGGATCGGTTCGAGCGCGCTCACGTCCTCGCTGGTATGCTCGCGCGAGCAGACCGGCGGTAACGGCTGGATCCCTTCGGTCTCCGGCGTGACGACGTTGCCGATGTACTCCAGCGACGCGACGCCGAACTTCGACGCGGCGAGATCGGCGCGCGACATCGCGGCGTTCACCGGCGAGGTGTAGACGCGCGGGTCGCCCAGGTCGTGGATGAATGCGATCGACGCGTCGGGGTTGCCGGCGAACATCGAGCCGGCCAGATACAGCGGCACGTTGTGGTAGAGGGCGTTGACGAGCGGCTTCCCGGCCTTGTCGATGAGGTGTCCGCGCGAGACCACGTGCGCGTTGAAGACCGCGGTCATCGAGCAGATCACCCCGACGCCGCGCTGCTCCCAGGCGCCGATCGCGGCGTCGAGCGTCGGGTGGTTCCAGTCGGGGAGGAAGAGGTCGTGGGTCACGAAGCCGACGCGGTCCCACGGTTTCTTGCCGTACGTCTGCGCGAACCACGGCTCGTACCAGGCGAGATACTCTTCGGGCTTCTGGAACAGTCCGGCGTGCGCCGGATGATAGATCCCTTCGTTCTCGACCTTCTCCGGCAGTTCGACCTCGCCGACGTTGCGGCCCATGAAGTGCTGCATGAGATAGAGGAACATGTTGCCGACGTTCTTGACGGAACGGTTGTTCCAGTAGCCGACGAGCACCAGCGACTTGAAGACCGGTTTCTTGAGCAGCTTCGCCATCAGCGGCGCGGCGCCGACCATCTTCTGCATGCCGAGGAAGCCCTGGCGCGCCTCCCACATGACGTCGATCGTCTCGCCCTTCGCCTTCGCCTGAAAGCGCTTGATCGCCATCGACATCTCGCGCATCGGGTTCGACTTGTTCATGTCGAACGTGAAGCCGAGCGACGAGAACATGAGCCGCTGCAAGCGGGCGTCGGGGATGTCGTACCAGAGGATCTTCTGGCGGGGGAGCTCGCCCGCGCGTTCCATCTCGGTGAGCAGCAGGGCGAGGCGTTCGACCGTGTCGATCGTCATCGACTGCCAGCCGACCAGGATGTCGCAGCCGCGAATCGCCTCGCGCAACCGGCCCAGCGCCGCTGGATCGTTGAAGTCGGAAGCGCCGAAGTGCTCGAGCGTCCAGTCCTCGCCGGTCCGCTCGCGGAGCGTCTTGAACGCGAGCCGCATCGCATTGGCGCGCTCATCGGGAGCCCACGACGAATAGCCGACGACCTTCATAGCCAGACGCTACGGCACCGCGCCGCTCCCACCGGTGACGAGGCTCACCGTGGCCGTCGGAGGCGGGTGTTCGCCAGGGTGGCGTACTCGGGGGAGATCTCGAAGCCGAGGAAACGGCGGCCGAGCCGCTGCGCGCTGACGCACTCGGTGCCGGAGCCGGCGAACGGGACGAGCACGAATTCGCCCGGGTTCGAGAAGTGGCGCACGATGCGGTCGGCGAGGGCGAGCGGCTTCTGCGTCGGGTGCGCGACCCGTTCGTGCGCGAAGCGGCGCCCGGCGAGGACCGGGAAACGCCACACGTCGCCGGCGATGCGCCCGGCGGGGTTCGGCGTCCACACCTTGCCGTTCTTCACGATCGCATGCCGCAGCCGCTCGCTGCTCTTGTACGGTTCGCGCAGCACGTGATACGTGAAACCGTCGCCCTTCGTGAACCACAGCAGCGGCTCGTACTGCGTGCTCGGCATCGTCGTCGAGCGCGAGAAGCCGTTCTCGTAATACCAGATGAACTGGCGGCGGTACGCGAGGCCGAGGTCGTACAGCGCGACTTGGAGATAGCACGCGTAGTGGTGGATGCCGAAGACGAAGATCGCGCCGCCGGGCCGCAGCGCTCGCTCGCACTCGGCGAGCCAGGCGCGGCACCAGCCGTTCCAATTCGGATCGCGCGACCATTGCGGTGCGCCCGCGAACTTCGGTCCCAGATTGTACGGCGGGTCGGCGATCACCAGATCGACCGATGCGTCGGGAACGCCCCGCAGCAGCGTGAGCGCGTCGCCGGTGAGGACCGTATCGGAGGTGCTGCCGGAGAACGAATCGAGCAACGACGAGACCCGCACGGGAAAAAAAAGAAGAGCGCGCCGCGAGTTTCCTCGCGCCGCGCTCCGTTACCTCACCGGAGGTTGGACCTAGGCTGCGGCCTTCTTGCGGCGAGCGGCCGTCTTCCGGCGCGGCGCCGCTTTGCGCGCGGCCTTGCGGACGGACTTCTTGCGCGCCGTGGTCTTGCGCGCGGTCTTTTTGCGGCTCGTGCTCTTGCGCGCGCTGGTCTTCTTGCGCGCCGTCGTCCTGCGAGCGGCTTTCTTCCGGGTGGTGGTCTTGCGGCTCGTGCTCTTACGGGCCGACGTTTTCTTGCGAGCGGTGGTCTTACGCGCGGTTTTTTTGCGCGTGGTGGCTTTGCGCGCCGTTTTCTTGCGCGCAGCAGCCTTCTTGGCAGCCATCGGTGGTGAAACCGTTCCTTTCCGCGTCCGCGGTTGTCACGAACGCGCGGAGACCGGCAGTGGCGACCGCCGGCTGTTGGTTGGTTCCCTTATACCACTCATCGGATTTTTGTGCAACTTTTTAAGAGGAGATGCGCGCGACGACGTCGGCGAGAGCGAAGTATCGGCCGCGTCCGATCTCGGCGATCTCGCGCATCAGCGGGTGCGCTTCGTAGGCGTCGAGGTTGACGCATGTGAGGTGCGCGCGCGTACCGATCACGCCGGCGAGCGCGCGGCATTGTTCAGCCGCCGTCTCGCCCAGCGCGCGCGCATCGCCCGCCGCCAGCGCGTTCGCGACGTCCGCGGGATCGCCGAGCGGCACGTTGGCGCGGCCGTCGCTGAAGACGGCGACGTCGACGGTGCCGCCAGGATTCGCGCGGCGGAAACGGTCCGCGATGCGGCGCACGTGTTCGAGCGCGCCCGGGAGCGGAGTGAGCGCGCGCACGTCGCCGGGCTCGAGTTCTTCCAGCCGCGCGGCGACGAGGTCGACGTTGCGCCCGGTGTTCTCGTCGACGACGATCTCGGCGAACGGGCCCCAGCACGAGACCAGCGCCGCGCGTTCGCGTTCCGTATAGACCGGGCGCAGCAGTTCGCGGCCGGCCGCTTTCACCGCCGCGGCCGACTCGCGCGTCGAGAGCGAGGCGTCGACGACGAGCACGGTCAGCCGCGCCGGCGTCGTCACGTCGACGCGCTCCTTCGGTTCGGGAGCGATCCCTGCGCGCGCCGCGACGCCGCGGTCGAGCAGCGTCGCCGGGACGTCGATGCGTCCGCCGGAGGCGAGCGGTGCGGTTGCGACGCTGTCGCCTTCGCGTTCGCGCTGCGGGCGGGCTTTCGCCGGTTCGCGCGCGGTCAGCGCCGGCGAGACCATCGTCGTCGTCCCGCCCGAGAGCGCGTCGTTCTGCGCCGCGCTCGCATCGTTCTCGCCGGCCGTCGCCTCCAGCGCCTGCGCGATCGCGGCGTCTTCCGCGAGATGTTCGGAGAGCGCCTCGACGCGCAGACGGCTGCGCCGCAGACGCGCCGCGAGCGGAAACACCACCGCGACGTCGTCGGCCGTCGCCGTCGTGCGTCCGTGCCACGCCGCATGCGCGGCGGCGGCGGTGAGCGCGACGATCTCCGTGCGATGGCTGTCGATTCCCAACCGCGTTACCGCTTCGATCGCGACGCGCTCCGCGTCGTCGGAGACGACGACGCCGGGGAGCAGCGCGATCGCCTTCGCAAGACGCCGCCGGTAGGTGTCGGTCGCTTTCTTGTGCGCCGTGACGAAGGCGTGCGGATCGCGCGTGAACGCCGCGTTGCGGCGGTAGATCTCGCGGCGCTCCGCCGGATCGGACGCGGCGGCGACGAAGACGCGCAGGCCGATGCGATCGGTGATCTGCGGGCGGAGTTCGCCCTCTTCGGGATTCATCGTTCCGACCAAGGCGAACCGCGACGGATAGTCGATCGCGTGCTGTCCGCGCTTGACGTGCACGACGCCCTGCGCGGCCGCGTCGAGCAGCGCGTCGACGACGACGTCCGAGAGCAGATTGATCTCGTCGACGTAGAGGACGTTGCGGTTGGCGGCAGCGAGCAGGCCGGGCCGGAACGTGACCGCGCCGCGTTCGAGCGCAGAGCGCAGGTCGATCGCGCCGACGACGTCGTCGAGTTGGGCGTTCGACGGGAGCTCGACGATCGTGCCGCGCGACTTGCGGGCCGGGATCGCTTTGCCGCGTGCTTCGCGCCCCGCGCACTCCGCGCACAGGCTCGAGCCGCGCGGATCGCAGCCGTACGCGCAGGTCGCGCGTTCGAGCACCGGCAGCAGCTCGCCGGCGCTGCGCACGAGCGTCGTCTTCCCGGTTCCCTTCGGACCCGAGAGCAGGACGCCGCCGATCCGCGGATCGATCGCGGCGAGCGTCAGTGCGAGCTTCGCTTCGTCTTGTCCGACGAGGGCGACGAATGGAAACCATGCGACGGCGGCACGCAACGACATCGCGGGCGTCATTTCGCGCCGGCCGGCGGGCCACCCGCGAAACCGATCATGGAGATTATCGTTTTGTGAAGGAACCTTCCTCCACCCCGCGCAAGCGCGCGGCATGATTTACCGTCCGTTGGCGGTCGTCGGCGCATTGCTGTGCGCGTCGATCGTCTTCGCGCCGCTCGCCGCTCGCGCGGACGCGGGCGAGGCCAGCGCCCTTCAAGCCGGGCTCCTCGCTCCCGCCAATGCGACCCTGCAGCGCGCACTCCTCGGCGACCGGGATCGACTCGATCCCTCCGATGTCGCTCAAGCGAACCCGGTCGGCACCCCGCAGGCGCCGATCCACAAGCCCTCGCTGCCGCAGGGCTTCACCTACAATGCGGACGTGCACTTCACGCACGACTACGGCGACCTCAAGTACACGCCGAACGTTCCGGGCGGCATGGACGTCGGATTCGGATACGCGTTCTCGCATACGAATCGCGTCCAGGCCGGCTACTTCGAGTTCGAAGATACGCCGCTCGGATTCAGCTTTCGGAATGTCCCGCTCTATCTGCAAGGCTACACCGGACCCGGCACCAACCTGCCCGGCGCGTCGCTGGGTACGACCAACACCGGCCTTGTCGACAACGTCACGAAGAACAAGATCCTGACGGTCCTCGATCAGAACCTGATCACCATTGGGATGCCCGGCGGCAAGGTGCTGCCGATCGTGATCTCACCAACGTACATCGCGCGCACCGCGACGATCGGCGGAAACGACGACGTCATCAAGTTCGAGTTCAACGGCTTCCCGACGGAGGCGCATGCCCGTACGGAACAGTTTTGGCTCCTGCCTGTGACGCTGCCGTTTCTCGCGACGCCGCGGATGTTCGCGACGATCACGGCGGCGCCGCAGTGGCTGGTCCACACGGCCGGCGTCAATCAGACGAATCACGCGCAGATTTTCTTGCTCGGCTACGTCGAATACCGCTTCGATAAAAAAACCACGGTCTTCTTCCAGCCGTCGAGGTTGCCGCAATATCATCCCATCGACCCGTACCCGCAGTACGACGCGCTCTTCCTCTACGGCGTCTCCCACCGCTTCACGAAGCACACGTTCATTCAAGGAATATTCGGGGGCGGCGGACCGACGAACTATAAGGAGCTCGGCATCACGAGCATTACGTGCCAGCGGCTCGGCGGCCCCAGCGGTTGCCAAGACGCGCGTCCGACGATCGCCGGATTGAAAGCGTCGGTGTTCCAACTCCAGGTCGGCATCGGCTCGCCGACGGTGATCCCGCTGTGATCGCGCGCGTGCGCAGCGCCGCGGCGATCGCGACGGCGGCCTTCCTTTTGAGTGCCTGTTCGGGCGGCACCAACACCACCAACGTCGTCCCGCCGAATGCGACGCTCCTCGGCGGCCCGACGCTCCCGGCGAGCGGCAACACCTTCGCCGGGATCGGAGACAGCCTCACCGCCGGCGTGCAGTCGGGCGGCCTGCTCGGCGTCAACTTGCCGGGACCGCTCGGCGTGAACGCGCAGGTCGGCACGATCGCTCCCGCCGGCGTGCAGGCGACGCAGGAACACGGGTTCTTCGCGCTGCTCTGGTCGCAGGCAAACGGCACCAGCCTCGCGTCGCTCTCGAACCCGGCGACCTCACCGCTCCCGCTCATCGGGCCATCGGGGCTGGGAGGGCTCCTCGCGCCGACGACGTCGGGGTTCCCGGCGCAGATCGGCACACCGTGCGCCGGCACGCAGGCGGCGGCGAACCAATTCGGTACAGCGCTGCAACTGCGGCTGAGCCCGGGAACGGTACCGTACGACGTCGCGATCCCCGGTCAGACCGCGCACGAGGCGCTGTTCATGACGGGCGCGATCGGGGACTGCACGATCGCACCGGGGAACACGCCCGCCGCGATCGTCGGGCTCAACGCGCTGGTGAACGGCGAGAGCCAGAACTTTTGGCCGATCCTCGCCGGCTTCGGCAGCGGCGTCACCCAGGTGAACGCCGCCGCGTCGCTCCACGCGCGCTACGCAACGGTGTGGCTCGGTTCGAACGACCTGCTCAAGATCGCGTTCTCGGGCGGTGCGGCGCCGGTGACGTCTCCGCAGTCGATGCACGACGACATCAAGGCGATCGTTCAGAAGATGCAGGCGTCGGGCTCGAAGGTCGCCGTCGCCAACTTGGTCGAGGTGATGGGTGCGGCGGTCTTTATCCCGCAACCTGCGTACCAGCCGACGCTCCAGGCGTACATCACCGCAGTGCTCGTGCAGAAGGGCGTACCGGCCGCGACGGCCGCCGCGATCGCGACGCAGTATTCCACCGCCTACGCGACGCAGGAGACCACGCAAACCGGGCTCGGATCGAACGGCTACTTCACCATCAACGCGCTGTTCGCGACGCTCGCCGCCGCGTCGGCGCAGTTAGGGACGACGCCGCCGTCGGCGCCCGTCGCGCCCACGCTCGGCGCGGGGACGTTCGTCAGTGACGCCGTCGCCACGGAAGTCAAGCAGCTCAACACGGCCTACAACGCGGCGATCGCCACGGCGGCATCGGAGACGGGGGCGGCGCTGGTCGACGAGCACGCCGTGTTCGTCGCCATCCAGACCGCCGGCGGCGTGCCGGTCAACCCGCCGAAGTGCTGCAGCCTCGTCTACCGCGGCGGGTTCTTCAGCCTCGACGGCGTGCATCCGTCGAACACCGGCTACGCGCTGATCGCGAACACGTTCATCGACGCGATCAACGCGGCGTACGGCGCGGGGATCCCCGACGTGAACGTCGCGTCGGTCTATGCGACCGATCCGTACGCACCGGGGAACGGCGTCTCCGGTTTCGACGTTCTTCGCAGCACACGATGAACATCACACGACGGAGCGGCGTCCCCGTCGCGGCACTTGGACTCGGCGTCGCACTCCTGGGTGCGGCGCCGAGCGGTCCGGCCGCGGCGTTTCTGGAGACGTGGGCGAAGATCCCGAGTTACACGTGCACGATCAGCGTGCACGAGACCAAAGGTGCGGCCGTGCAAGACCGCACCTACCGCTACGCGTACTTGAAGCCGCACTTCGCCAAGATCGACATCACCGGCGGCCCCGGCCGCGGCGGCGGCGCCTCCTGGACCGGCGGCGACACGGTGAGCGGCCACCAGGGCGGTTTTCTCAGCGGGATCCATCTGCGGGTCTCGATCCACGACGGCCGCGCGGTCGATCTGCGCGGCGGCACCGTCGATCAGGCGTCGTTCGAAAACATCGCCGAGCTGATCAAGACGGCGCCGTCGGCCGTCGACGGCGAAGAGATCGTGAACGGCACGGTGTTCGACACCGTCACGACCCCGTACAAAGACGACAACGGCGCGACCAAGCGCGTCGTCTACCTCTCGCGCACGACGCACTTGCCGGTGCGGCGGGTGACGTTCGCCGGCGCGACGATCGTGGAGACCGAAGATTTCAACGACGTCAACACGGCGGCGAATCTCAAGGAGAGCGACTTCTAGCGCGCGTACCCTCGCGCGATGCGAGCGACGCTGCCATGAACGTCACGATCGAGGGCCGCCGGCTCGGTTACGACGATTTCGGCGGCCGCGGTGTCCCCGTCGTCCTCGTGCACGGGTTTCCGCTCGACCGCAGCGTGTGGGCGGCGCAGTCGGCGGCGCTTTCCGCCGCCGGCGTGCGCGTCGTCGCCGTCGATCTGCGCGGTTGCGGCGAATCGGAGCCGAGCGACGGTCCTGCGCTGATGGAGGCGCTCGCCGGCGACCTCGCCGGCGTGCTCGACGCGCTCGCGATCGACCGCGCTGCCGTCGCCGGGCACTCCATCGGCGGCTACGTCGCGCTCGCGTTCTTCCGCATGTACGCCGAACGCGTCGCCGGGCTCGCGCTGGTCGCAAGCCATACCGCCGCGGACGCGGCGCGGAATCCGAACGCCGATCCCGCTCAGCGCGAACTCGGCGCGGGCCGCGATGCCGTGGCCGCGCGCTTGGCGGTGGAGGGGACGATGGCGGCGGCGGTCGAGAGCTATCTGCCGCGGTATCTCGCGCCGCATTGCTACGCGCACCATCCCGCGCTGGTGGAGCGGCTGCGCGCGCTCATGGAGCGGCAGAACCCGCGCGGCTGCGCGCAATTGGTGCGCGGGATGAAGGAGCGCGTCGCGAGCGACGATCTGCTCGAGGACGTGCACGTCCCCGCGCTGATCGTCGCGGGCGCGGAAGACACGTACCTCTCCGTCGCGTCGCAGCAGGCGATCTCGCGCGGGATCGCCGGCAGCGAACTGGTCGTGCTCGACGGCGTCGGGCACCTCCCGATGTGGGAAGCGCCCGGCGCGACGAGCGCGGCGCTCACCCGCTGGTGCGCGCAGCTGACCTGAAGGCCGCGATCAGGTCGAGAACGAGCCCAGCGGGAACGGCTGCTGGCAGGGCGAGTTGAAGATGTTCAGGTATGCGGAGTACGTCGCTCCGCTCTGCAGCGTCTGGCCGTTCAAATTCGCCGAATAGTAGTAGTCCGACGCGTACGGCTTCGGACCTCCGGGATCCGACGTGAGGTTGAGCGGCGACGTCACGATCTGCTGGCCGAAATTGCTCTGCAGGATGACGTCGTACATCGTGTAGCTGGAATACAGATTGTTGCTATTGCCGTTGGCGACGATCTCGATCACCCCCGTCCCGGTCGAGACGCCGAACTGCCCGCTGCTCGGACGCGCGAGTTGAACGGCCGTGCCGGGATCGCACAATCCGTTGCTGATCGGAACGGCACCGGTGCCGGAACTCGCGCCGCCGCCGCCGCAGCCGGCGGCGACGACGAAGGGAACGCAGAAAAGCAGCGCACGTACGATGCGCGACGGTGAGACGGAATGAATGCGCACGGCGACCTCCCAGGGACGGCGAATGATGTGATCCGCTGTGTACCCGGGATCGCCGACGGCACCAGCGCTATCGCCGACGGAACGCGCGCGAGGTTGCGCCGAGCGCTGAAGATCGGATTAAAGTCCGCTGAGTTCTGCCCAAGAATGCAGCGCGCGCACGACGTCCAAGGCTCCGAGCCCGCGCTCGGTCAGCGCGTATTCGACGCGGGGAGGGAGCTCGGCATATGCGACGCGCTTGACGATCCCGTCGCGCTCGAGCCCGCGCAGCGCCGACGTCAGCACTTTCTGATTGATCCCGGAGAGCGCATGCTGCAGCTCGCCGAAACGCATCCAGTCGCGCTTGCCGAGTTCGATGATCACGAGCAGCTTCCACTTCTCACCGAGCACGACGAGCGCTCGATGTGCGGGACACTCCGCGATCGGGCGGGATGCGTCGGACGCGCGAGCCGAAGCGCCGGACGCGCTTCGGCCCGCAGATGCGTCTATGCGGGCGCCTCGACGGCGCGCTCGGGAGCGATCTCGAAGCGCTCGTGGCGTGCAGCGTACGTCCCCAGGCCCGCGGTGGCGGTGCGCAGTTCCGTCGCGTAGCGTCCGAGTTCGGCTTGCGGGACGAGCGCGATGATGCGGTCCCAGCCGGTTTTTTCGGCCGGTTCGAAGCCCAGGATCTGCCCGCGCTTGGCGGTGAGCTGCGAGACCGCTGCCGACATCGTCGTCGACGGCACCGTCGTCTCGACGCGCATGAGCGGCTCGAGCACCACCGTGCCGAGTTTCTGCAGCGCTTCGCGCACCGCCATCCCCGACGCAGTCTTGAACGAGGCTTCGCTCGAGTCGACGTCGTGAAACGCGCCGTCGAAGAGCGTCACGTGCAGATCCGTTACCGGAAACCCGTGCGGGCCGCCGCTCGCGAGCGCTTCGCGCACGCCTTTTTCGACCGCCGGGAAGAACTGACGCGGCACCACGCCGCCGACGATCGTCTCGGCGAACGTCACGCCCGATCCGCGTGCGCGCGGCTCGAAGCGCAGGTGCACGTCGGCAAACTGTCCGTGCCCGCCGGTCTGATGCTTGTAGCGCGAGTGGATCTCCGTCGGCGACTGGATCGTCTCGCGGTACGCGATCGAGGGCGGATGGGTCGTGACGTCGACGTTGTATTTGCGCGCGAGCCGTTCGGTCGCCGTGGTCACGTGGGTCTCGCCGTTGCCGAGCAATTGCAGTTCGTTGGTGAATTCGGCGCGCGCGACGCGCAACGCCGGATCCTCGTCGAGCAGACGCGCGAGCGCCTGCGAGAGCTTCGCTTCGTCGAGCCGCTGCTTCGGCGCGATCGCGACCGCGAACGAGGGTTCGGCGAGCGGTACGGTCGGCATCAGCACGCCGGCGTTCGGCGAGGCCAGCGTGTCGCCGGTGCCGACGCCCTCGAGCCGCGCGAGCGCGACGATCGCGCCCGGGCCGGCCGATGTCACCGGTTCCTGCTTCTTGCCGAAGAGGCGCGCCATCCCGGAGAGCCGGACCGGCGCGTTGCCGCGCGACGCGTCGACGATCGTGCTCGACGGCGTGAGCGTCCCGGTGAAGACGCGCACGACGGAGAGTTTGCCTTGCTGCGGGTGCATGATCGTCTTGCAGACTTGGGCGACGACCGCGCCGTCGTCGCGCGGAACGACGGGGCGTCCGTCGACGTCGCGGCGCGGTTCGGTCGCCGGCGAGGGGAAGAGCCGCGCGATCGCGTCGACCAGCGGCCAGACGCCGAACCCTTTCTCCGCGCTGCCGACGAGCACGGGGACGATCTGGTCGTGCGAGCAGTCTTCGCACAGATCCCGATCGATCTCGTCCTGCGTCGGCGTCTGCCCTTCGAGCAGTTCCTCGAGGAGCGTGTCGTCGAAATCGGCGAGCGCTTCGAGCAGCGTCGTGCGCTGCGCGGCGGCCGCGCCTTCGAGCGCCGTCGGGATCGGAATCTCTTCGACCGTGCCGTTGCTCCCGAACGCTTTGCTGCACGCGAGGTCGACGTATCCGGAGAACGTTTCGCCGCTGCCGATCGGGAGGTGCGTGGCGACGACGTGCGCGCCGTACGCGCTGCGCAGCGCCGCCAGCGTCGCGTCGAACTGCGCGCCCGGCCGATCGAGCTTGTTCACAAAAAAGAGATGCGGCATTGCGCGCATCTCCAGATATTCCACCAGCGCCGCCGTTTGGGCGACGCGGCCGGGTTCGGCATCGATGACGACTACCGCGGCGTCCACCGCGCTCAGCACCGTCTTGGTCTCTTCGAAGAAGTCGACGAATCCCGGCGTGTCGACGAGGTTGAGGTCGACGTCGACGCAGTTCGCGTGCGCGAAACCGACGCAGACGGATTGGAGGTGGTCGATCGCTTCGGGCTCGCAGTCGGTGGTCGTCGTCCCGTCGCGGACGGACCCCCTCCGCGGGATCGCCCCGCAGTGTGCGAGCAAGGCCTCGACCAGCGTCGTCTTGCCGGCATGATGCGGCCCGACGATGGCGACGTTCCTGAGGCGCGAGATGTCCTGCATCCGCAGCCCTCCTTGCGTTACGTGAGAGGTCGCCGATGCTTCACGGTCGGGTGGTCGTGTCCTGCCGCGAAAGCGGGGCGCCGCTGGAACCGCTTCGGGTGCGGCGCGCGACGATCGCGTACGCGCACGCCGCGAGCAGCGGCGCGATCGAGACGACGGCGAGCGCGACGTCGGCGCCCGCGCGCGTCACGATGACGCCGATCAGCGCGACGCCGGCCGAACCGATCCCGAACGCGACGCCGTTCATCAGTCCCAGCGCCGTCCCCGGACGGCGCGGCAGCAGCGTCTGCGCGAGCGCGACGCCGGGCGCGTTCTGGACCGAGAGCAGCACGCTTCCGGCCAGCAGCGCCGCGACCGCGACGATCCCATGCGATGCGAGCGCGAGCAGCAGCGGAGGGACCGCGAGGACGAGGCCCGCGATCGCGACGCGTGCGTGCCCGAAACGGTCGGCGGCCGCACCGCCGAGGTAGAGTCCGGCCGCCGCGGCGATCAGAAACGCGGTGACGACGACCCCCGCTTGCGTGAGCGCGACGCCGCGCGCGACGAGCAGGTTGGGGAGATAGTAGGCGAAGGCGGCGCCGGTGAGATAGCGCAGCGCCGTGCTGCAGACCAGCAGCGCAACGGCGAACCGGTCGATGCGCGCGTTCTCACCGTCGTGCCCCTGCGACGCGCGCGGCGCGTGCGCACCGACGCTGCGCGCGAGCCCCGGGAGCACGGTGGCGACGCCGAGCGCCGCCGCAACGCCGGGGAGTGCCATCGCGACCACCGTCGCCGGTCCGCCGTGCGCGAGCAGCACCGCGGCGATCGTCGGCCCGATTCCGTAGCCGACCTGACCGCCGATCTGAAAGATCGAGATCGCCGACGCGCGCCGGTCGCCGCCGAGTAAGGTCGAGTACCGGCCGGCCTCCGGATGCATCACCGCCGAGCCGAGTCCGCCGAGGACGACGCACGCGCTCAGCAACGCGATCGATCCGGCCGCCGGCGCGAGCGAGATCGCCGCCGCCGTCAGCGCGACCGACGCCGGCAAGAACCACCAGCGCCCGCGCCGATCGCCGTAGGCGCCGACGATCGGCTGCGCGATCGAACTCGTCAGATACCAGACGAACGCGAGCGTCCCCTGACACCACGCCGGCAGCCCGGCTCGCGCGACGTCGTAGTAGATGACGAACGGCAGGATCCCGGAATACAGATCGCTCGCACCGTGCGCGACCGCCATCCAGGAAACCCCGCGCAGATTCCACGGACGGGCGAGCGATGCGGCGGTCACCGGGGCTGCTTCGCCGCGTCGTGGAACGAACCCAGCGTATGCGCAAACGCGGGGGCGCGCGCAGCTGCTACAACAAGAACGGCGCGCCGAAGAGGTCGTTCGCGACGAAGAAGCTCGCCGAGCGCGCGATCCCGAAGACCAGCGTGCGGCTCGCGCCGTACCCGTGCGAACTGCACGGGTGGCATCTGGGCCACCGCAGAGGGTGAGCCCTCAGCGCCGCGCAACGCCGGGCGGCGTGCCGCGCCAGCGGTAGATCGTCATCGTGCGGCCGCCGCTCGAGACCGCGTTCGCGCGCTCGGCGAATGCCGGGGGAATGCCCCGCTCGAACCAGTGCCGCAGCGGCGGAAAGTCGTTGGCGCGCGACGAGTCGACGATCACGTACGCGGGATGCAGCGACGTGATGAAGCGCGCCGCCGCGCCTTCGTCCCCGTACGGCATCGGCCACCACGTCCCGCCGGCGTAGAACGCGGCCTGCGAGCCGACGTCCATGACGAAGGCGTCTCTGCGGTGCGCGCCGATCCAGGCGCCAGCGACCCGCTCCAGCGCGGGTCCGTTTTCGCGCGCGTCCGCGACGTCGACCGCCAGCGATCCGAGCAGCAGGACGGAGAGCAGCACGAGGCCCGCGTCGGGGAGCATGCGGACGCGGAAGCGGCCGAACACCGCGACCCCGCGCGCCGCCCAGCAGATCGCGGCGGGGAGAAAGATCGCCGCATAGCGCGGCCAGAAATGCCACACGCCGGCAAGGGCGACGTAGGCTGCGACGACGTAGGCGATCAACACGAGTTCGTCGCCGAATCTTGAGCGCGACCAGGGTCCCGCCGCGAGACCGGCCGCCGCGGCGAGCGCGAGCAATCCGAAGCCGTATTCCCGCGAAGCGAAGGCCGCGACGACGTCGCGCACGTGACGGATCGCCGCGCCGGCAATCAGTCCGAGCGCTTCGCCGGCCGGGACGCGCGGCGGCGGCTGGCGCGCGGAGTAGAAGCGCGGATCGATCTCCGGCCCGACGGGATGTCCCGCGCCGTCGACCGCGTCGGCGACCGCCAGATACGGCGCACCGGTGCGGAGCCCTGCGCCGAGATGAAAGTTGATCGACGACTTTCCTTCGAGCGTCGCGCGTCCTGTCGCTTCGTACGTGTTGATCAGCGCCGGAATCGTCGCTACGGCGGCGCATGCGGCAAGGACCACGGCCGCGCCCACGTGCCGGCGCCGAGCGATCGTCGTGACGAGCACGATCGCGAACGCCGTCGCGGCGAAGAGCAATCCTTCGGGTCGGAAGAGGTAGGCGATTCCGAACACGCTGCCGCACAAAGCGGCGATGCGGAGCGACGGCCGGCGCACGGCGTGCAGGAGCGCGAGGACCCCCGCGGCCGCGCAGACTGAGAACGGCGCTTCGGCGATGATGGTCGTCGACGTCGAGACGCACGCGGGCAAGACCGCAGCGATGAGCCCGGCGTAGAGACCCGCGCGGTGACCGTACAGCGTCGTGCCGAGCGTATAGAGGACGCCCGCGAACGCGACGCCGGCGACGAACACGATCCCGAGCGCCGCCGTTTGCGCATCGATGCCCAGCCGGATGAAGCCGGCGATGAGCCAGGAAAAGAGCGGCGGGAAGATCAGCATCGGAACGCCGCGCATCCCGATCGGCCCGTGACCGGCGGCGACGTTCTGCGCGACCCGGACGTACTCGGTGCCGTCCATGTCGATGACGCTGCCGCGGCTCAGCACCATCGCGATCGCGCGGACGACCGCCGCGACGACGAGGACGGATGCCGGGGCCGCGCCGGCGTACGCGCGCAATGAGCGAGACGTCGCCTCAGCCGTGCCCTGAACCGTTGCGATGACGTCCTGCCCGACTGCCTGCTATGCGCTGCGTGCGGGCGGTAACGGGAACGCGCGCGATCCGTCGTCGGCGAGCGCGCCGTAAGGTCCGAACTCGTTGCGTCGAGCGACGACTTTGTTCAGCACGGCGCCGAGCACGTTGTGCACGCCCGACGCCTGCAGGCGCCGCATCGCTTTGAACGCCACCCGGATATCGGTCTCGTTGCGCGCGACGACGAACACGGTGCCGTCGACCTTTGCGCACACGTGGGTCGCATCGGCGACGGGCCCGCATGCGGTCGCGTCGATGACGACCATCTCGTACGCGCTGCGCGCTTTGGCGACGAACGCGTCGAAGGCGGCGGACTGCAGCAGCCCCACGGGGTTCGCCGTCACCGTACCGCTCGTTACGACGTCGAGGCCGGCGTGTTTCGTCGGGCGGACCACGTCCTCGAACGCCGCGGTCCCGACGAGCGCGTCCGAGAGGCCTTTGCCGATGTCCATCCCCAGTTTTTCATGGATGGTCGGGCAGCGCATGTCGGCGTCGACGATCAGCGTACGCGGGTTCAGCGCACCGTACTCGATGGCGGTGGCCAACGCGACGGTCGACTTTCCGTCGCCGGGCGAGGCGCTAGTGAACGCGACCGCTTTCAGTTCGGCGCTCGTCGCGTACCTGAGCGACGTCACCAGATGGTGGATCGATTCGACCAGCGTTTGACGCACCCACGGTGCCGGGGGCTTCTTGGCGCCGCCGAGCATCGGCACCGTCGTCAGCACCGGAAGGCCGAGCCGCTCCTCGACGTCTTCCTCGGTCTTCACGCTCCGGTCGAAGTAGTCGTAGACGATCGCGCCCACGACGCCGATGATCAGAGCGACGATCATGCCGACGATCAGATTGAGCAGGAGGTTCGGCTTGACTGCGGCGTTGCCCGCCGATGCGGGTGAGATCACCGTAACGTCGGTGAGCACCGTCGTGCGGGCGATCGTCGCGTCGCTGAGTTTGCGGTTCAGTGCGGCATACACGAATTCGGCCATCTTCGCCTTGCGGTCCAACTCGGCAAGCCGCTGCGTTTGCGCCGGAAGCGTGCGAATCTTGGCCTCGATGTCGCCGAGCTGTCCGCGCACCGTCGTGAGCTGGGCCTGATCGGCTGCAATCTGCGCCCGCAGCGTCGAACGCTGCTGAGCCAATTGCTGCGCGGCAGGGTTCGCCATCGTATTGCGTGCGGCGACGACCGTCGCCGGGACGGTGGCGAGCTGCTTGAGAATTTGCGTTCGCTGCTCGCGCAACGCTTTGACGCTCGGATGCTCTTCGGTATATTGCTTGAGCAGCGTCTGCAGCTGCACGTCGGTTTGCGCGAGCTGCGTGCGGAGCTGCGCCGCGACCGGGTTCGGCTGCGACGAGCCGCCCGCGGCGATCAGTGACGGCGTGCGCGCCAGCTCGCCCTCGACGACGCGAAGTGAAGCGGCGGCCTGCTTTGCATCAACTTGTGCGAGGGCGGCCTTCTGTTCGAGTGCTGCGGCAGCCGCCAGCGTGCTCTGCGTCTGCGTCGCCGCGTCTGCGACACCGACACGGGCCTGGAACGCCGCCAGCCGGTTCGTCGCGTCGTGAAGGGCGGTTTCAGCAGGTCCGAGCTGCGCGGTGATCTCCGTAATGACCGCGTCGGCCTGTTTCGTGACCATCCCGCGGCGCGTCGCGACCAAGGCCCCGGCCAAGCCGTTCGCGATGCGTGCCGACTCGCGCGGGTCGTTCCAGGTGACGGCGAGATCGACGATCGGGGTTCCCGGCAGCGACTTCGCCATGATGTGCGAAGACAGATCCGCGGGCGTCGCATTCAGACGCAGGGTTTGAATCGTCCGATTCAGCACCGGACTTTCGCCGAACATCTCGACGAACGTCTCCGACGACTGCGCGTTGGAAGCCGCCAGCAACGCGTTGAGGACAGGAAGCGATGTCTGGCCCTGCTGAGCGGAACTGTCGGTGGGGGCCGATCCGCCGCCGGCAAGGAGGGTCAGATGCGTCGTATACGCTTTCGGGGCGAGCATCGACAGAATGGCGACGAGCGCCAGCGTGATGCTGAAGATCCCCGCGACGAGCAGGCGGCGCCGCGCGAGAATCGCCAGAAACGGCTCGATGGTCTCGCCGGGCGCGAATGACGGGTTGAGGTCGCTCTCCGGGACGACGGGCGAGTTTTCGGAACGGACGACGATCGGCTGATTCATCGGCGAAACATCCTTGCTGCCTCTCGGTTCGGGTCACATTGCCCCCCGCCTCCGAGACCCCGTCGTCGCGGTTGCTCTGTGCTTTCGGCAGCCCGCCGGGTGACGGTGCCGAGCGCCTTTCTCACCACGCGCTCCCTATTGCCTTTGGAACAAGAATTCTGCGGCGGTCTTCAAGACGATCGAAACGTCCATGAAGAGACCCCAGTTCTCGATGTACCACAGATCGTGGCTGAGGCGTTCGCTGACTGCGCTCACGTCGAGTTTGCGCGACATCTGCACGTGCGACCAGCCCGTGATGCCGGGCCGCACGAGATGGCGCTCGTCATACCGCGGAAGCTCACGGCGGAAACGCTCGACGAAGACCGGCCGTTCCGGTCGCGGGCCGACAATCGACATCTCACCGCGGAGCACGTTGATCAACTGCGGCAGTTCGTCGATGCTCGTGCGCCGCACGAACCGGCCGACGCGCGTCGTGCGCGGATCGTTGACCGGCGACCACGTCGGGCCCGAGTGCGACTCGGCATCGACCCGCATCGAACGGAGCTTCAGGATGTCGAACGACTTCCCGTATTGCCCGATTCGCTCTTGTCGAAACAGAACGGGTCCGCCGTCCTCGATGAGGATCGCGACCGCCGCGGCGAGGATGATCGGCGACGCGAGAACGAGGAGCACGGCGGCGACGACCAAGTCGAACGCACGCTTGAGAATTTTCGAGCCGTGCGCCAGCGTGTACAACTGACGCACGACGATCATCGCCTGGTGGCCGTCCGTTTCGATCCGGAAATCATAGGCCTGCGAGCAGATCCGGGGCGGTGCGAACGCGATCGTGAAGCGCTCGATCGCCGCCGCGTGCAGCAGCGGCGGCAGCACCCGCGGGGGGACGATTTCGGTGAGGATCAGGTTGTCGCAGTCGGATTCGCGGGCGTGGCGCAGCCAGGCGATGTCGTCGAGCGCTCGATCGGCGAGCGCGCCGATTCCGTCGAAAGAACGCTCGATGTCGTTGACTTCGATCTGCAGCACGGTGGACCGCGGATCGACGTGCATCTGCTCGAGCGCCTGGTCGATGCGCGCGCGCGTTCCCACGATCGCGATCCGCTTGCCGCGGCGCTGGATCGCGGTGTGATGAACCACGCGCGCGACGGATCGTTCGAACCCCATCGCAAACAACGCGAAGACCAGCGCTCCGAGCAGCACGGCCCGCGATGACGAAATCTGCGGAACGATGGTGAAGAGGATCAGCAAGGGAAGCGTGCCGAGGATCAGCGCCGTCACAGTGCAGTAGATCTCATCGCGGATTGACAGCGCGAACGAGCGCTCGTAGAGGCCGGCGCGGTAGAACACGAACAGCCACGTTGCGATGCAGACGGCCTGCGCAGTCACCACCCGGTCGACTTGCAGCTGCAGGTGGAAGTACTGTTGCGCAAGCTGCGCCGCCGCGATCGTCGCGACGACGAGCGTCAGCAGGTCAGCGACAAATAGGGTGATCGCCCAGCCGCGGGTGAAGCGCGCCGGCTTGGGCTTGGCTCGAACGAGGGGAAGCGTCTCGACAAAGGGCGCTTCGACAGCCATGAGAATCCTCGAATCACCTTTCGTTTTCGTTCGCTTCCGACGGGACAAAGCCGCATCGGCGCAGCGAATCCGAGCATAGAATCTCGGCCTGTCCGACGGTAGACCCGGTGGAACTCGCCGGGGGGACCTTGGTCATGGACGCGGCTGCCGCAAGCACGCATGATCCGCTGCGATCCGGCGCATACGATCCAGCCATGGATTGCGCCCGGCGCGCGTGCCTGGTCGTTCCCTTTCGCAACGAGGCGCGGCACTTGCCCGACGTGCTTCAGTCGTTGCGCGAGCAGAACATCGAAAGCGTGCGCGTTCGTTATATCTTCGTGGATAGCGCCTCGGTCGACGGCGGCGCGCGCATCGTCGAAGAGTGGCTGCGGGCGACCGGCGCCGACGGCGAGGTCCTGCGGCTCGACCGCCCCGGGATCGCGGTCGCGCTGAATGCCGCAATCGGCAGGGCGCAGGCAGACGAGATCCTGGTCCGACTTGACGCGCACACGCGCTACGACCCCTCATACGTTCGGTCGCTCGTCGATGCGCTCGACCAGCTCCCGTCGTCCGTTTGGTGGGTCGGCGGAAGCCAGAGTGAGCCGGATGCGCCGGGCTTCGGCGGCGCGCTCGTCCGCGCGCTGATGACGAACCCGTTGGGACTCGGCGGATCCGATATGCGGCGGACCGCCGGAGGACTGCGCCGGATCGACGGCAACCCCTATCTCGGAGCCTTCCGGCCGGGGACGCTGCAGTCCGTCGGCGGCTTCGACGAACGCTGGACCGCCAACGAAGATTCGGAGCTCGCGGCCCGCATCGAGCGTGCGGGCGGCGAGATTTGGCACGCGCCGGCCCCGTGCACCTATCTCATTACGAGGGGCCCGTGGGAGACCGCGGTGCTCTGGCACAAATACGGAACGTGGCGCGCGCGCACGATCCGCCGCCATCCCGGGACCCTGCGCGCGCGGCACGTCGCGCCCCCGGCGGCGGTCGTCCTCGGCGTCGCCCTGGCGTGCTCGCCTGCTCGCGTCCTGCTGCTGCCGCTGGCCGCCGTCTTCGCGGCGCTCGTGTTGGCGCGCCGGCGACGAGGCGAGGCGCTCGCGGTCACCGCGGCCTCGGTCGCGTATTTCCCGCTCGTCCACGCCGCGTTCGGCACGGGACTGCTCCGCGGATGGTGCTCGCCGGTCCGAACGGCCGGCGCGCCGACGCCGCTTCCGGGCCTCGACGCCGAAGCAGCGCCTGCACCATAGGCTATTGGTCCTCGCCGCCGGTCGGCCGGACTCACGTGCCGACGGGGCCCCTCCTCTACCATGAAGCGCATGAAGGTGGCGATCCTAGCGGGTGGCGTCGGCTCGCGTCTGTCGGAAGAGACGGAAGTGAAGCCGAAGCCAATGGTTGAGATCGGCGGGAAGCCGATTCTTTGGCACATCATGAAGATCTACGCCGACTTCGGCTACAACGAGTTCGCCATCGCGCTTGGATATCGCGGCGAAGTCATCAAGAAGTATCTTGTCGATTACTGCTCGCTCAACAGCAACTTGGCGGTCAACTTGCGGACCGGCACCGTGCAGCGTTCCGAGGACGGCGACGCGCCGGATTGGCGCGTCGATCTGATCGACACCGGCATCGGAACAGAGACGGGCGGGCGCGTGAAGCGGCTTCAGCCCGTCATCGGCAACGAGACGTTCATGCTGACGTGGGGTGACGGCGTCGCCGACATCGACATCGACGCGCTCCTGCGCTTCCATCGTTCGCACGGCAAACTCGCCACGCTGACCGCCGTACGGCCTCCCGCGCGTTTCGGTCACCTCGACCTCGACGGCGATCAGGTCGGCGAGTTCTCCGAGAAGCCGCAGACGTCGGAAGGCTGGATCAACGGCGCCTTCTTCGTGCTGGAGCCCGAAGTGTTCGACTACATCGAAGGCGACGCGACGTCGTTCGAGCGCGGACCGCTCACGCGTCTCGCGCGCGACGGACAACTGATGGCGTATCGTCACGACTCGTTCTGGCAATGCATGGACACCTTGAGGGATCGCAAGCTTTTGGAAGAGCTATGGTCCGGCGGCAATGCACCGTGGACGACCGTCCGGCGCCAGGCGCCGCATCTGGTCGCGGTGTCCGCGTGAGGGTTCTGGTCACGGGCCATCTCGGATATATCGGAACGGTGCTGACGCCGCTGCTCGTCGCCCGCGGGCACGACGTCACCGGCTGCGACACCGACATCTTCAGCCGCTGCGATTTCGGCGCGGTCAACCATACCGTCCCGAACCTCGCGCTCGACGTGCGCGACGTCCAGCCGCCGGATCTGCACGGCTTCGACGCGATCATCCATCTCGCCGGGCTCTCGAACGATCCGCTCGGCGATCTCGATCCCGAACTGACGATCGCGATCAACGGCCGCACGTCGTTCGACCTGGCGCGCAAAGCGCAGCTCGCGGGCGTCCCGCGCTTCGTCTACAGTTCGTCCTGCAGCAACTACGGCGCCGGCGGTCAAGAGCTGCTCGACGAGCATTCGGAGCTGCGTCCCGTCACGCCCTACGGCCGTTCGAAGGTGCTCGCCGAAGGCTGGATCGCGGAGCTCGCCGGCGACGGCTTCAGTCCGGTGTTCTTGCGGAACGCCACGGTGTACGGTCTCTCGCCGCGCCTGCGGTTCGATCTGGTCGTGAACAACCTCGCCGCGCACGCCTTCGCCGACGGCCGCGTGTTTCTCAAGAGCGACGGCACCGCATGGCGCCCGCTCGTCCACGTCGAGGACGTCTCGCGCGCATTCATCGCCGCGATCGAGGCGCCGCGCGAGAAGGTGCACAACGAGGTCTTCAACGTCGGACGGACCGAGGAGAACTACCGCGTCCGCGAGGTCGCGCAGATCGTGGGCGAAGAGGTTCCGGGCGCGACGGTGACGTTCGCGCAAGGCGCCGACTCCGACACGCGCAACTACCGCGTCGACTGCTCCAAGTTCGCGGCAACGTTCCCGGACGTCCGCCTCACCTGGGACGTGCGTGCCGGCGTCGGTCAACTGCTCGACGCGTACGCGCAGAACCACGTCAGTTCTGCCGACTTCGAAGGCGAGCGGTACCAGCGCATCGCGCACGTGCGCATGCTGATGGAGCGCGGGGTGCTCGACAGCGAACTGCGCGTGAGCGCCGCGCACCCATCCGTCGAGAAAGCGATCGCATGACCGCGACAACCTGCCGCTCCTGCGACGCCGAGGGTCTCGTCCCGGTACTCTCGCTGGGCGAGACGCCGCTGGCCGACGGTCTGCTCACGCTGGAACAGCTTTCCGAACCCGAGCTCAAAGCACCGCTGGAGTTGACCTTCTGCCCGCGCTGCACGCTGGCCCAGATCACCGAGACGGTCGATCCGGAGATCCTGTTCTGCCGCGACTATCCGTACTATTCGTCGGTATCGTCGCAGCTGATGGAGCATTTCCGCTCGAGCGCGCGGCGGCTGATCAGCACGCGGCATCTCGGCCCGCACAGCATGGTCGTCGAGGCCGCGAGCAACGACGGCTACATGCTCTCGACGTTCGCCGACGCCGGCATCCCGGTGCTCGGCGTCGACCCGGCGAGCGGTCCGGCGCAGGTCGCCTCGGATCGCGGGATCCCGACGCTCAACACCTTCTTCAACCTCGAGCTGGCGCGCGAACTTCGCGACGGCCTCGGCGTGCGCGCCGACGTGTTCCTCGCGAACAACGTGCTCGCGCACGTCCCCGACCTCAACGGTTTCGTCGCGGCGATCAAAGTGCTGCTCAAGCGCGAAGGCGTCGCGGTGATCGAGGTACCCTACGTCGCCGATCTGGTTGCGAAGTGCGAGTTCGACACGATCTACCACCAGCATCTGTGCTACTTCTCCGTGCGCGCGCTCGACGAGCTGTTCAAGCGCCACGGGCTCTTTCTCAACGATGTCGAGCGGCTCGCGATCCACGGCGGCTCGCTGCGCCTGTTCGTCGAGCAGCACGACGATCGCCGTCAACGGGTCGACGCGCTCATCGCTCAGGAATTCGCGTCCAAGATGGATCAGCGGTCGTTCTATGCGGACTTCGCGCAGCGCGTCTCCGCGATCCGCGACGAGCTCGGTACGCTGCTGCGGTCGCTGCGCGCGCGGGGCGAACGCATCGCGGCCTACGGCGCTGCGGCGAAGGCGACGACCCTGTGCAGCTACGTCGGGATCGGGACCGACCTGATCGACTACGTCGTCGACCGGAACGCGCATAAAGAAGGGCGTTACATGGGCGGCAACCACCTGCCGATCGTCGCGGCGCGGCGCCTGCGCGAGGATCCGCCCGATTACCTGCTGCTGCTGGCGTGGAACTTCGCGGATGAAATTATGCAGCAGGAAGCTGCGTTCCGCGAACAGGGCGGCCGTTTCATCATCCCGATCCCGGAAGTGCAGATCGTCTAATGAATACCCTCGACATGCGTGCGGCGGAGTCGCCGCTCCCCGTTGATGCCTCGTGCCGCGCGTGCGGCAGCGCCGACCTGCGTTCGTTTTTCAGCTCGCCTGCGATCCCGGTCAACAACGCGCGCGTTTTCGAAGAGCGCGCCGACGCGCTGCGGGTGCCGAACGGCGCCTTGGAACTCGCGTTCTGCCGCGCCTGCGGCTTCATTCAGAACCCGCGCTTCGATCCGGCGCTGGTTCGCTACGACGACTCGTACGAAGAGCAGCAGAGCTTCTCGCCGACGTTCACGGCGTTCGCCGACGGCCTCGTCGACGACATCATCGAGCGCTTCGGACTGCAAGGCAAACGCGTGGTCGAGATCGGGTGCGGGAAAGGCGACTTCCTCGTCGCGATCTGCGAACGCGGCGGCAACGCCGGTCTCGGACTCGACCCGACGATCGCGCCGGACCGGCTGCGGCAGCGGACCGGGACTCAGTTGACGCTGCGCCGCGAGTTCTTCGGCGAGGAGACCGGCCTGCTCGACGCCGACGCGGTGATCTGCCGCCACACGCTCGAACATATCGCCGACGTGCGCGGCTTCGTCCGCGCACTGCGGGCTTCGCTCGCCGGCTCGCCGCACGCGCGGATCTTCTTCGAAGTCCCCGACGTCGGCCGCGTGCTCCGCGAGGGCGCGTTCTGGGACGTCTACTACGAGCATTGCTCGTACTTCACCACCGATTCGCTCGCCCGGCTGTTCCGCGAGAACGGGTTCACGGTCGACGATGCTTGGCTCGCCTTCGGCGACCAGTACGTCATGCTCGAAGCACGCATCAATCCGGACGGCGCGGCGCCGGCCGGCGGTTCCGAGGCGGACGCCGAAGCGCTCGCCGCGCTCACGGCGAGCTACGCCGAGCGCGTCTCGGCGGAGATGGGGCGCTGGAGCAACACCATCCGGGCCGCCAAGGACGCCGGCGAACGCGTCGCGGTGTGGGGCTCGGGTTCCAAATGCGTCGCCTTTTTGAGCGAGACCGGCACCGCGGAACTCGTCGATGCGGTTGTCGATATCAACCCGCACCGGCAAGGGCGTTTCCTGCCGTCGACGGGGATCCAAGTCCGCGCGCCGGAGTCGCTGACCGCGGCGCCGCCCGACCTCGTCGTGGTCATGAACGAGGCGTACGTCTCCGAGATCACCGCGCAGTTGGCGTCCATGGGCCTGAAGCCACAGGTGGAGGCAGTCGGATGAGCACCTTGTACATCGATCCCGCGTTCGACGCGCATCGCATGATCGAAGCGGTGTACGACGGCGCGATCGTCGTGCGCGCGCACTCGCCCGCGACGCTCGCCTTCGTCAATCATGCCCGTGCGTCGATCGAGAACGCGTTCGAGGGCGTCGACCCTCGGCGCGCGCAGCATTTCATGGAGGTCGAGGCGTTCGTCGACCGCTTCGCGCCGTTGAAGTCATCGTTCATCCACGATCCGCGCTCCCGCGACGCGATTCGCGGGATCCTGCGCGAACTCGACTTCGACGAAGACGACACGTACATCGACGTTCCGCGGATGCGCGTCTCGACGAGCAACGGATACCTCACCTCCGGCGTCGCCTACGCGCATCATCCGCACCGCGACACGTGGTACTCGGCGCCGATGGCGCAGATCAACTGGTGGCTGCCGATCTACGACCACGCCGCGTGCGCGGGGATGGCGTTTCATCCGCAGTACTGGTCGCGCGCCGTGCGCAACGGTTCGGACGCCTTCGATTACTACCGCTGGAACGCCGAGGGCCGCGCCGAAGCGCGCAAGCACGTCCGCTCCGATACGCGGGTCCAGCCCAAGGCGCTGGAGCAGCTCGATCTCGATCCCGAGATGCGCATCGTGATGCGCCCGGGCGGCGTCATGGCGTTCTCGGCGGCGCAGCTGCACTCGACGTGCCCGAACACGAGCGGCGAGAGCCGTTGGAGCGTCGACTTCCGCACGATCAGCCTCGAAGCGGTCGTCGCGCACCGTGGCGCGCCCAACCACGACTCGCATCCGACCGGCACGTCACTGCGCGATTTCGTCCGCATGAGCGACGGCAGCCCGATCCCCGAAGCGGTCGCCCGCACCTACGACGAGCGGCTCGACATCGAAGGAACGCTCGTCTACAGCGGCGCGGGAGACGCACGATAACATGCGACGATTCATCAGCGCGCTTTTCGCGCTCACCATCCTGCTCGGTGCGCGCTGCGCGCTCGCCGATACCGCCATCGCGCCCGGCGACGTGCTCGACGTGCAGGTGTTCGGCGAGACGGCGCTCTCGCAGCAGCTCACCGTCGCACCCGACGGGAGCATCAGCCTCCCGCTCGTCGGCCGGCTCGTCGTGCGCGGGATGTCGACCACGCAGGCCTCGACGCTGATAGCCGCCAGCCTCAAGCGGTACGTGCGCGAGCCCAACGTCGCGGTCGGGATCAAGACCGAGGCCGCCTACACGGTGCTCGTTCTCGGAAACGTGAAGGCCCCCGGACGCTACACGATTCAGCCCGGCGGTCGCCTGAGTGATGCTTTGGCAGCGGCAGGAGGGATTGGCCCCACCAGCGGGCCGCTCCCGGTCGCGCGCGTCTCCGTCGGCGATCAGATCCATGAAGTTTCTCTCGAGGGGCTGTTGCGAAAGGGAGACGTCACTTCGGATGTCCGCCTACAGAACGCCTCGGCAGTGTACGTGCCGGCGCCCGCGACGATTCGCGTGCGCGTACTGGGGGCGGTTGACCATCCCGGCGATGTCGATGTGAACGAAGGCGATCGCCTCGCGATCGCCGTTGCGAAAGCCGGCAACAGTTCGAGCGCCAACGCCGATCTCAATCATATCCGCGTGACGAGGCGCGCACCAGGCGGCCCGCCGACGGTTACGGAGGTAAACCTGTACCACGCGCTGCAGGACGGCGACTTGAGCTCGGATCTCGTCCTCGCGCCCGATGACGTGATCTTCATCCCGGAAACGAAGAAGAAGGTCGACGGCTTCGGATTGCTGTTCGGCACGATCCGCCGGCTGGTCGGGTTGCCATTTTGATGGATACCCTCGCGCTTCCCACCAGCGATCGCATCGTCGTCTCGAACGGGCCGCCGCGTCGCTCGGCGCTGGACGTTCTGCGCCGCCGCGGCAAACTGTTCGCGGCGACGATAGCGGCGATTCTGATCGCAACCGTAGCCGTCGTGCTCCTCGTACCGAAGTCGTACACGACTCACGTGCAGCTGATCGCCGGGAGAACGGCGACGGGCGATTCGCAGCAGACGATCCTGCCGGTGCTCAACGCGATCCTCGACGCGTCGAAAGGACAAACGGCGGAAACCTACGCCGAGATGCTGCGCGAGGAACCGGTCCTCGAGCGCACGATCCGCAGCGCGCACCTCCCGGTGACGACGGCGCGTCTCGCGCGGCACATCGCCGTGCACCCGCGCACGAACACTGCGATCGTCGACGTCGGCGTCTCGTGGCACGATGCGGCGGACTCGGCGCGGATCGCGAACGCCCTCGCCGACTCGTTCGTTGCGCTGCGCCGCGACCTCGTCGTTTCGCAAGCCGAATCCGCGGCGGCGTTCATCACCGAGCAGCTCCCGGAAGCGAAGGCGAAGCTCGGTCGCAGCGCGGCGATGCTCGCGACCTTCCAAGCGAAGTACGGCCTTGCGGATGCCGACGCCCAGACGCAGAGCACGATCGCGGCGATTTCCGATACCGAGCGAAAAATCGCCGCGACCGAGGTCGACCAGAAACAAGCCGCGGCACAGTTGGCCGTCGTTCGTCAGGAGCTCGGCGGAACGACCGAGACGATCGGCGGCGGCAATCAAGTCGCGCAGAACCCGGCCGTCGTCCAGCTGCAGACGCAGCTCGCGCAAACCGACGTGCAGCTTCAGAACGCCCGCGCTCAGTATACCGACGAGCATCCAACCGTGAAGGCGCTCCAGACGCAGGACGCGCAGATCCGGCGCGAGCTCGCCAAGACGCCTGCGACCGTCGTCGCGCAGACCTCCACTATCGTGAATCCGGTGCGGCAGACGTTGACGCAGACGGCGGCGACCCTCAGCGCTCAGATCGCCGCGGATGCGGCCCAGCTGAACGTGCTTCGCGCGCAGCACGCCGGAGCGATGCCGGCGCTGCGTGCGCTGCCGAAGGAAGCCGCGAAACTGCTCGCCCTCAAGCGCCAGGTCAAACTCGACGAGGACGTGTACAACGCCCTGGAGCAGAAGCTGAGCCAAGAGAACATCGCGAGCACGACGACGCTCAGCGACGTCTCGGTCATCGCGCGCGCTTCGGCGGCGCAGGCGGAAGTCGCGCCGAACGCGCTGGTCGTCATGACGATCGGCGCACTCCTGGCGCTGATCATCGGATTGACGACGGTCTTCGTCGTCGATCGGCTCGACGGGCGGATTCGCACCGAACGCGACGTCGCGGAGCGGCTCGGCCTCCCGGTGCTCAGTTCGATCCCGCAGCTTCCCGATCGTGCGAGCCGGCCGGGGTGGCTCGAGGTCACGATGGTCGACGCCGTGCTGCAGCTCGTCACCTCGCTGCGCTACGCGTCCAGCGAACCGCTCTCGACGATCGCGTTCACGAGCGCCGATCCCGAAAGCGGTAAGTCGTCGGTCGCGTTCAAGACCGCGGTCGCGATGGCCGAATTGCGGCCGCGCGTTCTGCTCGTCGACGCCGACCTGCGCTTGCCGTCGGTGCACCAGCTCCTCGACACGAAGCGCTCGGCCGGGCTCTCCGATCTGCTCGTCGGGACGGTGACCTTCGACGAAGCGATTCGCACGACGCCGCATGCCGGACTCGACGTGATCGTCGCCGGCACGAGCGTCCCGAATCCGTTCGCGCTGCTCCAATCGCCGGCGTTCGAGCGTTTCTTGCAGGAAGCGAAGAAGCGCTACGAGACCGTGCTGATCGATACGCCGGCGTGCGGAGCCGTCATGGACGCAGCGGTGGTGTGCGGTCGCGCGGAGGGCACCGTGTACGTCGTCGCGTCGCGCGAGACCGACGCGACGCGCGCGACGGGCGGCCTGCGCAGGCTGCAGAACGCGGGCGTACGCAACGTCGTGGGCGTCGTGCTCAACAAGGTCGAGCCGGTGCGGTCCTCGATCGGGCCCTACGGCATCGCCCCGGGTACGACCGGAGCGCTGCCGCCCGCGCGTCCGCGCGACATCCGCTCGCTGTGAGCTAAGCTTCGCGGTTGCTCGTCGGCTCGGCGCCGTACCATCCGAGGATGCGTGCCAGCATCTGCGAGCGGTTCTGCGACTTCGTCCGCGCGACGAGGCTTTTGACGTGATCGTTGACCGTGGAGATGCTGATCGCGAGATGCGCCGCGATCTCCTCGGTGCGTAAGCCGTCGAGGAGCGCGGCAAGCACCTCGAGCTCGCGGGCGGTGATCGTGTAGGCCTCGCTCGCCCGCCGCAGGACCTGGCGAACGCGCAGACTCTCGACGGTGACGGCGAGGAATGCGCCGTCGCGGCCGTGCATCGAGTGCGCGCGAATCACGAGCAGCGGAAGCGAGACGGACGTTGCGTTGACGAACGTTCGGGGATCGGCCGCCCAGGCGGAGGTCATCGTCCGGACTTCCTGTTCGATGAGGCGAGGCAGCCGTTCGCGTGCGCCGTCGGGCGCCGCCGGCGAGGGGCCGTGCGCGCGAGGACCCATCACGACCTGGTACGCGCGATCGAGCACGAACATCGCGGGCGCGGTGCGCCGCGAGAGCGCCGACTTCGGCGCGGCCGACGGCATTGACGTCGTGATCCCCAGCGGCAGGCACTCTTCGCCGATCTCGCGCGCCACGCCGAGCAGCGTCCGCTCGTGATCGGTGAAGGGTCCGAGCTCGGCGGAGCGCAGCAGCACGATCGCCGCGACCCGTCCTTCCGCGTACGGGAACGAGATCGCGACGGCGTGGGGGTAGTGCGGATCGCCCACATCGCAGACCCGACGGCGCCGCGTCTACGCAGGACACGGTGCGCGATGCTGAAGCGTTCGAACTCCTCCGGCCCCTCGTCCGGCTCCGAGCATGCGAACTGCACCACGTTATACGGAAGATGGATCCGGCCGAAGCGCCAACGCGAGACGGGGACGAGGTCGGCGACGATCGAGACGAATGCCGTGCCGGCGCCGTTGAGACCATCGACATGGTCGCGAATGAGTGCGCGCTCCGCTCGCATGATCTACGCTGCTAGTTCCACATCAGAGACTGCCCTTTCGTCCCGCATTCCGAGGACTTTGAAACACGGCGGGCGAGCAGGCCCCGACGTCCCTTCTACGCGGGGCGGATGACGAAGCGGCGCGGGACTATTGACCATCAAGAATCTGCCGGAACTGTGCGATTTCGGGCCGTTGTGCCTAGCGACACCGAAAAATCTGGGAACTTTCGGCCCAAACGTACGGGCCCGAATCCCCACTTTCTAGGATAGTCACCCCGTGTGATCCGGGATACAATGTGTTTCCGGAATGTTTCCGGACGAAACGGTGCCCGGTCGGTGCAAGACCTTTGGCCTCACCGATCGGTCGATCCAGCGCCTCGTTCGGCGTTCCGTCTGTGACTTTCGACCCGACCCATCCCACCCTATCTGCACTTATCTGGGAGACCGAGATGAATCCGACCATTACTCGGCACTGCCGTCTCATCGTCGTCGAGAGTCAGAGCATCGTCGGCAAAGCGCTGTGCCATCTGCTGGCGAGCGATCGCGAGCTCGAGGTGATCTGCGACGCGCGGACCCTCGATGAGGGCAGCATCGCGGTCCATCAGCCGGATCTGCTGCTGATCGACATGGATGACTTCGCTGCCGAGTTCGACGACCTCATCGCGCAGGCGCGGATCGCGTCGCCGGGGACCAGGATCGTCGTCCTCACCTCTCACGCGCAGCAGCAATCGATGCAGCGCTGCCTGGCGTGCGGCGTCGACGGCTATCTCGTCAAGGACGTCTCGCCGGGCGAGCTGATCCGTGCGTGCAAGGCCGTCGCTCGCGGTGAAACGTACTTTGACGCGCGCGTCGCCGGCGGGCTGCTGCGGCGGCTCAAGTCGGAGCGTCCCGCCGAGGACGAACTCTCGCTGCGCGAGAGCGAGATCATCCGCCTCATCGCGGGCGGACTCTCGAACAAGGAGATCGGCGACCGGCTCTGCCTCTCCGAGAAGACGGTGAAGAACCACATCAGCCGCATCTTCTCGAAGCTGCAAATCACCGCGCGGACCCAAGCGGCGATCTACGCGATCCGGAACGGCATCGCGTAACGTCCCGCCGGATTGCGATCCGGCAGGGTTTGACGTGCGGTTCCAGAGAGAGGCGGCGGAGAGATGCTGCTCCGCCCCTCCCACGCCTACGGCCGCAGTGCGCTGGCCGTGCTCGCCGTCGTCGCCGCGCTGGTCTGGGTACTGCCGTCGTACTACACCGGACTGCTGACGCAGATCGGGCTCTACGCGCTGGTGACGATCGGGCTCAACCTGTTCATGGGGTATGCCGGACAGGTCTCGCTCGGCCAGGCGGCGTTCTTCGGGATCGGCGCGTATACATCGGCGGCGCTGGCCGTGAAAGCGCATCTGACACCGTGGCTCGGGATGATCGGCGGCGCGCTGCTCGCAGCACTGATCGCCTATGCGCTGAGCTTCGTCGCGCTGCGTTTGCGTGAGAACCTTCTGGCGCTCGCGACGCTGGCGCTCGGCATCGTCATCAACGTCGTCTTCAACGAGTGGGAGTTCATCGGCGGGTCGTCGGGGTTCAAGGACATCCCGGGATTCGCGATCGGCGCGTTCGCCTTCGACCAGCGCGCCTACGCGATCTTGGCGTGGTCGATGCTGGCGATCGGGATCTGGTTCGCCGGGAATCTGGTGCGCTCGAGTTTCGGACGGTCGCTGGTCGCGATCTCCGCCGGTGAACTCGGCGCCGAAGCGCTCGGCGTCGACGCGGAACGGCTCAAGCGCCAGACGTTCGTCCTGAGCGCGGCGTATGCCGGGATCGCCGGCGCGATCTACGCCTCGCAGGCCTCGTACATCGATCCGTCGTCGTTCAGCTTCCTGCTCTCGGTGAACTTCGTACTGATGTCCGTCATCGGCGGGATCCGCAGTTTGTGGGGTGCGGTGATTGGTGCGGCCCTCGTCGTCGTGCTCGGTCAGGTGCTGCAGACGTTCGTCCCGATCGTGCTGCCGAACGCGCGCGGCGACTTCCAATCGTTTTTCCTTGGCGCGATCCTGATCGCGATGCTGATCCTGCTCCCGCGCGGGATCGCGGGCGCGCGCGGCGAGGCGGCGCGCGCGTGACCGCGCAGGTGTGGCAATACGTGCTCGCCGGGATCGAGGTCGGTGCGATCTACGCGCTGATCGCGGCCGGCTTCGTGCTCATCTATCAGGTCACCGGATTGATCAACTTCGCGCAAGGCGAATTCGCGATGATCGGCGCGATGACGGCGTCGTCGCTCGCGACGGCGGGGATGCCGGTGTTCGCCGCAACCGCGCTGGCGGTCGCCGTCGCCGCGGCGGTCGGCGGGATCTGCTATCTCGCCGCGATCCGGCCCGCACGCGCCTCGACCGGCGTCACCCTGATCTTCATCACGCTCGGCCTCGACGTCGCGCTGCGCGGGCTCGCGCTCTTCGTGTGGGGGACCAACCCGCTGAGCCTCACGCCGTTCACCGGCGGCACCGCACTCACGATCTTCGGCGGCGTCCTCCCGCCGCAGGCGTCGTGGGTGTTCGGCACCGACGTCGTCGTCTTCGCGGCGCTCTACGTGTTCTTTCGCCGCACGTACACCGGAACCGCGGTGCGCGCCGCGGTCGCGAACCCGCCGATTGCGTCGACGTTCGGGATCCCCCTGCGCACGTTCGCGCTATGGAGTTTCGTGGCGGCCGCCGCGATCGGCGGACTCGGCGGGGTGGTGATCGCACCGATCACCAGCGCGACCTACGACATGGGGCTCACGCTCGGTCTCGCCGGCTTCGTCGCCGCGGTGCTCGGCGGCCTCGAAAGCCTGCCGGGCGCGCTCGTCGGCGGCTTCGTGCTCGGCATCGTGGTGAAGGTCGCCGGCGGCCTGCTCTCGACCGGCTGGGAAGAGGGCGTCGGATTTCTGATCCTCGTGCTCGTGCTCGTCGTGCGGCCGCAAGGACTGCTCGGGCGCGCGGTGCGCCGCGCGTGAGCACGCTCGAGGTGCGCGACGTCTCGATGCGCTTCGGCGGCGTCCTCGCCGTCGACGGCGTTTCGTTCACCGCGCGCAGCGGCGAAGTGCTCGGCGTCATGGGGCCCAACGGTGCGGGGAAGACGACGCTCTTCAACGTCATCAGCGGCGTCCAGCGTCCCACGTCGGGGAGCGTCATGCTCGGGGAGATCCCGCTGAACGGGAAGCCGGTGCACGCGGTCGCGGCCTGCGGCGTCACGCGCACGTTCCAGACGCCGGTGATGTTCTGGGGGCTCACGGTGCGCGAATCGGTCGAGGTCGCGCTCGCCGCGCGCGCGTTCGGCGGCGCGTATCCGCCGCTGCCCGCGCGCGAGCTGATCCCCTGCGGCCTCGGGCTGCGGGCGCGCCGCCGCGCCGAAGCGGAGGTGCGCGAACGGGCCGACGCCGTTCTCGAGCGCGCCGGGATCGGCGCGATGGCGTCGCGCGCGACCGAATCGCTCGCGTTCGGCGAAGAGCGTCTGCTCGAACTCGCGCGCGCGCTCGCGGTCGAGCCGACGGTGCTGCTGCTCGACGAGCCGCTCTCGGGGCTCAACCCTGACGAAGTCGACGCCGTGATCGCGTCGATCCGCCGCGCGCGCGCCGACGGCGTCGCGGTGCTGCTCGTCGAGCACGCCGTCGGCGAACTCCTCGCCGTCGCCGATCGCGTCGTGGTGCTCGACCACGGACGCAAGATCGCCGAGGGAGCACCCGACGCCGTCGCCTCCGCTCCGCTCGTGATCGACGCGTATCTCGGCGACGAATTGGAGGCGCCGGCGGGCGATCGCGGCGGCGAAGCGAGGGTGACGCCGTGAGCGATGGAGAGCCCGCGCTCGAGATCGAGCATCTTTCGACGCTGCGCGGCCGCGTGCAGGTGCTGTGGGACGTGAGCCTGCGGGTCGAACGCGGCGAGACCGTCGCGATCGTCGGTCCCAACGGCGCCGGGAAGACGACGCTGGTCGGGTCGATCACCGGGCTGATCCCGCCCAAAGCCGGCCGCGTCCGGATCGGCGGCGCCGACGTCACCGGGCTTTCGCCGGAGCGGTTGGCGACGCGCGGCGTCGCGCTCGTCCCCGAACGGCGCGGGATCTTCGCGCCGCTCACCGTGCGCGAGAACCTGCAGATGGGCGCCTACGCGCGGCGGGCGCCGCGCGCCGTGCTCGCCGCCGATCTCGAGGGCGTCTTCGAGCTCTTTCCGGCGCTGCGGCGCTATCGCGACACGATCGCGGGTTCGCTCTCTGGCGGCGAACAGCAGATGGTCGCAATCGGTCGCGCGCTGATGGCGAAGCCCGACCTGCTGCTGCTCGACGAACCGAGTCTGGGTCTGGCGCCGAAAGTGCGCGCCGAGAACTTCGGCGCGCTCGCGCGGCTCGCCGAGCGGGGTGTCACGATCGTGCTGGTGGAGCAGAACCTGCGGCTGGCGGCGCGCATCTGTTCGCGCGCGTATCTGATGCAGCGCGGCCGCATCGTCGGGACCGAGACCGCCGACGAACTGGCGCGCTCGGCGCGTTCCGTCTACCTCGCCGCGCGGCCCTGAGGGCGGCGCGGACCGCTCGCGGCCTCGCGTTCAGACGGAAACTGCGGCGTCGCCCGCCAACACGACGGCAAGAAAGTAAGGAGGGTCAGATGGTTCGGATCGTCGTTCGTTTCGGCATGCTCGCGCTCGCCGCGCTCCTCATCGTTCCGGCGGCACCGCCGCGTCTCGCCGGTGCCGCCGCGGAACCCTACGTGATCGGTGCGACCGTTTCAGAGAGCGGTCCGGGTGCGACCCTCGGCCGGCCGGAAGCCGACAGCATCCAGATGGCGGTCGACGAGATCAACAAGGCCGGCGGCGTACAGGGGCATCCGCTGCAGGTCACGGTCCTCGACGACGAGTCGAACGCGACGACCGCCGTCAACAACACCCGCAAGCTCCTCGACCAGCACGTCGCCGCGATCATCGGCTCGTCGCTGACGCAAACGTCGCTGGCGATGGTCCCGCTCGCGACGCAGGCAAAGGTGCCGATGGTCTCGCTCGCCTCGAGCGCGCAGGTGATCCAGCCGATCGCCGATCGGCAGTGGATCTTCAAGATGCCGATCACCGACTTCCACGTCGCGCAGTCGATGCAGGAGTACATGCGCGCGAAGAAGATGACGAAGGTCGCCGTCATCTACCGCAACGACGACTACGGCAAGACGGGCCTCTCCCATTTCCAGGACGCCGGGAAGCGCTTCGGATTTGAAGTCGTCGACGCTGAAGCGATCGACGCGCGCGCGAGCGACGCGACGACGCAATTGACGAAGATCAAAGCTGCCAACCCGCAGGCCGTCGTCGCGTGGACGACGCTGCCGTCGGCGAACGTGATCATCAAGGGTTATCGCGAACTCGGCATCTCGGTGCCGATCTTCTACTCCGACGGTGCGGCGACGGGGGTCTTCCCGCAGCAGGCCGGCGCCGCGCTCGACGGCGCGTTCATCGCGAGCACGAAGATCAACGTCGCGAGCTATCTGCCGGCGAACGATCCGCAGAAGAAGCTGCTGACGCACTACATCTCCGCGTTCGAGAGCGGCTATCCCAAAGATGCGCCGGTCAGCATCTTCGGCGGATTCGGATACGACAGCGTCTACGTTCTCAAACAGGCGCTGGAACGCGCGAAGTCGACCGACGGTGAAAAGCTGCGCCAAGCGCTCGAGCACACCGACTACACCGGTGTCACTGGAACGTTCCGCATGTCGGGCGGCGATCACAACGGGCTCTCGGTGTTCTCGCTCGTCCTGACGCGCGTCGCCGGCGGAAAGTTCACGATCGCGAAGTAGCGCGATGCTCGAACGATCGGAGCGGGAGCGCGGCTATCGCGCGCTCTCGCTCGCGCGAGCGCTCGACGAGCGGATGTGGCGGCTGGCTCGGGCCGGCCGCGCGCATTTCGCAGTCCCGTGCAGCGGACACGAGGCGATCGGCACGGGGTACGCGCTCGCGATGCAGCCCGGGGTCGATTGGCTCGCGCCGCATTACCGCGATCTTGCGGCCTTGCTCGTTCTCGGGATGCCGGCGCGCGACGTGATGCTCTGTTTCTTCTCGCGGCCCTCCGATCCGAACGCGCGCGGCCGCCAGCCCTACGCCCATTTCGGCTCGCGTGCGCTGCACGTGCTCTCCCAGCAGGGACCGCAGCCCAACCACTGCTCGCACGGCGTCGGCTGCGCGTGGGGCTCGCAGCTGCTCGGCGACGGCAGCGTCACCGTGATCGCGTTCGGCGACGGCGGCGCGCAGAAAGGCGAAGCGCACGAGTCGATGAACCTCGCGGCCGTCCACCGGCTTCCGTGCGTGTTCGTCGTCCACCGCAACGGCTGGACGCAGTCGGTCCGGCGCGAAGACGAGTACGCGACCGAGACGCTCGTGGCGCGCGCGGCCGGCTACGGGATGCCGGGGATCGCGGTCGACGGCGGCGACCTCGAGGCGATGCATGCCGCCGCCGCCGAGGCGATCGCGCGTGCGCGCAGCGGCGCCGGCCCGACGCTGATCGACGCGCAGTGCATCCGGTTTCTGCCCAACACCTCGAACGACGACGACACGCGCTACCGCGACCGCAGCGAGATCGAGGCGGCACGCGCGACGCAGGATCCGCTCGTACGCGCGCGTGCGCTGGTCGACGCCGCGTGGGCCGCAGCGGTCGACGCCGAAAATGCCGCGATCGCCGACGACGCGGCGGCGTGGGCGGAAGCGCAGCCGCTCGGCGATCCGGCGACGGTCCTCGAGCACGCGTATGCGTGAGCGCTCGGTCGTCGAGGCAGTGCGCGAAGCGCTCGCCGGCGAGATGGCTCGCGACGAGTGCGTGGTCGTCCTCGGCGAAGACGTCGGCGTGCTGGGCGGCGTCTTCCGCGCGACGGAAGGGCTGCACGCGCGCTTCGGCGCGCGGCGCGTCATCGACATGCCGATGGCCGAGACGGGGATCGCCGGCGTCGCGGTCGGGATGGCGATGCGCGGCCTGCGACCGGTCGCGGAGATCCAGTTCGCCGACTTCATCCACGCGGCGATGGACCATCTCGTTGGCGAAGCGGCGAAGATCCGGTGGCGCACCGGAGGAGATTGGACGTGTCCGCTCGTCTTGCGCACCGCGTACGGCGGCGGCTTTCGCGGCGGTCCGTACCATTCGCAGAGCGTCGAGGCGTTTTACGCGCACGCGCCGGGATTGAAGATCGTGGCGCCGTCGACCCCGGCCGACGCGAAGGGCCTGCTCACCGCGGCGATCCGCGATCCCGATCCGGTGCTCGTTCTCGAACACAAGCGGACCTATCGTGCGATCCGCGGCGACGTCCCGGAGGGCGAATATCTCGTCCCGATCGGCGAGGCCGCGGTCGCGCGCGCGGGCAGCGACGTCACCGTGCTGAGCTACGGGATGATGCTGCACGAATCGCTCGCGGCGGCGCAGACGCTCGCCGGCGAGGGGATCGACGTCGAAGTGATCGACCTGCGCACGCTGCTCCCGCTCGATCGCGCGACGATCCTCGCATCGCTCGCGAAGACGCGCCGGCTGTGCGTCGTGCACGAAGATACGCTGACGATGGGTCTCGGCGCGGAGTTGTGCGCGATCGCGGCGGAAGCCGGCGTCCTCGACGTCCCGCCGGTGCGCGTCGCGATGCCCGATATCCCCGGAATCCCCGTCGACGAGGTCCTCGAAGACGCGATCGTGCCGAATCGCGCGACGATTCGCGACGCGATCGTGCGGCTCGCGGCGGCGCGCGCGCAGCGCGGCGGCGCAACGCCCGCGTACGACCCGGTGATCCCGCAGGCGTCGAGCACGATCGCGGTCGACCTTCCCGCGGAGCACACGCGCCTCGCGCTCGACGCGCTCGTCGCGGCGGCGCGCGCGTTCCCGCGCTTCAACGCAACGTTCGCTTGGACGGGGATCGTCGAGCACGCCGACGTCGTCGTCGACCTCGACCTCGGCCCCGCGATGCCCTCGCGCGGCGGCGGAACGATCGCACTGATCGACTACGGCGCGAGCGGCAGCGATCTCGCCGTTCCGTTCGTCCGCCCCGGCCACACCGCCGCCGTCCGCATCGGCGCCGTCCGTAACGGCCGCGCCTTCGTCACGTGCGCCGTCGACCACCGCGCCGTCGACGGCGCCGACGTCGGCCGCTTTCTCGCCGCCTTCAAAACCGCATGCGAATCGCGTCCTGCTGAGGCGCGTCACGCTGAGCCTGTCGAAGCGCGGCCGGAGACGCGCCCATGAACGTCGAGTTCCCCAAGCTCGCCGACACGCTCGTCGACGGCCTGGTCTCTGCCTGGTACAAGAAACCCGGCGACGCCGTGAATCGCGGCGAGCCGCTCTTCGCCGTCGAGACCGACAAGGTGAACACCGACGTCGAATCGCCGCAGGACGGCATCCTCGCCGAGATTCTCGTCCTCGAAGGCGAACGCGCCGAGGTCGGTCAGATCCTCGCGCGCTTCGCCGACGCGACGCCCGCCGGCATGCACACCGCGGTCTCGCGGCCCGTCGCGCCGCCGACGCTCACGAAAGCGGGCGGTTTGACGGCGATGCGCAAGCGCATCGCGGAGCGCATGACCGAAGCGCGCGCCACGATCGCGCAAGGTTCGTGCGCGGTGCAGATCGATCTCTCCGCCGTCGACCGCGGCGGCCGGGCCTGGACGGCCTACTTCGTCCGCGCGTTCGGCCGCGCGCTTAATGCCGACCGCATCGGCGTCGCGGTCGAGATCCTCGGCGGCCTCGTCGTGCCCGTCGTCTCGCAGGCGAACGCCGCATCGCTCGACGCGATCGCCGCGCAGATCGCGGACCTCGCGGCGCGCGCGCGCAGCGGCGCACTCACCGCGCACGACGTCGGCGGCGCGACCGCGACGGTCACGAACGTCGGCGCGACCGGGACGCTGCTCGCGTTCCCGCTCGTCGCCCCCGGCGAGTCAGCGATTCTCGCGCCGGGGGCGATCGTCGACGGCCGCGGTTGGCTCGCGCTCTGCTACGACCGCGCCCGCTTCGACGAGTACGCGGCGGACCGTGTCCTTGCGGATGTCGCGCGCAAGCTGCGTGACGTGCGGGCCGACTGACGGCGTCCGGCGGCGGCGGGGCCGCAGCTCCGGGGTCCCGAACGCAAGAACGCGATGATCGGTGAAGAGCCTTCGAAGATCCGTGCGAACGAGGCGGACGAGCGGGCGTTTATCGTCCGCGCTCTCACCGCACTCGACGTCTCCCAGAGCGACGCACGCGACGTCGCCGACGTCCTCGTCGCCGCCGATCTGCGCGGCGTCGAATCGCACGGGATCGCGCGCCTCGACACGTTCTACTGCCGGCGGATCGAGGCCGGCGTCGTCGCGGCGCGCCCGCAGTACACCGTGCTGCGCGAGAGCCCGACGCAGATCGCGCTCGACGCGGGCAACGGACTCGGCCATCCGGCCGGCATCCATGCGATGCGCGCGGCGATCGCGAAGGCGGAGCAGACGGGGATCGGCTTGGCGACGCTGCGCAACTCCAACCATTTCGGAATCGGCGCTTACTACGCGATGATGGCGCTCGATCGCGGGATGATCGGTCTCGCGATGACCAACTCGACGCATCTCGCGGTGCCGACGTTCGGCCGGCAGAAGACGCAGGGCACGAATCCGATCGCCGTAGCCATCCCCGCCGCCGACGGGCCGCCGTACGTCCTCGACATGGCGACGACGGCGGTGACGTTCGGTCGCCTCGAAGTGAGCGATCGCAAGTCGAAGGAGCTCAAACCCGGCTGGGCCGTCGACGCCGACGGACGCGAGACGCGCGATCCGCGCATCGCGATGACGACCGGCGCGCTGCTGCCGCTGGGCGGCTACGGCACCGAGAACGGCGGGCACAAAGGCTACGGCCTCGGCGCGCTGGTCGAGATCCTCTGCGGCGTGCTCTCGGGGGGACCGTTCGGGACCGACCTCGGGCTCGACGAACGCGGCCTGCACGGCGGAACGGTCGGCAACTTCTTCGGTGCGTTCCGCGTCGACGCGATCCGCGATCTGCCGCTGTTCGGACGCGATCTCGATCGTCAACTCGGCTTGCTGCGCGCGGGACGGACGTCGCCCGGCGTCGAGCGCGTCCTGGTCGCGGGCGATCCCGAACGCGAGCACACCGAACGGTATCGCAGCGAGGGCGTTCCGATCGATCCCAAGGTGTGGGAGACGATAGACGCGCTCGCCGATCGCCTGGGCATCGCGAAACTCGACCGCTTCGTCGTCGAACCGGTATGACGGAGGCCGCCGTTGCGCGCGTGCGCGAGGACGATCTGCAGCGCTTCGTCGCGGCATCGCTCGTCGCCGTCGGCGTCGACGACGAAGCGGCGCGCATCGTCGCCGACGTGCTGGTCGCCGCGGACCGGCGCGGGATCGAATCGCACGGCGTCGCACGACTGCGGTGGTTCTACGTCGACCGCATCCGCAACGGCCGCATCGTCCCGCGGCCGACGTACACGCGCGTGCGAGAGACGCCGACGTCGCTGCTGCTCGACGCGGGCAACGGCTTGGGGCATCCGGCATCGCATCACGCGATGAGCGCCACGATCGCGAAGGCGCGCGAGCGCGGGATCGCGTTCGCCGCGGTGCGCAACTCGAACCATTACGGGATCGCCGGCTACTACGCGATGATGGCGCTGCCGCACGACATGATCGGAATCTGCTCGACCGACTCCGCGCACTTTGCGGTGCCGACGTTCGGACGGACGAAGATGCAGGGAACGAATCCGTTCGCGTTCGCAGTGCCCGCGGGCGACGAGCCGCCGTTCGTCCTCGATTTCGCGACCACGACGGTGACGTACGGCAAACTCGAAGTCTACGAGCGCAAGGGGCTGCAGCTCAAGCCCGGGTGGGCGGTCGACGCCGACGGCAACCCCATCGGCGATCCGGCGGCGCGCCACACCGGCGCGCTGCTGCCGCTCGGCGGGTTCGGCACCGAGAACGGCGGCCACAAGGGCTAGGGCCTCGGCGCGCTCGCGGAATTGCTTACCGGCGTCCTCGCCGCCGGCTGGTTCGGCGCCGACCTGACGATCACGGAGAGCCCGACGGCGCCGTCGGGGATCACGTCGCATTTCTTCGGCGCGCTGCGCGTCGACGCGCTGCGCGACGTCGCCGCGTTCAAACGCGACATCGACCGCGAGCTGCGCGCGATCAAGGACGGCGCGCGCGCGCCGGGGCAGGACCGGATCTTCGTCGCCGGCGAGATCGAGCACGAGAACGAGCTCGCGTTCGCCGCGACGGCATCCCGATCCTGACGTCGGTCCTCGACGACCTCGATCGCCTCGCCGGCGAGCTCGACGTCGACGCGGTGACGCGAATCGCGTGACGGATGCGCGTCAGCCCGCGCGGTTCGGCGTGCGCACGCGTGCGGGACGCACTCCCACGCCCACGACGTAGGCGGGGATCGCCTGCAGCAGCGGGAGCATCTGCAGCAGCCGCAGCGGTGCCGGAAGCGACCGTGAAGGCACGGCGCCCGGCGGCGCTTGCCCGAAGACGCGCTCCTGCGCGAAGACCTGCAGGCCTTGCGTGAACCGGACGGCCGGCATCCGGCGGCGCTGCACCGCCTCGAGCTGCGCGTCGGAGACGGCGCCGTCGCGCAGCGGCGCGGCGAGCAGGTTCGCGGCGGCGACCGCGTCTTGAATCGCGAGGTTGATCCCGACGCCGCCCATCGGCGACATTGCGTGCGCGGCGTCGCCGATGCAGAGCAGCCCCGGGCGATGCCAGCGTTCGAGTCGATCGATCCGCACCGTGAGCAGGCTGACGTCGTTCCAATCGCGGATCGCGTCGACGCGATCGCGCAGCAGCGGCGCCAGCGCTGCGATCTGCTCGCGCACGGCCCGGATCCCGCCCGCGTGCAGCGCGTCGATCCCGCCTTTCGGGATCACGAGCCCGCACTGGAAGTACTCGCCGCGATCGATCGTGACGAGCACGCGCCCGGCGTCGAAGTATCCCAGCGTCTCCGACGGATCGCCGGGCCGTTTCGGCAGACGGATCCACAGCACGTCGATCGGGGCGCCGAGATCGTGCACCGGCAGCGCCGCGCAGCGGCGAACCGTCGAATGGCGCCCGTCGGCGGCGACGACGAGCGCCGCGCGAATCTCGCGTTTCCCGCTCGGGTCCGCAACGCGCACGCCGATCACACGCCCGTCTTCTGCGATCAGGCCGGTCACCTCGGCGTTGATCTCAAGGTGGAAGCTCGGAAACGCGCGTGCTTCCGTCGCGAAGAAGTTGAGCAGATCCCACTGCGGCATCATCGCGATGTAGCGGCAGCGCGTCCGGACGTGCGCGAAGTCGGCGATCGTCACGCGGTGGCCGTTGACGACCCCGGCGAGCCGCGCGACGCGCTGATGCGGGATCTTCAGAAAACGCTCGAGCAGGCCGAGTTCGCCGATCACCGCGAGCGTCGACGGGTGGACCGTGTCGCCGCGGAAGTCGCGCAGAAAGTCGCCGTGCTTCTCGAGGACGACGACGTCGAGCCCCGCGCGGGCGAGCAAGTAGCCCAGCAGCATCCCGGCCGGTCCGCCGCCGGCGATGCATGCGGCGTGCGTCGTCCCGTGCTCCACACCGCATGCCGTTCGCATCAGCCGATGCGCTCCCTCGCGCCGCAAGGCCGGCTCGCCTGCTGCGCGAAGCCCCACGAGTCATGCCCGAAGCCGTTGTTGTCGACGCCCTCCGCACGCCGATGGGCCGCTACGGAGGCGCGCTCGCGTCCGTGCGGCCGGACGACCTCGGAGCGCACGCGATCCGCGCGCTGGTGGAGCGCACGCGCGTCGAGCCCGCGCTGATCGACGACGTCTTCTGGGGCGCCGCGAATCAGGCCGGCGAGGACTGCCGCAACGCGGGCCGGATGGCGCTGCTGCTCGCGGGGCTGCCGACGAGCGTCCCGGGCACGACGCTCAACCGGCTCTGCGGAAGCGGTCTGCAGGCGCTCAACGCCGCCTATCATGCGATCGCCGCGGGCGTCGTCGACGTCGCGATTGCCGGCGGTGCGGAATCGATGACGCGCGCGCCGTTCGTGATCCTCAAATCCGAGAAGGCGTACGATCGCGCGCCCGAGATCCACGACACGACGCTTGGCAACCGGATGGTGAATCCGCGGCTCGCCGCATGGTATCCGCCGATTTCGCTCGGAGAGACCGCCGAGAACGTCGCCGAGCAGTACGGCATCTCGCGCGATGCGCAGGACCGTTTCGCGTACGAAAGCCAGATGAAATGCAAGACCGCGGTGGAGGCCGGCCGCTTCGCCGCCGAGCTGACGCCGGTGCACGTCGACGCGGGCAAGAAATCCTACGATCTTTCGCAGGACGAGCCGCCGCGCCCCGACACGACGATGGAGACGCTCGCGAAACTCAAGCCGGCGTTCAAAGCGAACGGGACGGTCACTGCCGGCAACTCCTCGCCGCTCAACGACGGCGCGGCCGCGCTGCTGATGTGCAGCGCCGAAGCCGCCGAGCGGCACGGCTGGACGCCGATGGCGCGGGTGGTGACGTCGGCGACGTTCGGCGTCGATCCGAGCGTCATGGGGATCGGTCCGATCGGTGCGACGCGCAAGGCCCTCGACCGCGCGAAGCTGGCGGCACGGGATCTCGATCTGGTCGAACTCAACGAAGCGTTCGCCGCGCAGTCCGTCGCGTGCGTCCGCGAACTCGGGATCGATCCGGCGATCGTGAACGTGAACGGCGGCGCGATCGCGCTGGGCCACCCGCTGGGCTGCAGCGGCGCTCGCATCGCGACGACGCTGCTGCACGAACTCCGCCGCCGCGGCGGCCGCTACGGTCTCGCCACGATGTGCATCGGCATGGGCCAAGGCATCGCCACAATCTTCGAACGCCTCTAACAGCCCCGTGAAAAAATCGGCGCGTGGTTCGCGAACTGCCCGTTCAGCACGGTTTTCGGGAGGTCGGCGGACCTCTCGAAGCCCGTTGCCGAGCGGTTCATCTCGAAAACGCCCCCTCGGGTCAGCATCACTTCGCATCATGTCGCGGCCCTCAGATTGCGTATCCTGATCAAGTTGTACGCCGCGGCCGTCCAGCGCACAATGTCGCCGACCAGATCAAGCCCGCGGAAATGCACCTTGCGCAATCGGCCGATCGTCTTGCCCCACCCGAAGCTCTCCTCGATCAACTTGCGCCTGCGTTGACTCACCGTGTAGCCCGGATGGCGGACGGTTCGGCGGTCGATCGCGCTGCGGCGACGGGTCGTATTTTGAGCAACGTGCGGCGTCACGTTGAGCGCTCGCAACGCCTCGACAAAGTCTTTGGTATCGTACGCCTTGTCGGCGCCGAGCGTGATTCGGTTGCTTCCGCTGACCCCGCGAATCAATTCCAGCGCTGCTTCGCGTTCGGCGATCCCGGTCGCGCGAGTGGTCTTCACGCCGACTATCAAGCCGTTGCGATTCTCCATCAGAGCATGTCCGAGATAGCCGAGAATCGCCGGCGCGCCGCTGCTCTTGCGGTACAACCGCGCGTCCGGATCGGTACTCGAGACGTGCGTCTCGTTGCTGCGCGGCCGGCCACGAAAGTTCACGCCCTCGTTGCGACCGCCGCTCGAGGTCGGCGGTTCGTCGTCCGACTTGGGCCGAAAGCTCTTGTGGCTGGCCCACGCCTCGATTAGCGTCCCATCGACGGTGAAATGCTCGTTCGAGAGCAGTTCGTCGGCACGCGCCCGCTCGACCACGGCGGCGAAGAACCGCTCGGAGATTTCGCCATTCAAGAACCGATCGCGGTTCTTGCTGAACGTCGAGGGGTCCCAGATCTTGTCGTCCATGCTCAAGCCCACGAACCAACGAAAGAGCAAATTGTAACGCAACTGCTCCAGCAGCATCGGCTCGCTGCGGATCGAGTAGAACATTTGCAACAGCAAGGCTCGCAGCAGCTTCTCCGGCGCGATCGATGGCCGGCCCCGTCGGGAGTAGAGCTTGGAAAACTCCGGCGAGAGTTCGCGCAGAATTTCGTTGACCATCACGCGCATCGGGCGCAACGGATGATCGCCGGGCACGGTGTCTTCCGGCTGCAACGTCGTCCAAACGGATGCACGCTGCTCATCATGAGTCCGCATCGGCCGCAACCTCACCAAGGTATGAGGAGACTTGCTCTTATAATACGCGAAAAACGCCGTCACGCCAACATCAACTCGGCCGATTTTTCATCGGCCTGCTAACGCGCATGTCACGCTGGGCTCAGCGTGACGTGCGTTTGTCGCTGCCGAGCGGGAGGGGTGCGTTGGCTTTCACCGCTTCGAGCGAGATGCTCGACCGGATGCTCTTGATGCCGGGGAGTTTGTTGAGCACGTCGAGGACGAACGCCGAGTAGCCGGCGAGGTCGCGCGCGACGATCTCGAGGAAAAAGTCGGCATCGCCGGTGATGATGTGACAAGCGACGACCTGCGGCAGCGCGCGCAGCTGATCGCGCAGCAGCTCCGTCTCGGCCTTGCGGTTCCGCTCGATCTCGATGCTCAGAAACGCTGTGATCCCGAAGCCGAGCTTCGTGCGGTCGAGCAGCGCTCCGTAGCGTTCGATGAACCCGCCGTCCTCCAGGCGCTTCACGCGCCGCAAGCACGGCGAAGGAGACAGCCCCACGGCCTTCGCGAGGTCCACGTTCTGAAGCCGCCCATTGCGCTGGAGTGCCGAAAGGATGCGCTTATCGGTCTCGTCGAGGAGGTTCTCTGACATAGGATGCCGCCAGGGTATCATAGTTTGGCATAGAATTGCGCGCGCGACGGTGCCTCCCCGGCGGCCGCGGCGTACGATACTCGCATGCATCAGACGTTCCCGGCGCCAGCCTCGATCGACAACCGCGGCTTCCGTTTCGATCACCTCGAACTGTGGGTCGGGAACGCCAAGCAGGCGGCCTATTACTACTGCGGCGCGCTGGGCTTCGAGGCGCTCGCGTATCGCGGTCCGGAGACCGGCAACCCCGACACCGTCTCGTACGTGCTGGTGCAGAACGACGTGCGGCTGGTACTGACCTCGAGCCTGCGACCCCACGGTCCGATCGGCGCGCACGTCGCGCGCCACGGCGACGGCGTCCGCGCGGTCGCGATCGCCGTCGACGACGCCGTCGCCGTGTACGCCCATGCCGTTGCCAACGGCGCGGCGCCGGTGTACGCACCGCAGACCGTGCGCGACGAGCGCGGCGAGGCGGTGCTCGCAACGTTCGCGACGTACGGCGACACGGTGCACACGCTCGTGCAGCGCGGCGCATACGACGGCGTGTGGCTCCCGGGCTTCGTCCCGCTGGACGGCTCGACGTTCCCGTCGCGGCCGGTCGGGCTCACGCGGATCGACCACACCGTCGCCAACGTCGGCTGGGGCGAGATGGACGCGTGGTGCGACTTCTACACGCGCACGCTCGGCCTAGCGCCGCTCATCTCGTTCGACGACCGCGACATCTCGACCGAGTTCACCGCGCTCAAGTCGCGGGTGATGCAGTCGGCCGGCGGCGGCATCAAGTTCCCGATCAACGAACCCGCGCACGGCAAGAAGAAGTCGCAGATCGAAGAGTATCTCGAGTACTACGGCGGCGCGGGGATCCAGCACGTCGCGATCCAGACCGACGACATCGTAGCCACGGTCGAAGCGCTGCGCCGCAACGGCGTCGAACTGCTCGACGCGCCGGCGTCGTACTACGAGGAATTGCCGGCGCGCGTCGGGGCGATCGAGGAAGACGTCGAGGCGCTGCGGCGTTTGAGCATCCTCGTCGATCGCGACGACCGCGGTTACATGCTGCAGATCTTCACCAAGCCGCTCCAAGACCGCCCCACGCTCTTCCTCGAGATCATCCAGCGGCACGGCGCGCTGTCGTTCGGCAAAGGGAACTTCAAAGCGCTGTTCGTGTCGATCGAGCAGGAGCAGGCGAAGCGCGGGACGTTGTAGTCCGCATGGCGTCCTACGTTCGGCAAGGCCGTCTCCCGGCGAAGCGGCACATCCAGTTCCGCAACCCCGACGGCGGCCTCTACGCGGAAGAGCTGATCTCGACGAAGGGCTTCGAGAGCGTCTACTCGCTCGCGTATCATCTGCGGCCGCCGACGGCGACGCTTGACGTCCAGCCGTGGGAACGGCCGATGGTCCGCTTTCTGCCGAACGATCCGGTGCGCAACCGGCATTGGTTCACCGGCCGCCACACCGTCCGCGGCAACGCCGTCGACGCGCGCGTCCCGCTCGCCGGCAACGACGACCTCGTCATCTCGACTGCCGAGGTGACGGATGCGATGGAGTTCTTTTTCCGCAACTCGAGCGGCGACGAGATGCTCTTCGTGCAGCGCGGCGAGGGCGTGCTGCAATCACCGTTCGGCGAATTGCCGTATCGCGCGCACGACTATCTCTACGTCCCGATGGGAACCACGTACCGCTTGCAGCCGCGCAGCGACACCGCGCTGCTGATCGCGGAGAGTTCCGGGCAGATCACGATTCCGCGGAAGTTCCGCAACGAGTTCGGGCAGCTCGCGGAGTGGGCGCCCTACTACGAACGCGATTTTCGCGCGCCCGCACTGCGCGATCCGGTCGACGCGACGGGTGAGTTCGACGTCCGCGTCACCGCGAAGGGACGGCACGCGAAGTACACCGTTGCCAACCATCCGTTCGACGTCGTCGGCTGGGACGGCTACTGCTATCCGTGGGCGTTCAACGCCGACGAGTACGCGCCGATCACCGGGAAACTTCACCAGCCGCCGTCGTCGCACCAGATCTGGGACGCGCCCGGGGCCGCGTTTATCCTCTTCGCGCCGCGGATGTTCGATTATCATCCCGAAGCGATTCCCGCGCCGTACAACCATTCGTCGGTCGACTGCGACGAGATCATCTACTACGCCTCGGGCAACTTCATGTCGCGCCGCGGGATCGAGGAACGCTCGGTCACCCTGCACGCCGCCGGCGCGCCGCACGGACCGCAGCCGGGCGCGGTCGAAGCATCGCTCGGCAAGACCGCAACCGACGAACTCGCCGTCGCGATCGACCTTTTCCATCCGCTGCGCATCGCGGAAACCGCGGCGCCCGTCGAAGACCCGCAGTACTTCCGGAGCTGGATCGCGCAGCGCGTCTAGCCGCGCACGTAGGCTTCGCCGCCCTGGGCGTCGTTGACGACGATCGCGGGGAAACCGTCGAAGGTGAGTTCGTAGATCGCTTCGGTGCCGAGGTCGTCGAACGCGATCACGCGACTCGCGACGATGCTGCGCGCGAGGAGCGCGGCGGCGCCGCCGACGGCGCCGAAGTAGACCGCGCCGCAGCGCTGCATCGCGTCGCGCACCTCCTGCGAGCGGTAGCCTTTGCCGATCGTCGCGCGCAGGCCGCGCGCGAGGAGCGGGATCGTCATCCCGTCCATTCGTCCGCTCGTCGTCGGGCCGGCGGGGCCGATCGCGTGACCGGCCTTCGCCGGCGCCGGACCGACGTAGTAGATCGCGGCGCCCTCGAGCGGGATCGGCAGCGGTTCGCCACGTTCGAGCATCGCCAGCATCCGCATGTGCGCGGCGTCGCGCGCACCGTAGACGCGGCCGCTGATCAGCACCTTGGCCCCGGCGCGCAGTGCGCGCACGCGTTCCTCGTCGAGGGGTGTCGCGATCTCGAGCGCGACGACGCTCACAGCGCGATCGAGACGCGTCGCGGCGCCGAGCAGTTGAGGTTCACTGCGACCGGCAGCGCGGCGATGTGCGTCGGCGCCGCTTCGACGTGGACCGCGAGCGCCGTCGTCACGCCGCCCAGACCCTGCGGTCCGACGCCGAGCGCGTTGATCTGCGCGAGCAGGTCGCGTTCGAGTTCGGCGAGATGCGGTGCGTCGTTCGCGGCGCCGAGCGCGCGGACCAGCGCGTGCTTCGCGTGACCGCCGACAGTGTCGAACGAACCGCCGATCCCCACGCCGACGATCAGCGGCGGACACGCGTTGGGTCCGGCGCTCCGCACGACGTCGAGCACGAACGTCTTCACGCCGGCGATCCCGGCCGACGGCGGCAGCATCCCGCTGCGGCTCATCATCTCGGCACCGAAGCCTTTCATCAGCGCGTCGATGCGCACGCCGTCGCCTGGTGCCATCCTCAGGTGCACGATCGCGGGCGTGTTGTCGCGGGTGTTCACGCGCAGCAGCGGATCGGCGACGACCGACTTGCGCAGTTCGCCGTAGGCGCGGCGCACGCCGGCGTCGAGCGCCGCGTTGAGATCGCCGCCGACGAGGTGCACGTCCTGCCCGAGCTCGACGAACAGCACCGCCATCCCGGTGTCCTGACAGGTCGGGATTGCTTCGCTCTCGGCGTAACGCGCGTTCTCGAGCAGCGTTGCGATCACGTCTTTCGCGAGCGGTGCCGCTTCGCGATCGGCGGCGGTTTCCAGCGCGCGCAGGTAGTCCTCGGGAAGGCGGCTCGCCGCCGTTTCGAGCGCGCCCGCGACCGCGTCGGCGATCCGCGCGACGTCGAGCTCGCGCACGCCGGTCACTCCGCGCGCCTTGCGGGGAAGGCGCCCGAGCGCACTTCGCCGGCGTACGCGCGCAGGGCGTTCGTCGCGTCGTTGGCGAGGCCGGCGTAGGCCTTCGCGAACTTCGGCGGGTTCGGGTACAGCCCGAGCACGTCGTGCATCACCAGCACCTGCGCGTCGCAGTCCGGCCCGCTCCCGATCCCGATCGTCGGAATCCCGACCTCGCTCGTGATCGCGGCGGCGATCGCCGGATCGACCATCTCGAGGACGACCGCGTAGGCGCCCGCCGTCACCACGGCGTGTGCGTCGCGCACCAGCGCTTCGCGCGCGCGCCGCGTTTTGAAGCCTTCACCGAGCGCCGCGGTCTGCGGGAGCAGGCCGATGTGCGCGCAGACGGGGATCCCGGCGTTCACGATCGCACGGATGCGCGGCGCGATCGCGTCGCCGCCCTCGAGCTTCACCGACGACGCGCCGCCCTCTTTGATCAGCCGTACGGCGTTCGCGATCGCGCGCTCGTCCGATGCCTCGTACGTGCCGAACGGCAAGTCGACGATGACGTGTGCGCGCTGCGTTCCGCGCACGACGGCTCCGGCGTGACGAATCATGTCGTGCACGTCGACCGGCGTCGTCGAGCCGTAGCCGAGGACGACCATCCCGAGCGAATCGCCGACCAGGACGACGTCGATGCCCGCGGCTTCGGCGCACCCGGCGAACGGGGCGTCGTAGGCGGTGACGACCGGGAACGGCTTGCCTTTGCGCGCCGCGATCTCCGCGGCCCCGATCCGCGGTTTCACGCGCGCTCCCGCGCGCGGACCAGGTGCAGCAGCGTCTCGGTGAGCGGGACGGGGATCGCGCGCGCGTGGGCGCACCGGACGAGCGCGCCGGCGATCGCGTCGATCTCCGTCGGGCGGCCGGCGTCGAGGTCTTGGAGCATCGAGTTGCGGTTCGCCGCCGTCGCGCGCGCCGCCGCTTCGACCGCGGCCCACGGATCGTCGAGGACGATTCCCTCCGCAGCCGCGACCGCCGCCGCTTCCTCCGCGGCGCGCCGCGCGAGCGGCGCCAGGTCGGGATCGCTCGCCACCTCGCCGTTGGAACGCCGGGCAAGCGCCCCCAGCGGGTTCAGCGCGGCGTTGATCGCGAGCTTGCGCCACAGCACGGGCCGGATGTCGTCGACCGCGGTCGCGGGAAGGCCGCATGCAGTGCAGGCTCCGGCGAGCGCGTCGCTCGATGGCGCCGCCGCATCGTCGCGCGCAAAGACCGTCGTCCCGGCGCCCGCGGGCCGCACCCGTCCGGGCCCCATCCCGATCGCACCCTGCGTCGTCGAGCCGGCCGCGATGCGCGCGTGCGGGAGCGCGGCACGCGCGTCCGCCGCGAAGTCGATCCCGTTCTGCACCGACGCGACGAGCGCGTGCGGCGGCAGGATCCCCGCGAGCGGCGCGAGCGCGGCGGACGTCGCGTAGGCCTTGACCGCGACGATCAGCGCGTCGCGGCCGCCCAGCGCGGCGGGGTCGCTTGCGGCGAAGCAGCGGACGATCTCCACCCCGTCGTCGCGCACGAGCGCGATCCCGTCGCGTGCGAGCAGCGCCGCAAGCTCGGGTCGCCGCACCAGCACGACGACGTCGTGCGCGCGCGCCAGCGCTGCGGCGAACGTCAGGCCGATCGCGCCGCCGCCGACGATTCCGATCTTCACCTCACGGCTCCGTGAAGAGCCGCAGCTGCATCTCGTCGGCGGCGGTGAAGCCCATCGACGTGTAGAGCGGACGCGCCTCGTCCGACGGATGCAGCGTCAGCGAGATCAGGCCGCGTTCGCGCGCGTACGCGACCAGCCGGTCCATCAGGGTGCGCGCGAGCGCGCGACGGCGCGCGTGCGGCGCGACGAAAACCGATTGGACGCGTGCCGATTCCGCAGAGTCGAGCTCGGGACGCGGCATCGTCGGCAGGATCAGCACGCCCGCGCTGGCGACCGGAGCGCCGTCGTCGTCGGCGACGAACGCGACGTACGTCTCGTCTGCGAGCCGCTCGCGCAAGAACGTCTCCCAGCGCGGAATGACGCCGGCGAGTTCCTCGACTGTGTAGCCGCCGACTTCGGACCACACCGCCGCCCGGTGGCGGGCGAGCAGGCCCGCGTCGTCGACCGTCGCGCGCCGCAGCGCGAGGTTCACGCGCCGCGAAAGCTCGGGGCGCGCTTGCCGCGAAACGCCGCGAGACCTTCGCCGAAGTCCGCAGTGGCGCCGGCGACGCTCTGCATCTCGGTTTCGTAGGCGAGCGCGGCGCGCAGATCGCCGGCGCCGTTACGCAGCAGCTCGCGTTTAATCAGCCCGATCGCACGCGGTCCGCGCGCGAGCTCGCCGGCGAAGCGCTGCGCCTCGGCGACGCACTCCGCGGCCGGGACGACCCGCGTGCACAGACCGAGCGCGTCGGCGCGCGCGGCGCCGAGTTTCTCCGCGAGCATGCAGAGCTCGAGCGCCTTCGCGAAGCCGACGATCCGCGGCAGGGTGAACGAGAGCGCGCTGTCGGGGACGAGCCCGATCTTCACGAACGCCGTCGTGAACGATGCCGTGTCGGCGACGATGCGAAAATCGCAGGCGCACGCAATCCCCATCCCGGCGCCCGCGGCGACGCCGTTCACCGCCGCGACGACCGGGGTCTCCATCGTGAGCAGGGCCGCGACGAACGGGCCGTAGTAGCGTTCCACCGTCCGTCCGAGATCGGCCGCTTCACCCGGCGGGAAGACGCGCGGATCGTCGAGCGCCTGACCGGCGCAGAAGCCTTTCCCTTCACCGGTCAGCACGATCGCGCGGACCGCCGCGTCGCGCTCGAGCGCGCGCAGCGTCGCGCTCAGCGATTCGAGCAGGTCGATCGTCATCGCGTTGTACGCCTGCGGCCGCGCGAGCGTCACCGTCGCGACGCTGCCGTCGATCGCGACCGTGTGCTGGACGGGCTCGCTCATCGTCCTCGCCATTGCGGTGTGCGCTTGTCGAGAAACGCCGCCACTCCCTCGCGGGCGTCGTCGGTCTGCAGCAGCGCGAGAAACGCACGCCGCTCGTCGATCAGCGAAGCGTGCAGCGACTGCTCGTACGCCTGGCCGAGGGCGCGCTTCGCGACGCGCAGGGCGTGCGGCGCCTGCTTCGCGAGCGCGCTCGCCAACTTCAGCGCCGTCGGAAGGACGCGCTCGGCAGGGACGCAGCGGTTCGCCAGGCCGTGCGCTTCGGCTTCGCGGCCGGAGAATTCGCGTCCGAGCAGCACCATCTCGCTCGCCAGCGTTTTGCCGACCGCGCGGGTGAGCCGCTGCGTCCCGCCTGCCCCCGGCATCACACCGAGGTTGATCTCCGGCTGTCCCAAGCGCGCGTTCTCGGCGACGACGAGCAGATCGCACGACATCGCGAGCTCGAGACCGCCCCCGAGCGCAAGCCCGCGCACCGCGCCGATCAGCGGCAGGCCGACGCCCCAGATGCGATCCCATTCCTCCAGCCGCGGTCCGGCGGCGGCGAACTCGGCGATGTCGGCGCCCGCCGCGAACGCGCGGTCGTCGCCGGTGATCACCGCCGCGCGCGTCTCCCCGTCGAGGTCGCACGCTTCGAGCGCGTCGGCGAGCTGCGCGACCAGCGCGTTCGAGAGGGCGTTGAAGACCTTCGGCCGATTCAACTGCAGCAGCACGACGTGCGGCGCGGGCCGGTCGATGCGGATCAGCGGTTCGTCGCTCAAAGCGTTCTCCGATCGTAGACGCGCTTGGCCTTCCCGGCTTCGATCCGTTCGATCGTTCCGGGCTCGAGCAGCTGGACCTCGAGCGAGACGAGCAGCGCTTCGGCGAGCCGGTGCGTGACCTGCGCGGCGAATCGCTCGCGGTCGTCGAACGCGGCGCCGGGCGCGTATTCGACCTCAACCAGCATCGTGTCGAGCCCGTTCGGCGGACGCTCGACGACGATGCGATAGTTCGGCGTCAGTTCCGCGAACGCGAGCAGCGCGTGTTCGACCGCCGACGGAAAAACGTTGACGCCGCGGATGACGAGCATGTCGTCGACGCGGCCGGTGAACCAGTCGATGCGTGCCGTCGTGCGGCCGCACGAGCAGCGCTCGCGCGTGCGCGCGGTGAGGTCGCGCGTGCGGTAGCGCAGCACCGGCATCGCCTCGCGGGTGAGCGTCGTGAGCACCAGTTCGCCGCGCGTTCCGTCGGGAACCGGAAGCCCGGTATCGGGATCGACGATCTCGGCCAGGAAGTGATCTTCCTGCACGTGCATCCCGCGCTTCTCGAGACACTCCTGCGCGACGCCGGGGCCGATGATCTCGGTGAGCCCGTAGATGTTGGTGGCGACGACGCCGAACGTGTCTTCGATCGATGCGCGCAGCTCGGGCGTCCACGCCTCGGCGCCGCAGATCGCGTAGCGGAGCGAGCGCGGACGGCGGCGCTCGTTGCGGAAGCGCTCCGCGAGGACGAGCGCGTAACTCGGCGTCGCGCCGATCCCGATCACCGGCAGGTCTTCGAGCAGCTGCATCTGTCGCGCGGTGTTCCCCGAGGACGCCGGGATCGCGCACGCGCCGAGCTTCTCGCAGCCGCCGTGCGCGCCGAGACCGCCGGTGAAGAGCCCGTAGCCCCACGCCACTTGGACCATGTCGCCGGGCGCGATCCCGCCCGCGGCGAGACTGCGCGCCATCACCTCGCCGAACACCGCGAGATCGTGGCGCGTGTACGCGCCGACCGTCGGCGTCCCGGTCGTCCCGCTCGACGCATGGATCCGCGCGAGTTCGCGTTCGGGGACCGCGAGCAGTCCGAGCGGATACGCGTCGCGCATATCGGCCTTGGTGCTGAACGGCAGGCGCGCCAGGTCGTCGAGCGAGCGCGGTGCCGCGACGCCGCGCAGCCGCTCGCGATAGATCGCGTTCGCGTCGCGCAAGCGCTCGACCAGCGATTGCAGCCGCTCGAACTGCAGCGCTTCGAGCGCGTGCCGTTCGAGCGTCTCGAACTCGGGCTGGAAGATCGCCGCCGTGCGTTGCGCCATGCCGGAGGTTACGCGCAGAGCTCGGCGATTACCGGCTTGTAGGCGTGCGCGGTCGCGACGAATGCGTCGAGCGCGGCGGAGCGGCCGCTGAGACGCGAGATGAGGCCGAAGCGCTGGCGCAGGGGCGGCAGCTCGCTGGCGACCTCGTGCACCGCGCCCGACTCCAGCTCGCGTTTGATCGCCCAGCGCGGCAGGATCGCGACCCCGGCCGCGTCGACGACGAGCCGTTTGAGCAGTGCGACGTCGTTCGAGACGACGGCGATCGTCCGGCGGGCATCGTCGAGGACGCGTCGCGCTTCGGGGATCCCGTCCCAGAGCAGGAAACGCTCCGGCCGCGGGCCCGGCGCCGCGACCGCGACGATCGCGGTCTGGCCGAGCTCGTCGGCGGCGACGTCGTCGGCCTCCACCGGAAACTGCAGGAAGCCCGCGTCAGCGTCGCCGGCGCGGACCGCGGCGAGCGTCGCGTCGCGGCCGATCGCGGAGACGGCGTGCAGCTCGACGTTCGGATACGCGTGCACGAAGCGTTCGTACAGCCCGACGTAGAGGTACGACGATGCATACGTCGCGCCGGCGATGCGCAGGCGCCCGGCGAGCGCTCGCGGCCCCGCGATCAGCGCACGGGCGGAGTCGGCCAGCGCGAGGATCTCTTGCGCGCGCGGGAGCAGCGTGCGGCCCGCATCGGTGAGCTCGACGGTGTGCCGTTCGCGGACGAACAGCGCGATGCCGAGCGCCGTTTCGAGCGCGCGGATCTGCTGGCTCACCGCCGACTGGGTGAGGAACAGTTCCTCGGCGGCGTGGGTGAAGCTGCGGTGTTTCGCGACGGTGAGAAACGCGCGCAGCGTGCGAAGCTCCACCCCGTGCGCTACGCCGTGCGGCGCGCCGTCGCCTCGAAGATCGCGGCCAGGCGGCCGTCGCGATCGAGATCGTGCGCGGCCGAGGTTTCGTTGGCATCGCGGATGTACGCGGCGCACGCGTCGTCGGCCGCGATCTGCGCCCCGAGCCGTTCGAGCGCCGCGATCACGCCTACGGCGCAGCCGTCGCTCAGTTCTCCGATCGACGCGTAGGCGTCGGCGACGACGGCGCGGTCGTCCGAGGGCGGACCGCTCAGCGCCCACGTGACCGGGAATGACCACTTGCGGCGACGGATGTCGGCGCCGCTGGGCTTTCCGGTCACCTGCGTCGCGCCGAACGCGCCGAGGATGTCGTCGCGCACTTGGAAGGCGAGGCCGTACGCGCGGCCGACGCACCCGTAGGCGGCGGCGCGGTCGCCCGTCGCTCCCGCCGCGAGCGCGCCGAGTTCGCACGCCGCGCCGAAGAGCGCCGCGGTTTTTCCTTCGATCATCCGCACGTACTCGGCGAACGAGACGGTTGCCGAGGTCTCGAAGCCGATGTCGTACGCCTGACCCTGGCACATCCGGTAGTGCGCGTGATAGAGCGCCGCCGCCATCGCGGCGACGGTCGCCGGCGGCAGCTCCGCCGAGCCTTCCATCAGCGTGAGGTAGCTCAACGCGCACAGCGCGTTCCCGGCTTCGAGCGCGGCCGGGACGCCGTAGCGCGACCACAGCGTCGGCCGGCCGTGCCGCAGTTCGTCGCGGTCCTCGATGTCGTCGTGAACGAGCGAGAAGTTATGCAGCAGTTCGAGTGCCGCCGCGGCGGCGAACGCGCGCTCCGCCGGGGTGCCTTCGGTTTGCGCGACGGCGATCAGGATGCGCGGGCGCAGGCGCTTGCCGCGTTTCGCATCGGGGACGTCGAGCGCGAAGTGTTCGCGGATCAGCGCGCGGTTCGGCGACCCGTCGTCGAGCCGGTCGATCGCGCGCTCGAGATACGTCTCAAAATCCGCCAACTGCGACGAGCTCAGCGTGACGGGCCATCCCTACTTTGCGAGGACGCCGCGTACGGCACGGAAGACGTTTCCGATCTTCATCGCGTCGGCGGCGGCGGAGGCTTCGTATCCCGAGTGGACCATGCAGTCTTCGCACTTCGGGTTGCCGCTGCCGTAGCCGTACTTGTCCCATTCGGTCTCGTCGAGGAGCTGCTGGTAGGTCTCCGCGTAGCCTTCACCGAGCAGATAGCACGGCTTCTGCCAGCCGAAGAGCGAGTACGACGGCATTCCCCACGGCGTGCACTCGTAGTCCTTTTCGCCGACGAGAAAGTCGATGAAGAAAGGGCTCGCGTTGAACTCCCATTTCTTCTGGCCGGCGCGGTAGGGCGCCATGATCTCGCGGAAGAGCGACTTCGTCTGATCGCGCTCGAGGAAATGCGCCTGGTCGGGCGCCTTCTCGTACGGATACCCCGGCGAGATCATCATCCCGTCGACCTTGAGCTCGTCGGTCGCGAAGTCGAAGAACTCCTGAATGCGCTTGGGATCGGCGTCCTTGAAGATCGTCGTGTTGGTGGTGACGCGGAAACCGCGCGCCTTCGCCGCCTTGATCGCCTTGACGGCGATCGCGAAGATCCCTTTGCGGTCGACTGCGCGATCGTGTTCCTCTTCGAGCCCGTCGAGGTGGACGCTGAACGAGAAGTACGGCGACGGAGTGAATTTGTCCAGGCTCTGCTCGAGCCGGATCCCGTTCGTGCAAAGGTAGACGAACTTCTTGCGTGCGACCAGACCCGAGACGATCTCGTCGATCTGCGGATGGAGCAGGGGTTCGCCCCCGGGGATCGCGACGACCGGGGCGCCGCAGTCCTCGACCGCGTCGAAGCACTGCTGCGGCGTGAGGTGACGGCGCAGCACGTCGACGGGGTGCTGGATCTTCCCGCAGCCGCCGCAGGCGAGATTGCAGCGGAACAGCGGTTCGAGCATCAGCACCAGCGGGTACCGTTTGCGGCCTTTCAGACGCTGCCGCACCACATACGACCCGACCGCCGCCACCTGCTTGAGAGAAACCGCCATCAATCCTCCGAACGAAGTTTGCCGCGCTGGGCGCAGCCGTGATCCCGGAACCATGTGACCGCACGTTCGAGTGCGGGGGTTACAGGCCGATGCGCCACGCCGAGCTCTTCGACGGCTTTCGTCGCGTCGTAGTGCATCATCTGCTTGGCCATGCGCACGCTCTCGAGGGAGACGTCCGGCGGCAGACCGAGCGGCGCCAGCAGGTACTCGCGCGCGAAGGCGTACGCGAGCGGGACGGCGCGCGGCAGCCGCGTCCGCGGGGCGGGGATTCCGGTGATCGCGGCGAGCCGCGCCAGCATCTCGCGCAGCGTCACGTTCTCGCTGCCGAGGATATAGCGTTCGCCGGCGACGCCGCGTTCGTACGCGGCGAGGTGGCCGGCGGCGACCTCGCCGACGTCGACCAGATTGAGCCCGGTGTCGACGTACGCCGGCATCCGGCCGGTGAGAAAACGAAGGATGATCTCGCCGGTCGGGGTCGGCTTCGCGTCCCACGGACCGACCGGCGTCGTCGGGTTGACGATCACGACGTCCTGGCCCGCGGCGACGGCGCGCCGCGCCTCCCCTTCGGCGAGATATTTGGAGCGCTTGTACGCGCCGATCAGCGCTGCCGGCGGGCTCTGGTAGGTTTCGTCGGCGGGCGCGCCGGCGCGGACGCCGATCGCAGCGACCGAACTCGTGTAGACGACGCGGCCGGCGCCAGCGCTGCGCGCGGCGGCGAGGACGCTGCGCGTCCCCTCGACGTTGGCGTGCATCAGCGCGTCGCGGTCGCGCCGCCACAGACTGTAGTGCGCGGCGACGTGGAAGACCGCGTCGCAGCCGCGCATCGCGTCGGCGAGATGCGGCGCGAACAGATCGCCGCGGACGCGCTCGATCGCGAGCCCGTCGAGCGAGGGCGCCTCGGCGCGCACGAGCGCGCGCACGTCCCAGCCCGCGTCGAGTAGCGCGCGCACGAGGTTGGCCCCGACAAACCCGGAGCTCCCCGTCACAAACGCCCGCTTCACGCGCGGCCTGGAGTCAGGGGCCGCCGAAGACGAACGGCTTTTTGCGGACGCGGTCGGCTAGCCAGCGCAGCGTCGGGTTCGTCAGCGTCGACGTCGAGGCGGCGACGATCAGGGCGCGCACCTCGGCGCGCGCGATCTTCACGCTCCCGCCGGGGACCAGCATCGCTTCGGTCTGTTCGAGCTCGCGCATCGTCGCGATCGCGAACAATATCGGAAGCACGCAGAACAGCCGGATCCGCACGGCGGCGGCCGGGATCGCTTCGATGTAGCGCAGCGAGCGTTCGATATCGTCGTGCGCGAGGTGCATCAGCGGGATGAGCGCGTCGCGGTTTGCGTGGCGGCGCTCTTCACGGAGGATCCCGTCGTGATCGCTGCCGGCGGCCTTGAGCAGATCGGAGGGAATGTAGATCGCGTTCTCGCGCTCGGCGTCCCAGGCGATGTCCTTGAGGATGTTTACCGTCTGCAGCGCTTCGCCGAACGCCTCGCAATCTTCGAGCAGCCGCTCGTAGGTGCGGTTGCCGACCAGCGGGCTGTGTGCGTGCCAGAGTTCGGTGAGCAGATGGCCGACCGTTCCCGCCACGAAATAGCAGTAGTGGTGAAATTCGTCGAGGCTCGCGATGCGGATCCCGTCGGGATGATCGAGGACGAACTGCCGCATCCCGCGCACCATCTCGACGACCCAGCGGCGCAGGATCGCGCGCGAACGCTCGTCGAGCATGCGCCACATCAGGAACACGTGGCCGGTCGTGGCGACGAGCTCGAGGTAGTCGTCGCTGGCGGTGAGTTCGGCGATGACCGCACCATAGCGGTCGGCGGCGCCGGCGTCGTCGAAGCAGACGAGGAAATCGTCGAGCAGATCGGCCTTGCGCCGCGGCGAGAGGCGGAGATCGTCCTCGACGGTATCGGCGATCCGGCAGAGGAGATAGCCGACCCGCACCGGCGGTTCGAGCCGCGGCGGGAGCAGCTTCACCCCCAGTGCGAACGTGCGCGAAACCCTCGGCAGGATAAGCCGGGATTCGCGGACCGCACCGGACACCATGAGATCGTTCGCCACCATCGACGTTCGGACACCTCCACGCGAGGGCATAGCGGAACCGCCCTCCCTCAACCTTACTCGCTTGTTACACGCGCCTTCGCGGAATGGTGGCACGCGGCGCCCATCACGAATGCAGGCAGGAAAGGCGTCCCCGCGATGGCGGAAAGCGCGCCCATGAGACCGGGTACTCCAGAACACCGGGAGCTGTTCTGCCGCACGTTCATCGCAACGCACAACCCGTTCGAACCCGAGGCGCTCCCGTGGCCGGAATTGGACGAACTCCACCTCGGGCGGCTGCGGGCCTTTCCGCTCTGGAGCTACGCGCGCTCGATCGAACAGCGCGCGGGCCGGATGGTCAGCGCGTTCGCGCAGACCCTCGACGACCCGCTGATCCGCGAGGCCGTCGCCCTGCAGGGCGTCGAGGAGACGCGTCACGGACGCCTGATGGCGCACGTCACCCGGCGCTACGGGATCGACGTCCCCGACCTCGCGATCCCCGATCCGCCGGCGCGGCGCGAAGACTGGATGGTCTTCGGCTTCGGCGAATGCACCGACTCGTTCGTCGGCTTCGGCGCGTTCGCAATCGCGCGCCGCAAAGGGCTCTTCCCCGAATCGCTGATGCGGATCTTCGACGACGTGCTGTTCGAAGAAGCTCGCCACATCACGTTTTTCATCAACTGGTGGCGCTACGAGCTGGCGCGCGCGGGGCGTGACGGCCTGCTCTCACGCGCGAGCGAGAGTGTTCGCTACCACGCGCGCGCGGTCGTCGGGACCGCTCAGGGCGGCGCGGACGTCCCGCAGCTTCCCGAGATGAGCCCGGAGCAGATCAAGGCGATGATCGGCGACGTCACGCCGGTGATGTTTCTCGAAGCGGCGCTCGCCGAAAACCGCCGCCACATGGCGCGGCTCGACCGCCGCCTAATCAAACCCAGATTGATGCCGGGGCTCGCGACGGCGCTCTTGCTGGCGCTGCGCATGCTGCCGCCGCGCGCCGACTCCGCCGCGACGTCGTCGCCGCGGCCGCTGCGCGCGGCTCAGGACGACGAGCGCAGCGCCGCGTAGCGGCCCAGTGCCGAGAGCGGAAAGTGGAGCCGGTACTGGTGGTAGTTCAGGTAGAAGTGGCCCGGGAAGCCGGTTCCGGTGAACTCGGGCTCGTCCCAATTGCCGTCGGCGCGCTGCGTTCGTAACAGGAATGCGACGCCGCGATCGATCGCGGCGGCGAACGCATCGCCGAGCGCGGGGAGCCGCTCGACGCACGCGATCAGCCCGATGATGGCCCACGCGGTCTGACTTGCGGTGCTCGGCCCGATCCCGCGCCGCGCCGGATCCACGTACGACGCCGTCGTCTCGCCCCAGCCGCCGTCGCCGTTCTGCACGCTCTTGAGCCACACGGCGCCGCGCACCACGGCTTCGTCGATGCGCCGCTCGCCGGTCCGCGTCGGCCCTAGCGCCGCAAGCGCGCCGCTGGTGCCGTACACGTAGTTCACGCCCCAGCGTCCGAACCACGCGCCGTCGCGTTCTTGTTCCGCAAGCAGATAGTCCAGCGCGCGCGCGAACCGCTCGCCGTCGAGCGTGACGCCGGTGCGCGCGACCATCTCGAGAACGCGCGCGGTGACGTCGGCGGTGTTCGGATCGATCATCGCCTTGAGATCGCCGTACGGATGCCGGTTGAGCCACCCTTTGTCGTTGTCGACGTCGAACGCGCCCCAGCCCCCGGGCTTGCACTGCATCCCCGCGATCCAATTCGTCGCGCGCTGCATCGCGCCGCGCACGCGCGGCGTCTCGGGATGCGCCACCGCGCCCAGCGCCATCACGACCATCGCGGTGTCGTCGACATCGGGATACCACGCGTTCTCGAACTCGAACGCCCAGCCGCCCGGCTCGCCCGTCGCATTCTTCACGTTCCAATCGCCGTAGACGTGGACGATCTGTTTGACGAGCAGCCAGCTCACCGCGCGCGCGAGGCGTGGGTCGGCGGGATCGACGCCCGCATCGACGAGCGCGCGCACGGCGAGCGCGGTGTCCCACACCGGCGAGATGCACGGCTGCACGCGATACTGGCCGCGTTCGCGCACGGTGAAGATCTCGATCGCGTCCCAGCCGCGCGCGACGACAGGGTCGTGCGGGTCGTAGCCGAGCGCGCGCAGGGCGAGCATCGAGTTGAGCATCGCCGGGATGATCCCGCCCCAATCGCCCGTCGCTTCCTGTCGTTCGAGGATCCAGCGTTCCGCGCGCCGCAAGCCGGCGCGGCGAAACGGGACCGCGCCGGCGCGTTCCTGCGTGCGAAAGATGCCGTCGAGGACACGGAACGCGCGCTCCAGCGGATCGTTCGTCGGCGGCGCGACGTCGACGCCGGGTTCTCCGGCCCACAACTCGGACAGGTCGAGCGTCGGGCCGTAGACCGGCTTGCGGTCAAAGAGGATCGTCAGCGGCACCGTGCTGCCGCGTGCCCACGACGAGAGGTCGTAGATCGAGAACGGTCCGCGATCGGGCAGCAGCATCAGCCACGGCGGGATCGACGGCAGTGCGCTCCACGGATACGCGCCGATCAGCGCGAGATGCATCTTGGTGAAGACGCGCGAGCGCGCGACCCCGCCGCGCGCGAGAATGAAAGCGCGTGCCCGGACGAGTGCGGCATCGTCGCGCGAGACGCCGAGCATCCGCAGCGCGCAGTACGCCTCGACCGTCGTGCTGAGTTCGCCGCCGTCGCCGTAGGCAAGTTCCCAGCCGCCGTGATCGCGCTGCTCGCCGCGCAGATATGCCTCTGCGCGCGCGTGGGGAACCGCGTCGAAGCGATTCCAGACGTGGTGCAGCAGCAGCACCTCCGCCGTGATCGTGACGTTCGACTGCAACTCGGCCCACCAGTAGCCGGCGGGATCCTGCAACTCAAAGAGCGCGTCGGTGGCGCGTGCGATCGCGTCGTCGAGAGGGTCCGGTAACGGGGCGAGCGCAGAGGCGTCAGGTTGTGGCGAATACGTCATGGAGGCTTCTGGCGTGGGCCGGCGTGGCGGCCTGGGTGGGCTTGGTCGCCGCGCGTGGTCGCTTTTGGGATGCGCGCGCGAATCGCCTCCGTACGCCCGCCGCCGGCGATTCCGCGCCGGAGGTCCACGCCGTCGTTCCGGCGCGCAACGAAGCGGACGTCATCGGCCGCACGCTGACGTCGCTGATCCGTCAGCGTTACGGCGGCGCGTTCGCCATGACGCTCGTCGACGACCGCAGCGACGACGGGACAGGCGCGATCGCGCGCGCGGTGATCGCCGAGCACGGCGCAGACGAACGCGCGCGCATCGTCGACGGCGCGCCGCGCTCCGAAGGGTGGACCGGGAAGATGTGGGCGCTCGCGCAGGGCGTCGCCATGGCACGCGCCGCCGGTGCGCGGCCGGCGTTCTGGTGGTTCTCTGACGCCGACGTCGAGCACGACGACGCGACGCTCGCGGGGCTCGTCGCGACGGCGCAGGGCGAACGCCGCGATTTGGTCTCGCAAATGGTCGCGCTGCACTGCGCGAGCCCGTGGGAGCGCCTCTTGATTCCGGCGTTCGTGTTTTTCTTCCGCATGCTCTATCCGTTCGCGTGGGTCAACGACGATCGCCGCGCAACGGCGGGTGCGGCCGGCGGCTGCGTGCTGATCGCGGACGATGCGCTGCGCGGGATCGGCGGGATCGAACGGATCGCGGGCGAGCTGATCGACGACTGCGCGCTCGCGGCTGCAGTGAAAGGGGACGGCGGGCGGCTGTGGCTCGCGCTCGCGACGACCTCGCGGAGCGTTCGCCCCTATGCGTCGGTCGATGAGATCTGGTCGATGGTCGCGCGCACGGCGTACACGCAGCTGCATCACTCTCCGCTGCTGCTCGCGGGGACGGTCGCGGGGATGGTCGTGCTGTACGTCGTTCCGCCGGCGACGGCGATCGCGGGAACGATCACGCGCCGATGGGATCTCGCGCTCCCCGGCGCGCTCGCGTGGCTGCTGATGAGCGGCGCGTACGCGCCGACGCTGCGGCTCTACCGGGTGCCGCGGATCGCGGCGCTCGCATTGCCCGCGGCCGCGGCGATGTATGCGGCGATGACCGTGGACTCGGCACGGCGCCATCGCGCGGGCCGCGGCGGCGCATGGAAGGGCCGCACGTTCAGCGCGCAGCGCGCCGACGGCCGACGCGCCGGGCGATAGGGTGGTCGCGGCGTTCAGAATCGGCGCGCGATCGCTTCGAGCGTGCGCAGGCCGGCGCGCGCGCCGCGCACGAACGCGGCGGCCGCGAGCGGTGCGCGCAGGAACGCGCGTGCGATCCGCAGCCCGTCGACGCCGCCGTCGGCGGTGATCGCACGCTCGAGCGCGGGCAGGTCACGTGCCGCATCGTCGCTGATCGCGCGCAGCATGACGCACGGGACGCCGCGCGCGGCGAGCGCACGGGCGAGGTGCGTCCCTTCCATGTCGACGACCGAAGCAGACCAGCGCGCGGCAAGCGCCGCGCGCTCCGTTCGCGTCGTGACGACGTGGTCGACGGTGCAGGCGTCGGCGAGCGCGCAGTTCGGGAGCGACGCGGTGTCGATGCCAGCGTCGTGCGGATCGGTCAGCGCGACGCGGCCGTCGGCGTCGGCGACGGACCGATACGCGACGGCGTCGCCGGTGCGGTGTTCGCGCAGCGCGCCGGCGAGCCCGAGGACGACGGCGACGTCGCCCGCGGCGAATGCGGGGGGATTCGCCGCAGCGTGCCGCCCGGCGCGCACCTCGACGACCCGCGCCGCGGGATGCGCGCGGCGCACGGCGGCGGCTTCCGCGCCGCGCGGGACGAGCAGCACGAACGGCAACGGCTATCGCCCGGCGCGCGTGACGGTGCCGTTGTCCGCGAGCGCGAGCGTCTCGCCGGACCACGCGACGCGGCGCGACGCGAACGCCGCCGCCCACACCGCCAGACCGAAGGCGTCGCGCAGCGGGATCAGCAGGGGCTGCGGCGCTGAACGCACGCCGAAGGCGGCGCGCGTCGCGGCGCTGAGCGCAAACCGCAGTGCGAACGCGGCGGCCACCACCGCGAGCGCCTTCGCGCGGTTGCGCGCGAGCGCGAGGTGCAGCAGCGCAAGCGGGATCGGATAGGTGATCGCGAGCCCCGCGTACCCGGCCGGTTCGAGCGCGCGATGCGTCCGCGCCCAGCGCAGCTCGTGCTCCCACAGCGCCGCGAGCGTCGGCTCGTCGACGACGTTTTCAACGACGTAGCGCGAGAGCACGACGCGGAATCCCGCCTCGCGCACCAGCCGGCAGAGCGTGGCGTCGTCGGCGATGTGGCTGCCGATCGCCGCCAACCCGCCGATCCGCTCGAAGAGCGCGCGCCGCACCGCGATCGTCGCGCCGAATCCGAACCGCATCCCCATCAGCGATTCGGCGACGAGGACCGACGGCGCGAAGTGCTCGTGATTCGCCATCGCGCCCAGCGCCGAGGCGGCCCCGCCGCCGGCGGGTTCGCCGCGATAGAGGCACGTCACGGCGCCGACGGCTGGATCCTCGAACGGCGCCGCGACGGCCAGCAGATATTCCGGCGTCACGCGCATGTCGCTGTCGGCGAAGACGATGATCTCACCGCGCGCATGGGGGACGAGCGCGGCGAGCGTCGCCGCCTTCGGATTCGGATAATGCGGCGTCGATGCGGCCGCGTGCACCACCGTCGCGATACCGGGATGATCGCGTGCCACGGCGCGCGCCGCTTCGAGCGCGACGTCTCCGGCGGCGCGCGTCCCCATCACCACATCGAAGTGCGGATACTCCTGATCGCAGAACGACGCGAGCTTCTGCACGAGCAGCGGTTCGTCGCCGTGGAGCGGCTTGAGGATCGTGACGTGCGGCGCGCGCGTCGCCGGCTGGAGCGGACGCTTCGCGAACGCGAGCGTGCGTACCAGCGCGAAAGCAGTGTAGCCGAGACTCGCGAGCGAGAGCGCGCAGGTCGCGCGCGCGGCGAGGCGCCGCAGATCAGGCACGCGCGGCCGTGAGATCCGAGAACGCGATCCGCTCGACGCCGGGTTCGCCGAGCGCGCGCGCGACGCCGGGGTCGAGCAGCGCGTCGAACTCGTCTTCGAGCCGGTAACGCGACAGCGCGTCGGTCATCCCGTCCCAATGGGACGTCGCCGGGTGGAAGAACACCTCGGTGACGCCGGGTTCGAGCTCGCCGAGCAGCGCCCGCACGCGGGCCGCGGTCATGTGCCCCGAGTCGCCGAGACCGAAGACGCGATCGTTGTGCGCGATCCCCGCGGCCCGCAAACGCAGTTTCATCAACGCGAGCCACGGCGCGAGCAGGTAGGCGTTCGCGAACCGCAGGCCGCGTGCGTCGTGCGTCGCACGCCACGACGCGGCAAACGGTTCGTAGGGAATCCGCATCGGCGGAGAACCATACTCGCGCGCGACCTTTACCATGATCCCGAAGACCGTCGGGTGCAGGTGCATGTGGCATTGCGCGTTGACGTGATCGAACGCCAGCCCGCTCGCCGCGAACGCGGCGAACTGCGCGCGGATCTCCGCTTCGAGCTGGCGGCGGATCCCCGGCACGAAGAAATAGCGCACCCCCGCGCCGGCGAGATCGGCGCCGAACATCCCGCGCGCGTCGACCAGATCGGGGATCTGCTCGGGCGGCAGCAGCGGCGTTCCGTCGACGACGACGACGTGCAGGCCGACGCGCAGCGTGGGGAGCGCGCGCGCGCGGGCGACGGCGTCGGCCGCCGCCGGCGCGGCGACCATCAGGCTCGCGGCGGTGAGCACGCCCTCGCGGTGCGCGCGCTCGACGGCCTCGTTGACCGGGAGCGCGAGCCCGAAGTCGTCCGCCGTGACGATGACCCGGCGGAGCGCGCGCTCAGCGCGCGCGTTCACCGTTCGCTTCGGAGTCGGTGACGATCTTGTAGTCGGTGAACGTCGCGTGCGCCGTCACGTGATACGTCGGGAGCTTGATGTCGGCGTCTTCCACCGACGGCACCGGGACGCCGTCGACGGTCGACGGCGTCACCTGCACGTCGATGTTGCCGCCGTTGACGTACATCCACGTGATGCGGCGCAGCCCATCGTTGTCGAGCTCCGCGTGCACGCCCTTGATGTGGCCGTCCACCTTGTCGCGCATTTCGAACAGCGCGCGGCCGCCTTCGCGCTTGAGGCTGGTGATGTCATAGTGTTCCGGCCACGTCATCGGCACGAGCGGGTCGGCTTTGAGATCTTCAAAGCCTTTGCCGAACCACGGGACGTGCTCGAAGTGCACCGAGTAGAGGTTGGGCCGTTTGAACGCCATCGTGCCGTTTAAGTGAAACTTCAAGAACGGGAACGAACACAGCGCGACGTCGACGTGCAGCCGCGACGTGTACGACTGCACGGCGGACGAGCGGTTGCTGCTCAGCGCAACGACGCGTGCGGCCTCTTCTGAGGGAGCCGTGGGCGTCGGAGCTTCGCCCAGCAGCACGATCGTTGCCGCCAAAACGGCAACGCGTTGCAAGGAGCGCATTGCGAGGCACAACCTTCGCAGGCCCGCCAGGGTTGCCGGACGCCGGCGGCCGCCCCCGCACCGTTTCGAGACTTCGCCCCTCGGGAACGTCAGCGAGGCTATGGTCGCCGAGTATCAAATCCCAGAATCGGTCCCCGACGTGCCGGCGATGCCGGACGCGCCGCCCGATATGCCCGGGATCCCCGCGGATCCGACGTCGCCGCAGGGCGACCCGGAGCCGCAGGACGCGGCGGCCTGATCACTCACGACGAGGAGGCCTCTCTCATCATGCGCATCGTCACACGGCTCTCGATCCTCGTCTTCGCCCTGTTCGTGGCGATTGCGCCGAGCTTCGCGCTCGCACAGTCGACCGGCGGCACGGGCGGCGGCGGAACCACGAGCAGCAGCACGACCGGCGGCGGGGCCGGCGGCGGAAGCAGTGCCGGAGCCCCGAGCACCAGCAACGGAACGTCGAGTTCTACGACCACGACCACGACCGACACCCAGCAGATCCCGTGGACCTGGATCATCGTCGGTGCGGTCGTCCTGGTGGCGATCGTCGGCCTGGTGGCCGCGTCCAACCGTTCGAGTTCCTCGACCACGATCCGGCGCGAGTAGCGCTTCGCTCCCGGCCCGGCGCTTCGCCCGGGCCGGGAGGATTCGACCGCACCCCGTCGCTTAGAGTCGCAACGTGTCCGAGCTTCTGTACCCGTACGTCATGCGGCCGAAAGAGACGCCTGCGATCTGGGGCGGCGACGCGCTCCTCAGCCGCTACGGGAAGCGGGAGGCCGCACGCATCGCGCACGTCGAGCCGCCGCTGGGCGAGTCGTGGGAGTGCTGGGACGAGAACGCCGTCGGCAACGGCGCTCTTGCGGGTACGACGCTCGCTGCGTTGCGCACCGAGCTCGGGACGCGGCTGACCGGGCCGATCGACGCAGAGCGGCTCTTTCCGGTCCTCACGAAGATCATCGATGCCCGCGCGCCGCTCTCGGTGCAGGTCCATCCGGACGACGCCTACGCGCAGCGCGTGGAGGGCCAGCCGTTCGGAAAGACCGAGTGCTGGTACATCCTCGCCTGCGAGCCGGGGGCCGAACTCGTGCTCGGCTGGGCGCGCGACACGTCCCGCGAGGAATACGAGCGGCGTGTCGCCGACGGCAGCCTCGGCGAGATCCTCCGACGCGTCCCGGTCTACCCCGGCGACGCGTTTTACTTGCCGGCCGGGACGCTGCATGCGATCGGCGCGGGGATTCAGCTCTTCGAAACGCAGCAGGCCAGCGACCTCACCTACCGGATCTTCGATTGGAACCGCGTCGGCGCCGACGGCCGGCCGCGCCAACTGCACGTGGAGAAGGCCGGCGACGTCCTCGATTTCCGCGCGACCTTTCCCGGCGCGGTGCAGCAGCTCGCGTATGATGCAGACGGGATCGCGCGCACGCTGCTGATCGCCGATCCGCGATTCGCCGTCGAGCGCGTAAAGGTGCACGGGCTCGACGCGTACCTGGAGACCGACGGCCGTCCCCTCACGATCACGGCGATGGACGCCCACGTGCGCGTCGACGCCGGCGGCGGGAGCACGGTCCTCGAACCGTGGCAGACGGCGGTGACGCCGGCGGCGGCGGCGCGGATCGCGCTGATCCCGGGCGGCGAGCCGACGCACGCGCTGGTCGTGCGGCCGCAGCCCGACCTCGCGGCGATGCGCGCGCGCACCCTCGGCGCCGGCGTCGCGCCCGACGCGTTCGACGCGTTCGCGGCGCAGTTCGCGCAGCGCTGAGTGTGCTGATTCGCGGCGTCGCGCTGCGCGGCGCGATCGCGATCAACGTGATCACGATGATCGGCATCGGGCCGCTGATCACCGTGCCGCTGGTGCTTGGCGCCCTGCACGGTCCGTACTCGCTCGCCGGCTGGCTGGCGGGCGCGCTGCTCGCGCTTTGCGACGGTTTGGTGTGGGCGGAACTCGGCTCGCTCTTCCCCGGGTCGGGCGGAACGTACGGCTTTCTGCGCTCGGTGTTCGGCGCGCGCCGGTGGGGCGCGCTGCTGGCGTTCCTGTTCGTGTGGCAGACGATCTTCTACGCGCCGCTGATCCAAGCGTCCGGCTACGTCGGCTTCGCGAACTACGCCGCGTATCTCGTGCCGTGGGTCGGGACGTCGCCGCAGCACGTGCAGATCGTCGCGATCGGGGTCGGCGTGCTCACCGTCGCCGCGCTCTATCGCGGGATCGGTTCGATCGCGGGGATCGGGCGCGTGCTGGCGGTCGCGGCGATCGCGACGCTGCTCATCGTGATCGTCGCAGCGTTCGCGCACTTCGCTCCGGCGCAGGCGTTTGCACTCCCGCGCGACGGGTTCGGGGGCGGACTCGCCGCCGGCTTCGGTCAAGCGCTGGTGATCGCGATGTACGATTACGTCGGCTACGGCGCGTCGAGCGCGATCGGCGATGAAGTGATCGATCCGGCGAAGACCCTGCCGCGCTCGATCGTCGTTTCGATCCTGCTGGTCGGCGCGCTGTACCTCACGATGCAGGTCGGGATCCTGGGCGCGGTGCCGTGGCGCGACGTGATCCCGGCGGCGAACGGTACCCTGCCGCCGCTCGGTGCGCACATCGCTTCGTCGCTCGTCGAGCGGGCCTTCGGCGGCGTCGCCGCGACGATCGCCACGCTGCTCGTGCTGACCACCGCGTTCGCGTCGGTGTTCGGGAACCTGCTCGCGTTCTCGCGCATCCCGTTCGCGGCGGCGGTCGACGGCGCGTTTCTGCGTCCCTTCGCGCGCGTCGATGCGGTGCATCGCTTCCCCAACGTCTCGCTGCTGACGATCGGCGCGCTGGCGCTGCCGGCATCGCTGTTCACGCTCGATCAGATCATCAACGCGCTGACGGCGGGGATCGTGCTGGTGCAGCCGATCGCGCAGATTTTCGCGCTCTTCGCGCTGCGCCGCCGCGGCGTGCGCGCGCCGTACCGGATGTGGCTCTTCCCGCTGCCGGCACTCGTCGCGCTCGGCGGCTGGACCTACCTGTTCTGGAGTTCCGGCGCCGGCGCGATGCTCTTCGGTACGGTGACCGTCGCGGCGGGCGTTGCGGTGTTCGCGGTTCGCGCGGCGAAGCTTCGTGAGTGGCCGTTCGCCGTGTCAGGCTGAGCTCAGGGTGACGGGGTCTCGCCGTTCCGGCTGGTGCCGTCGAGGATCGAGTCGATGATTCCGTAGGCGCGCGCGTCGTCGGCGGTCATGTAGAAGTCGCGCTCGAGGTCTCGGAGGACGTCGTCGATCGGCTTGCCGGTGGTGCGTTCGTAGATCGCGGCCAGCGTACGGCGCGTCGCGATGAGGTCCTTGGCGTGGATCTCGATGTCGGTGGCTTGACCGCCGACTTGCTGGATCCACGGCTGATGGATCAGGATTTTGCTGTACGGCAGCGCCATGCGCTTCCCGCGTGCCCCGCCGGTCAGCAGCACCGACGCAGCCGACGCCGCGAAACCGGCGCAGATCGTCGCGACCTGCGGCTTGATCAACTGCATCGTGTCGTAGATCGCGAGACCCGCGCTGACGCTGCCGCCGGGACTGTTGATGTAGAGATCGATGTCGCGGTCGGGATCTTGGCGTTCGAGAAAGAGCAGCTGCGCGATCACGATGTTCGCCAGCCCGTCGTCGATCGCGCCGGTGACGAAGACGATGCGTTCCTGCAGCAGCCGCGAGTAGATGTCGTACGAGCGTTCGCCGCGCGGTCTGCTCGACGACGATGGGTATCAGACTCATGCGCCGCAGTCTAGCAGACGCGCTGCGCGGAGCGGCGATTCGGGCCGCGAAAACCGGCCACGCCATCGGCCCCGCGAAAAGCGGCCACCGGCCCGCAGGGAGGCTCCTGCGCGAGCGATGAAACGCCGGGAATGAACACGCTGACCGATGCGCAGCGGGAGCGGGTCCTGGCGATGCTGCGCGAGGGGAAGAAACTGCGCCGCATCGAGCGCGAAACGGGTCATCGCCGCGAGACGATTGCGGCGTACGCGCGGCGGGCCGGGTTACTCGGCGGCGTCGCCGATCTGGCGGACGCCGCGCGGCGCTCTGCGATCCGCATCGCGACGCGATCGAAGCGGCGCTCGCCGAGGGGACGTCGCTGCGCTCGCTCCACGACGAACTCGTCCGGCGCCGCGCTTTCCGGGGAAGTTACAGTACGCTCAAGCGGTACGCTCGCACCTTGCCGTCGACGTCCCGAGCGACGCCGATGATGCGCGCCGCGTAAGCGCAACCGGCGCGGCGCAGAAGGCGAAACGTTCAGCGCGCGGAGACGATTTTTCCGCCGATGATCCGCAGCGCAGCCGCGAGCTGCGCGTCGGCTGCCGGTTCGCCCAGGCGCGCGCGCTTGTTCTCCGCGACCGCGACGTCGGGCGCGAGCCCGATCCCGTCGATCACGCGCCTGCGCGGCGTGAGGTAGCGCGCGGTCGTGACCTTGAGCGCCGAGCCGTCGTTGAAGTAGGTCAGTTCCTGGACCACGCCCTTGCCGTACGTGCGGTCGCCGACCAGCGTCGCCAATCCGGCGTCTTGGAGCGCGCCGGCGGTGATTTCGGATGCCGACGCCGAGTAGTGGTTGACCAGGATCGCGATCGGCTTCGGAGCGATCGCCGTCGCGTCGGCATCGTACTCCTGATTCCCGGTGCGGCCCGAGACGGAGACGATCGGGCCGCGTGCGATGAAGGTGTCGGCGATCGCGACCGCGGCGCCGACGTAGCCGCCGCCGTTGAAGCGCAGGTCGATCACGTAGCCGTTCGCCCGCTGCTGCTGCAGGCGCGCGATCGCGGCGCCGAATTCCTGCGCCGTCGGTTCGCCGAACGCCGCGACCGCGATGTAGCCGACCTTGTTCGGCAGCATTTTCTCGTAGACGGTCGGCGCATGCACGTCGGCACGCGCGATCGTGAACGGCGCGATCGGTTTCCCGTCGCGCAGCATCCGCACGCGCACGACGGTGCCGCGCGTGCCGAGCAGCTTCGCGCGCGTGCGCTGCAGTCCGATGCGGCGCACCCGGACACCGTCGATCGCGTCGAACACGTAGCCCGGCCGGACTCCGGCGCCGTCGGCGGGTGTTCCCGGCGGGACGTACGATGCGCGCACGTCGTGCGTCGCCTCGTCTTCGGCGAGCAGGACGCCGATCCCGAAAAAGTGCGTCGGGGTGAGCGGCGCGGTGAAGTCGTGCAGTTCGTGCGGCGAGAGGAACGCGGTGTACTTGTCGTGCACCGCGCGCGCCATCCCGCCCAATGCGGCGTAGGTCAGCGCCGTCTCCGAGAGGGTGCTGTGCGCGCGCGCCGCATCGACGGCCGCGAGGATCGACGCCGTGCCCTCACCTGGAGGCGGGGAGCCGGCCGTGCCGTGGCCGCGAACGGCATTCGCGATCGCCGCGCGCGCCCCGTCCGCGATCGTGCGCGCGTCGACGGTGCGGTAGAACGTATCGGTGAGTTTTGCGTAGGCGCTGCGGATCGCGTAGGCGTGATCGGCACCGATCGCCGCTGCCGGTTCCGGCGAGGACGACGCGAGCAGGATCGCGGCGACCAACGGCACGGCGCGCAGCAGCGGATTCATCTCCGGTGCGGGTTCGACGGCTTCCGCGCCGCGACCCATCGCCCGAGCCGCTCAGCCCGCGAACCAGAAGTTGGCTTGGCCGGTCCCGATCGCGGCTTCGTAGCGGCCGAACTGTTCGCCGCGCGCCCGCCACGCGGCGCCGCCGTGTGCGCCGGCGAGGACGAGGTAGTGCGCGAAACGTCCCTCCGGCGAACACGTCCGGCGAAACTCGTCGGCGACGGAGAGGACTGCGGCGTGATCCCCGTCGCGCCACCAGCCCATGATGCGCTCGTCGAACGCGCGCAGCGCCGGGTCGCTGATGTCCGCCGGATCGGCGCTCGCGCGCTCGCGAATCACGGCGAGCGGCCAGAAGCGGTGCGACATCCCGCCGGAGGCGACGAGCAGGACGCGCCGTCCGCTCTTCGCGACCGCGGCGGCGAGCGCTTCGCCGAAGCGCAGGTTCGGTGCGACCTCCGCGGTGTCACAGACCGAGACCGGCAGGACGCGGTGCTTCGCCGGGCCGGGATTGTAATAGTGCATCGGGTTGAGCGTGCCGTAGTGGATCGGCAGGCCGCGATGCGCGGCCGCCTGCACCGGCACGCCGCGCGCCTGCGCCTCCGCAGCGATCAGCGCCGCGAGTTCCGGGTCGCCCGGATAGTCGTAGGCGTACTCGTGGATCATCCACGGAATCTCGTCGGAGGTGTAGACGCCGTCGTGGCGCGCGTGCGCGTTGATCACGAACTCGAGCGTCGTGTGCCAATGCGTGTCGACGACGACGAAAGTGTCGAAGTCGAGCGCTGCGATGCGCTCGTGCCGTATCCGATCGAGCGCGTCGTAGAACGTGGTCACGGTGCGTCCCATGTATGCGCGGCGCGCGTCGGGATCGAGGATCATCAGGCGCGGGACGTGGGTGGAGAAGAGTCCCGCGACGATCGCCCCCGCCGCGCTCATGCGACGCCGGCGAGCGCGTCCTCGGGGGTCCAGCCGTCGGGACCGCGGTAGCGCATCGGCGGCAGGTTCGGGATCTTCGAGCGGAAGACCAGGTACTGGCGGAAGCCGTCGAATTCGAAGGTGCGTTTGTCCAAGATCAAGCCCGACTCGTAGAGCGAGTTCGCGATCGCCGAGTCGCGGCCCAGCTTGCGGATCGTGATCGGCAGCAGTTTCTCCTCCAGGTCGAGGATGCGGAACTGCGCTTCTTCCGGATCGGGGCTCGTCTCGATCGCCTCACGCACCACGCGCAGTCCGGTCCCGATGTGCCGGACTTCATCGTGCATCACGTACTCGTAGGTCGCCGCGGTCGCGAGGTCGCCGTGCTTCTTCGCCAGATCGATGATCGAGTTGAAGAGGACGTGCGCCGAGTAGGCCTCGAGCGTGCAGACCTGGCCGTAGACGATCTCGACGAACGTCGGCAGGCCGTTGACGAAGCGGAAGAGTTCGGTCTGCTCATAGGGGACGTCGAGGGAGTCGGCGAGGTCGAGGTCGCGGATGCGGCGCCATTCGACTTGCGTGTGGCGGACTTCGTCGAGCGCGTGGGTGGCGTAGAAGTACTGGATCGACGGGCGGTTCGTCTTGGTGATGATCTGCGCGACCTGCGCCGTCGTCTGCGCTTCGCCCCAGCAGGTGGTGACCATGATCGGGCGCATCGCGTGCCGGTACTCGGCGCTCAGTTGGGGGTCGTGCGTTGCGTGCTCGCGATATTTCTCAAGCAGCGCCTTGGTGTCGCGGTATTGATGCTCGATGTACTCTTCGTACGACTCCAGCGTGCCGAACGTGCGCAGCTCGTCGCCCGGAACGTGCTTGGGGATGACGGTGACGGGATTCATGAACGACATGGGCGATGCTCTCCTCGGCGTCTCGCGGGGTTTCTCGATGCGCCGCCCTGCGGGCACGACGGCGGCTGCGCTTCGACAAGCTCAGCGTGACATCAATAGGCGATGCAGACGAGTTTGGGTTCGGTGAAGAAGTCCAGCGACCAGCGGCCGCCCTCGCGGCCGAGGCCGCTCATCCCGGTGCCGCCGAACGGCTGGCGCAGGTCGCGCAGGAAGTAGCCGTTGATCCAGCACATCCCGGCGCGGACGCGTTCGGCGAAGCGCAGCCCGGTCGCGACGTTCGCGGTCCACACGTATGCGGCGAGGCCGAACCGCGTCGCGTTCGCGCGCGCGACGACCTCGTCGAGCGTTTCGAACCGGAACAGCGAGAGCACCGGTCCGAACACTTCCTCGCAGGCGATCATCTCCGACTCGCCGTGCGGCGCGAAGATCGTCGGCGAGAGGTAATTCCCGGCGGCCAGTTCCGGATCGCCCGGACGCGCGCCGTGGAGCAGCGCCGGGACGCCGGCGGCGTCGGCGTCGGCGACGAACCGTTCGACGCGGTCGCGATGCTGCGCGGTGATCAGCGGACCGAGGTCGCTCTCGCGCGACTGCGGATCGCCGACGCGCAGCGCGCGCACGCGCGCCAGATACCGCTCGACGAAACGATCGTAGATCCCGGCCTGCACGTAGAGGCGCGTCCCCGCCAAGCACACCTGACCGCTGTGACGGAACATCGCGAGGACGCTCCCCTCGACGGCGAGGTCGGGGTCGGCGTCGTCGCACACGACGTTCGCCGATTTCCCGCCGAGTTCGAGCGTGACTTTCTTGAGCGTCGGCGCCGCGGCGCGGTTGATCGCGATCCCGGTCGCTTCGCTTCCCGTGAACGCGACCGCGTCGACGCGCGGATCGGCGACCAGCGGCGCGCCCGCCTCGGTCCCGAAGCCCGTGACGACGTTGACGACGCCGGCGGGGACGCCGGCCTCGGCGCAGAGCTCCGCCAGCCGCAGCGTTGAAAGCGGCGTGAGCTCGGACGGCTTGAGGACGCAGGTGTTGCCGGCGGCGATCGCCGGCGCGATCTTCCACGTCGCCTGCATCAAGGGCGAGTTCCACGGCGTCAGCAGCGCGCAGACGCCGACCGGTTCGTCGCGCACCAGCGAGACGATCTCGCGCTCCGCGCCCAGAAACGGCTTGCGGTCGAAGAACGCGCTCTGCTCGCGCTGTTCGATCGCCCCGGCGAAGAACGCGCAGTTGTCCGCAGCGCGCGGGATGTCGCGATCGGCGGTCTCGCGGAACGGCTTGCCGGCGTCGCGCGATTCGAGGCGCGCGAGCTCGTCGCGATGATCGACGAGCAGCGTCGCGAGGCGGCGCAGGACGCCGGCGCGCTGAGCCGCGGACATCCGCGGCCATGGTCCGTCGTCGAACGCGCGGCGCGCCGCGGCGACGGCGCGGTCGCTGTCGGCGGAACCGCCGCGCGCGACGCGCGCGACTACGTCGCCGCCGGCCGGGTCGAGATCGTCGTAGCACGCGCCGTCGAGCGCGTCGACGAACGCGCCGTCGATCCACAGCCGGGTGGTACGGACGTCCGGGGCGATCGCGAGGCCGTCGTTCGTCGCGCTCACGTCAGGCTGTGCACCGCGGTGCGCTTCTCGGGCTTCATCGCCGGGACGAGATCGTAGAGCTCCGGAAGCCGTTTCGTGATCCGCTCCTGCGCGTCGTCGGGCGCGAGATACGGCGGCCGCGCAGGGCCCAGGTCGATCCCGGTGACGACCGAGGCGGTCACCTTCGTCATCCCGAGCGCGCCGAGCGCGCCTTCGCCGCCGCGCGGGAAGACGCGGTTGAGCCGGCGCTGGATCTCTTCGGCGAGCGCGATGTCGCCGCGTTTCCACGCCTCGTCGATCGCGACGCACACAGGGATCGCGAACACGTTGATCTGCCCCCCGTTCGATCCGAGCAGCCGTCCGGTGAGATACGCGCGGAACGTCTGCAGATAGATCGCGCGGTTCTCGAGCGCGTCGGCGACCTGCTCGAGGTGCTGCAGGTCGGTCTCGACTTCTTTCACGCAGACCACGTTCTCGAGTTCGGCGACCTTGCGGAAGAGCGCGGGCGAGATGTGGAACTTCGAGAGCGCCGGATTATGGTAGACGCAGACCGGGAGCAGATTCGCCTCGGCGACGGTGCGAAAGTGTTCGAACGCCTCGTGCTCGCCGATCTTCCAGTAGTACGGGGCGATCACGACGGCGCAGTCGTAACCGAGTTCCGCCGCAACCTTCGTCCAGCGCAGCGCCTGCAGCGTCGTCGCGCCCGACGTCATCGCGAACGCGCTCGCGCCGGGATGTTTGCGCGTCTGATCGAGCGTGACTTCGAGGACGCGGCGGCGTTCGTCGTCTTCGAGGTGAAGGAATTCGCCGATCGAGCCGGTCGCGACGATCCCCGTCGCACCGTGCGCAAAGCACCAGTCGATCTGCTCGCGCAGCGCGCCCTCGTCGACGGCGTAGGTGCGGTCCATCGGCGTCACGACCAGGCCGATGACGTCGCGGAAGCGGTCGCGGTAGCGCTCGATCTGCATGCGACCTATACTACACCGCGCACGACGGCGGCGTCTGCCGGGCGCCGGATGAGAATCCGGCGTCCCGGCATCAGCAAACGGAATGCCGGGGCGGGGTCAGTCGTCGGCGTCGTCGCCCGTCGCTTCGCCGCCGACGACGTCGGTGCGCTTCGCGCCGCTCGTCGCGAGCGCCGGCTTGCCTGCGGCGCGCAGCGCGGCGTCGGCGCTCGCGACGTCGTCGCGTTCGAACGCCGCGACGTCGCGCATCGCGGCCGCGAGCGCCGCGTCGACGCGGCCGGCGTATTCGCGTACCGCCGCGCTGGGTACCCCGCCGCTCCCGAAGCCGAAGCCGGTGAGCCCTTCGAGCTCTTCCCGGATGCGGTCCGGATGCCCGATCGAGTCCTCGTCGTTGGTGAAATCGGCGGTGAGCCGCCCGCGCAGCTCGAGCGCGCGCGTGCGGACGGCGCCGAGCTGCGTCGCCAACGCCGGTGCGTCCTTCGCGCGGGCCGCTGCCGACGCCGCGTACGCGTCGAGGCGGTTGAGCGCGGCGTCGAGCGCGGAGAACGCGGTCATGTGGCTCTTCGCGAACGCGTAGGCCGCGCGGTAGTCGGCCGCGGTCTGCGTCGCGCGCGGATCGGCCGCGACGGTGAGCGGCTGGGTCAACGTCGCGCCGCCGATCGCGATCCGCACCGCGTAGCGGCCGGGGACGACGGCGACACCGGCGCGCGGGCCCTTGTACTCCTCTCTCGCGGCGCCGTCCCACCGCACCGGGCCGTCTTCGCGCAGGTCCCACGTGATGCGGTTGATCCCGGCAAAGTTGGTGACGATGGGGACATCGTGCCCGTTGACGCGCGTCGTCCCGCGAAGGTGACGGATTGCCTTGCCGCTCGCATCGAGGATCTCGATCGCGGGCGGGTTCGCACCCGGTGTCTTCAGATAGAACGCGATCGAAGCGCCGTTCGGCGGATTCTTCCCCGCGTACCGCGTGTAGAGTCCCTCGTCGTCGGAGTGCAGCGTGTAGCGGTACGCCGTGCGCGGCGCGAACAGCATCGCGCCCGCCGCCTCGGCCTGCGGCAGCTGCTGCAGCGGCGTGAGATCGTCGAGGATGTAGAGCCCGCGCCCGTGCGTCGCAACGATGAGATCGTTCCAGTGCGGCTGCACGCGGATGTCGTAGCTCGCGGTCGTCGGGAGTCCGAGCGACGGTTTCGTCCAGTGCGCGCCGTCGTCGTACGAAAGCCAGAACGAGTTCTCGAGCCCGAGGTAGACCAGGTGCGGGTTGCGCGTGTCGGGACGGATCGCGCGCGCTTCCTGCTGCGGCAGGCCCGCGGCGATCGGCGTCCAGTGCGCGCCCCAATCCCTCGTCGCGAAGACGTACGGCGCGTGATCGCCGAGGTAATGGCGGTCGATCGTGACGTACGCGACGCCCGGCGTGAGCGGCGACGGCGCAACCATCTCGGCGCGCCCGTCGATCGGGACGCCGGGCGGCGTGACGTTCGTCCAGTGCGCGCCGCCGTCGCGCGTCAACTGCACGAGCCCGTCATCGGTGCCGACCCAGATCGTGCCGCGCGTCGTCGTCGCGGGCTCGATGTCGAGGATCGTCGACGTCGACTCGGCGCCGGTGTTGTCGAGCGCGAGCGGTCCGCCCGCGGCGATCTGATGGGATTTGTCGTTGCGGGTGAGATCGCCGGAGATCGGCCGCCAGGTACGGCCGCGGTCGTTCGATTCGAACACGACGTTGCCGCCGAAATACGTGCGCGACCGCTCGAACGGATCGAACGCGATTGGGGAATCCCAGTTGAAGCGGTACTTGAGGCTGCCGGGCGCAAAGTGCTGCGCGCCGGTCGCGAGGTACGGCTGCACCAGCGTCGTGCGCTTCGTGGTGCGATCGTAGATCGTCAGGCGGCCGTTCTGCGAATCGGTCCACACCAAGTTCGGATCGCGTGGATCGGGCCACGCCCACTGACCGTCGCCTCCGATGATGCGCTCCCACGCTTCGTCGGGGATGCCGTCGCCGCGCAGAGCGTTCGACGGTCCGCAGAAACCATTGTTGTCCTGCAGCCCGACGCACACGCGATACGGGTTCTGGTCGTCGTATCCGACGTGATAGATCTGTCCGATCGCGAGGTTGCGCGAGAACGACCACGCCGCACCGCCGTCGAGCGTGATCGCGTAGCCGCCGTCGCCGCCGGCGATCATCCGCTTCGAATCGTTCGGCGCGATCCACAGATCGTGGTGGTCGCTGTGCAGGCTCTCGGCAATCGCCTTGAAGGTCTTCCCGCCGTCCTTCGACTCGGAGAGTTTCTCGGAGACGCCGTAGACGTGGTCTGCGTCGTGCGGATCGACGCGCACGTGCGAGAAGTAGAAGAAGCGCTGATTGACGAGCGTGTTGGTCGTCATCAATTTCCAGGTCGTGCCGGCGTCGTCGGAGCGCCAGAGGATCCCGGGCGTCTTCGATTCGATCAGCGCGTAGACGCGGTCGGGATTCGACGGCGCGACGGCGAGGCCGATGCGGCCCGTCATCCCCTCGGGGAGGCCGTGTCCCTGCAGACGCTTCCACGTCTTGCCGCCGTCGCTCGATTTCCAGATCCCGTCGTCGTCACCGCCCGATTCGAACGTCCACGGCTTGCGCTGGAAATGCCAGATCCCCGCATACATGATGTCGGGACGCTTCGGGTCGACAGCGAGTTCGGAGACGCCGCTACGCGGGCCGACATAGAGCGTCTTCGTCCAGCTCTTGCCGCCGTCGGTGGTGCGATACACGCCGCGTTCGGGCGAGTCGGCAAACGCGTCGCCGAGCGCACCGGCGACGACGGTGTTCGAATCGCGCGGGTCGATCGCGACCGACGCGATGAACTTGGTCGCCTCGAGGCCGAGATGCGTCCAGGTTTTTCCGCCGTCGCCCGAGCGGTAGATCCCGTCGCCCCAGGTGACGTCGTTGCGCGGGTTCGTCTCACCGGTCCCGACCCACACGACGTCGTGGTTCTTGGGATCGACCGCGACCGCACCGATCGACGCGACGTTCTGCTTGTCGAAGACCGGCGACCATGTCGCGCCTCCGTTGACGGTCTTCCAGACGCCGCCGCCGGCCGAGCCGAGGTAGTACAGCTTCGGATCGTCCGCAACGCCGACCACCGAGGTCACGCGGCCGCCGGCCAGCGCAGGCCCGATTTCCCGAAACGCCATCCGGTTGTAGGGCGGCGTCGGGGTCGCGGCCGGCGACGGCGACGGTGACGCTGAGGCCGCGGCTTCGGGCGGGGAAGAAGCGGGCTGCGCGAGCGCGGAGGCGGACAGCGACGCGAACGCGATCGCGATCAGCGCGGCGCGAAACGGCGGACCAAGCGTGGCAAACTGCTTCGGGGGACGAGCGATCAGCGCCGTCTACGAGAGAATCCCGAGAAGTCCTCGCTCCGTCAGCGTGACGGGGTTCAGCGTGCGATGGCGGGCAGCGTGGCGGGCGGGACGTTCAGGGCGAAGACGGCGGTGTCGGCGGGATCGGCGGCGACTTCGAGCCAGCGTTCGCGCGGGTGCGGGGTGACGCGGTCCGGCGGCTGCGCAGCGAGGAGCGCGAGCTGCAGGATGTTGCCGGCGAAGCGCACGTAGCGCAGCGCGACCTCATACGGCTTGCGGATGCCGTGGGCGCGCGCGCGGCCGCGTTTGTTGGCGCGGTTGTTCTCGCGCATCGCGCGCAAGCGCGCGGCGAACCAGCGCGACTTCGTGCGGATGCGGATCCCCCACACGCCGGCCGCCGCTACGTCGGTCTCGTCGATCACCTTCAGATCGTACTTCTCCCAGTCGATCCCGAGCGTTCCGTAGATCGACGACTCCTGGTCGCGCAGGTACATCGTCACGTACACCGCGAGGGTGAAGACCTTGGTGAGAAATGCGCGCCACGCACCGCGGTAGAGCTGAGGCTGCGTGCGGATCATCAGCGCGAAGAAGCGCGAGTGCCGGCGCTCGTCCTTGCACCACTCGTGGAAGTAGCGGAAGAGCGGGTGGAAGCGGTATTCGCTGCGCGCGCGCAGGTGATCGGAGATGTTCTGATAGCGGTAGAAGCCGATCGCTTCGGAGAGGTACGTGGTGATGAAGATCCACTGCGGGGCGAGGAACTGCAGCTTTTCGATCTGCGGGAGCGCCGCGAGGTCGAAGCGGCGCCCCATCTCGCGCATCACCCAGTTCAGAAACGACGCGTGCCGGCCCTCATCGCGCGCCATGCATTTGTAGATCGCCGAGACATCGGGGTCGTCGATCCGCCGGTAGACGTCGCTGTAGAGCAGACAGCCCGAGAACTCGCCGAACGCGCTGCGGTGGAGGAACTCGTAGAAATTCTCCCACACCGGGCGATAGTCGAGGTTGCGGGCGTCGTCGTCCCACTTGAAGTGCGCGCGGTTGTGGTCGGCTTCGAAATCTTCGCGCAGCGCCGTGAACTCCGCGCGGAACGCGGAGACGTCGAGCGCGTTGAGCTGCTCGATGTCCGTCCGGTACAGCCGCGGCGCGAGCATCTGCGGCGACGCCGCATCCTTGACCTTCGGCTGTTTGACCCAGGCCGAATCGACCGGCCCGGCGATGACGCTCATCCTGCGGCGCTACGCGGTCCGCACGGCTTCGAACACGGTCGAATCATAGAAGAAGTACTTGATCCGCTTCGTCCGCACGACCTTGAAGCCGGCCCGCTTGAGCACCGCGTCGATCTCCGACTGACTGAACATGAACAGCTTCGTCATGCGGTTCTTGGCGTGGAGGCGCTGGCCGACACGCATCCAGAAGTCGTTGAGCGGCGTGCGCTGAGCGAACGTCCCGATCAGCTTTGCCGCGCTCAGATCGGCGAGGCTCGAAAGCATCCGATCCACTTCCTCGAGCGGGTAGTGGAACAGCACGTCCAGACAGCAGACCAGATCGTAGCTGCGCGGCTCCGCCGTCACCGAGCCGATGTCGCCGACGTGGAAGCTCGGCGGGATCCCCTTGGTCTTCCCGCTGTTGATGTACTTGGCGAAGTGGATCATCGGCGCCGAGACGTCGAACGCGTCGACTTCGTAGCCGCGGTTCGCCAGCTGAATCGCGAGGTTGCCGGTCCCGCAGCCCGCGTCGAGCGCGGTGTGATGACGATCGGGCTCGGTCCACTCCAGCACGTGATCGATCACGCGCTGGTGGCCGTCGCGCACGATCTTCCAGATCGGCGGGATGTCCCCGGTGCCGTAGATCGCGGTCCAGCGCGAGAAGCCCGACGTTTCGAAGTACTTGCGGACCCGCTCCCCGATCTCCGAGGGACGGTGCGGCGCGAACGCCGGCGCGTGGGTGCGCGGATCGGCCGCGGAACGGACATCACTCTGCATCGGGGGCCCTCCCGTCCGCGCCACGGCGGACGTGCTACAGCAGCTTGACCCGATGCTACGAGGCGGGCTAGCGTCGCGCCGTGAGTGTAATCACCCCGCCGCGGGACCGGCGGCGCAGAACGGCGTTGCGGATCGCCAAGCCGCCGACGATCAGCGCGGCGACCAGCGCCGCGAACAGCACGATCTTGAGTAGAAAGCCGATGAGGATCAGGGCGACCAGGGCGACCGCGACGATCGCGGTGACGCGGACGAAATAGGGCATCGAGGACCTCCGCTCCGACCTACCGGCGCGGCGGCCCCGGGGTTTCAGTCCGTCTCGGCGCCGGTCGCGAGCGCTTCGAGCCGGTCCATCCGGCGTACCGCCAGGGTCGCGTTGCGGCGGCCCTCGACGATTCCGCGCTCCTGCAGTTCGTGAAGCTTGCGGGTGACGGTGACACGGTTCGACCCGATCATATCGGCGAGCCGCTGGTGGGTCAGCGGAACGTCGATGAGGGTCGCGCCGGCGTCCAGCCGCCCGAACTGCTGAGCGAGCTGGAGCAGGGTGCGGTACAGCCGGATGTTGACCGAGTTGTTGAGGAGGTCTTCGATGAGGACTTGCGACTCGGTGAGGCGCTGGGCGAACTGCGTGATTACGTCGATCGCCGCCACGGGCTGCTGGGCGACGATCTCGGCGAGCGCGTCACCGTCCACCGTGAGCACGGTGGAGTCGTGCATCGCCTCGGCGCACAGGCACGAGAGCGAGGTCGACTCGGCGCGCCACTGCAAAAACACGTCGTTCTCGCTGAGAATCGAGAGCGTGATGGTGCGCCCGTTCGGAAGCAGGTTGTAGAGCCGCAGCTTCCCGCTCTCGACGAAGTGCAGCCGCATCCCGCCTTCGTACAGCGGCGCGATCTCGGAGCCGGCGAGCAGCGTCGTCGTCGCGGCACGATCGCGGCGGCGCTGCATCGCGGCGCGCAGCCGCTCGCGCGCCTCGGCCGGCGCGTCGCGTTCCGCGACCTCGGCCTTGTATCCCTCGGCGACGGCCATCGCGATGAGCCCGCGCACGTCGCCGATCTCGTTGACGATGTCGATCGCCGGGACGTCGCCGTCGTTGACTTCGAGCAGCGCGAGCTCGATGAGGTTGGTGGCGGCGATCGTGCGGCGCACCGCGTCGGCCAGGTCGCGTCCGTCGCGCGCCTGCATGCGCCCAGCGGTGCGCGCGAAGCTCATCAGCTCTTCGAAGTCCTGCGTCTCGACGGCGCGCGCGATCGCTTCCCAATAGCCGATGTGTTCTTCGACGATCCCGGCCCGGGCCGGCGTCGCGTATTCCGTCTCGGAACGCGCAACCCACCGCTCCTGGTAAAGAGTGGTGCTCTTACGCAACATGGCGGCCAGCGAGGCGGACACGCAAATATTCTTCCGACTCCGGTCCCCCCAGACCCTTGCGTGCCGCCGCCGTTCTCCGTACCATGGGCAAGCTGCGGAGGGGGCCGCCCGCCCGGTGCCTTGTTGTGTGGCGCCGAAGGTTACACGTCCCGTGAGACCGCAAAGCCCGCGTGCGGAGGTCGACGCGCACGATCCCTTTCGATCACTGCACCCGGATATCGCCGCGTGGTGCGACGAACGTCTGCGCGAGCCGACGCCGCCGCAGGCTCAGGCGCTCCCGCTCGCCGCGACCGGACGTCACGCGCTCATCTGTTCGCCGACCGGGACCGGGAAGACGCTCTCGGCGTTCTTGCCCGTGATGTCGCGGCTCGCCGACCTGCGCGATGCCGACGAACTCCTCGCGCGCACGTACTGTCTCTACGTCTCGCCGCTGCGCGCGCTCGGCTACGACGTCGAGCACAACGTGCGCCGGCCTCTGCGCGAGATGGGACTGCTCGAGCGGCCCAACACGGAACGCGCGCGCGTCCGCCGCGGCCGCGTCCGCGAACGCTTCGTGCGCACCGGCGTGCGCACCGGCGACACGCCGCAGGAAGAGCGGCGGCTGATGCTCGCGCGTCCGCCGCACATCCTGATGACGACGCCGGAATCGCTTGCGCTGATGGTCGCGATGGACTCCTACCGCAAGACGCTCTCGCACGTCGAGACGGTCATCGTCGACGAGGTCCACGCGCTCGCCGGCAGCAAGCGCGGCGCGCACCTGACGCTGCTGCTGGAATCGCTCGACCTGCTCAGCCGGAGCGCGGTGCGCCGCGTCGGGCTCTCGGCGACGGTCGCGCCGCTCGACCGCGTTGCGTCGTTTTTGGCGGGCACCGGACGCGAGTGCGCCGTCGTCGACTGCCGCGGCCTGCGGCAGATCACGCTCGACATCACCGCGCCGTTCGCCGGCGCGATGGCGACGCTCGCGACGTGCGCGCGCACGGCCTACACGATGACGCGCGACGTGCGCTCGACGCTGGTGTTCACCAACGTGCGCAGCCAGGCCGAACGCGTCGCGCACGAGATGGAGCTGGCCGGCGAACCGGCCGGCGTAATCGAAGTCGCGGACGACGTGCCGCGGGCGACGACGGAGAAGCGCGACCGCCGGATCGGCGTCCACCACAGCGCGCTTGAAAAAAATATCCGCCACCGGACCGAAGCCGACTTGCGCAGCGGGACGCTCCGGACGGTCGTGTGCTCGAGTTCGCTCGAACTCGGGGTCGACATCGGCTACATCGACCGGGTGATCGTGATGGGCGGCGCGCGTGGAATGACGCCGACCCTGCAGCGCGTCGGACGGTCCGGCCATCGTCCCGGCGCCGTCGCCGCCGGAACGATCCTCGCGCAGGATCGCGACGACATCATCGAAGCGGCTGCGACCCGCCGCTGCATCCGCGAGGGCATCATCGAGGAGGTGGCGATCCCCGAGGCACCGCTCGACGTCCTCGCGCAATGGGTCGTCGGCCAATGCGTCCCGGATCGCCGCGTTCCGTTCGCCGACGTGCTCGCGACGGCACGGCAGGCGTATCCGTTCCGCGATCTGCGTGACGACGATCTGCGCGCCTGCGTCGCGTACCTCACCGGCGGGGGCGCAGGTCTCGACGACGCGCACGTGCGGCGCATCGGCACCGACGGCGAAGCGCTCTACGGTCTGGGGCGCGAGCCGTCGAGCGCGTATTTCGAAAACGTCGGCACGATCCCCGACGAATCCACCGTCCCCGTGAGCGGCGCCGGCGGCAGTGCGATCGGCCGCCTGGGCGAAGGCTTCGCCGCAACGCTCTCACCGGGCGACGTCTTTCTGCTGGAAGGCCGGACCCTGCGGGTGACGGAGTCCGGCCCGCGCGGGCTGCGCGTCGAGCCCTATGCCGGACGGCCGACGGTGCCGCAATGGAGTTCGCATCTCAAGGGCGTGCCGCTGATCCTCGCGCACGAGATCGGGCGTCTGCGGCGCGGGGTCGCCGACGCGCTCGCCGCCGGGGGCGCGCAGGGCGCGCTCGCCTACGTGCGCGGCCGTTACGGGCTCGACGGTGCCGAAGCGGCGCACGTGGTGCGCTATGTCGCCCAGCAGGTCGCCCTCTCGGCGCTCCCCGACGGCACGCACCCGGTGATCGAACTCTACCGGATGGACCAGCGGCAGACCGCGGTGTATCACACCTGCGCGGGGCGGCGCGTGAACGAGACGCTCGCACGCGTGGTCGGCGCGCGCCTGCATCGCGAGGCGCGCGTCAATTCGACCCTGACGACCGACGACAACGGTTTTCTCGTCGCGCTCCCCGCGCGCAAGCGCGTCCCCGACTCGGTGTGGCCGTCGCTGCTGCGCGTCGACGGTTTCGAACGGGATCTCGTCGACGGCCTGCGCGCGAGCAATCTTCTGCGCCAGCAGTTCCGGCACGTCGCGAACACCGGGCTCCTGGTGCTGCGGCGTGCCGGCGGCCGTTCGATCCGCGGCGGCGCGCTGCGCTGGAACGCGGCGAAGATCTTCGACCGGCTGTGGGAGGCGGACCGCGACTTCCCGCTGGTCCGGGAAACGCTGCGCACGGTGACGCGCGATCTGCTCGACGCGCCCGCGGCGCTGCGCTACCTCGAAGGGATCGAGGGCGAGCCGCGCGTGCTGCATCCGGCGGCGGCGACGCCGTTCACCTTCGGGATCGTCACCTCATCGTTCGGCGACAGCGTGGTGATGGACGATCGCGCGAGCATGGTAGAAGCGCTGCACGAGCGCGTTCTCGCGCTGCTCGGCGAACGCGTGGAGACGGCGCCGGTGGAGGACGCGCGCCCCGGCCAGATGCGGCTGTTGTGATGCGTCCGGCCGCCGCTGCCGAAACGTTCGCGCTCGCCGACGGCGTGCTCGCGCTCCCGGGCGGCTTCGCGCTGCTCGCGACGTCGCGCGTCCTGATCTGCGCCGACGCGCACTTGGGCTACGAAGACGTGATGGGCGGCGGCTCGGCGCTCCCGCTGTGGTCGACCGACGAGATCGTCGCCGCGATCGCGATCGCGGTGCAGCGTCACGACGCGCGCGAGATCGTCTTCCTCGGCGACGCGATCCACGGTGCGGGGATGAGCCCCGGCGCCGCGCGCCACGTCGCGGCGGCGCTCGCGACGCTGCGCGGCTTCGCGCGCGTGACGGTGATCGCGGGGAATCACGAAGGGCGCACGCGCGGCGTCGCGATCCTCGGCGCGACGGTCGAGCGTTGCGAGCGCGACGGCTGGACGCTGCTGCACGGCGACCGCCCCGATGCGGGAGCGCGGCGCACGATGATCGGTCACCTGCATCCGTCGCTGCAGCTCGGCGGCGGCTCGACGGCGCCCGCATTCCTCGGCTCCGCATCGCTCGTCGTCGTCCCCGCGCTCACGCCGTATTCGCCTGGCTTGGACGTCACCGGCGATGCGTGTCTAGCGGCGCTGGCGCCGTGGAACCTCGGCCGCCGCGACCTGCACGTCGTCGCGGCCGGCGCCGATCGCGTCTTTCCGTTCGGCACGCTCTCGGCGCTCCGCGGCGCCCTCTACGGGACGCACCTTGCACGCCGGGGCGGGATCCGGCGCCGCAGGCTCCGGCCCGACCGTTAAGGGCCGGCCGCGAGGGCGACCAGCACCGCGGCGACCTGCGAACCCGCAGCGATGCGGCCGTCGAGCGCCATCGCGCGCACCTCGTCGCGCGTCGCCAGCAGCACCTCGATGTCTTCGGTGGGGTCCGGGTAGGGTTCGAATTTCCGTTCCGCGTCGCGGATGCGATAGAGATGGAAGCGCGAGTTCGAGTTCGTCGGATCGGTGATGAACGTGCGGATGTGCTCGGCAGGCGAGCCGGCGTAGCCCGTCTCTTCGGCGAGCTCGCGCACCGCGCACGACTCGGGCGACTCACCGGGATCGACGCCGCCCGCAGGGAGCTCGGTCACCACCTCGCCGATCCCGTGCTTGTACTGGCGCACCAGGACGACGCGGTCGTCGGACGTCGTCGCGAACACGACCGAGAAGCCGTGCGACTCGCGGACGTAGTACTCGTCGACGATCGCGCCGCTCGGAAGCTCGACCCGGTCGGCACGCAGGCGCAGGAACGGCGTCGTGATCGGATAGGCCGAGGAAATGACGCGCCAGGCGCGCAGTCGCCGTTCGTTCATCGTAACGGGTATACCATAGGGCGGTGCGGAAAATACGGCGATCCGCAGGGCGTCACTGCGGGGGAGACGGGGCGATCGAGAAGATCGAGATCGGTCAGCATTACGACACGACGTACGGGACCCTTTGGAAGGATGGTACCTACTATCCGCGGGGTACGCGCGTCCTGGTCACCGGTCTCCACATCGAACAGGGATTCTGCGTGCGCTTTCCGGCCGAGGTCGACGGCGAGCCGCTCGAGACGTGGGAAGATTGGGACGAAGTCGAGTTTCTCGCGGCCGAAGGATCGGTCGAATCGGGCGGCGCGCTCCCCGTCAATGTGCTGGACGAAGCGCGCGAAGTGCTCGACGATGCGGAAGACGGCTGTCACCTGCACCTGCACGAAGGCGACGAGTAACTTCCGCGCGCACGGCGGCCCGCGATGAACGCGCCGCCGATGCGCACCTGGCAGAATCTCGCTGCGCTGCTCGCGACTGTGGTCGCGGCCGGTGCATTGCTGCCGACCGCGCCGCCCTTGCGGCTGCTGTGCGCGGGAATCGCCGGCGTGCTCGTTGTGTGGCTGCTCGCGATGCGCATGCGCGCCCATCGCGTGCGGCGCGAACGCGACGCCTTCGACGACGTGTACGCCAGGATCGCGCGGATCCGCGCCGCGCGCACGTGCCGGCGCGAGCGGCGTTAAGAGCGATGCCGCAGTGCACCGGGGCAAGGGATCGCGCGCGCTGCAGGCGTACGATGGCGTGTCGTATGCTCGCCTCCCGCCGTATCGCCGAACGATGAGCTCGCGCAGAAAGGCCGACCTCGGCAAAGTCCTCGGCACGCGGCAGGCCTCCATCGTGGAGTACCTCTGGGCGCACGGACCGCAGTCCGTCTCCGAACTACACCGCGGCCTCTCCGAGCGTGAAGATCTCGCCTACACGACCGTCTTCACGGAACTGACTCGGATGCTCAAAAAGGGGCTCGTCGCCAAAGGCAACGACGGCGGTTCGCATTTGGACGTGCGTTATCGCGCGGCGGTGACGCGCGAGGACGTGGTAGCGAGGATCGTCGCGCAGACGCTCGGCGGGCTGATCTCCGCGCACGGGCCCGCCGCCGTGCACGGGTTCGTCGATGCGGTCGCGAACGACGGTGCGGCGCTCGCGGAACTGCGCCGGCTGCTCCACGATCGTTCGCGCAAGAGACGGTAGCCGCGTGCGGTTCATCCGCGCGCTCTGGCCCGTCGTCTTTCTCGTTCCGCTGTCGTGGTGGGCCGATCGCGGGTGCGGCCTTGCGGGTGTCGACCCGCTCTACCATGCGACGGTTTGGGTGCACGAGCGTCTCGGCTGGTTCATCGGCGCGCTCGCGGCGACCTCGGCCGGCGTGGTCGTCGCGAAAATCGTCGTGGCGCGAATGCGCTTCGCCCGACTCGGCCATGTCGCCGAGCCGCTCCCGGGCCGCGTGCGCGCTGCGTTCGAGCGCGCCTCGGTTGCTCTCGGCGTCGCCGTCCCGACCGTGCTCTACGTCGATCTCGCCGCCCCGATCGCCACCACGGTGTTCGGCCGGACGATCGTGCTGTCGCGCGGATTCGTCGAGCCGCTCGAGGATGCGGACGTCGAACTCGTCGCACGCCACGAACTCGTGCACGTCCGTCATGCCGACGCGACGGCCGGCGTGCTGTGGCATCTGCTGTTTGCCGCGCTGCTCATTCCGGGATTCGAACCGCTCGAGCGGCGGCTGCACGCGGGGCGGGAGCGATCGGCGAACGTGATCGCTGCGGCCGGCGGCGAAGAGCGATACGTTGCGCTGCTGGTGCGCCTCGCGCACGGGACGAACCTGTGTGTCGAAGCGCGGCTCGGCCTCGAAGCCGCCGCCCGCCGGCCCGAGGACCGCTGGCTCGTCTGGGCCGCGCCGCTCGCCGTGACGTCGCTGGCCGTCGCCCTGCCGATCAGCCACGCCGCGTTCCGGCACGATCTGCCGTACTTGCTCGCGCATCACTGCTGACGCGCCGCGCAGGGGCGAAACCTTCGGCTCCGCTACGAGGTCTACTACTGGCGGTAGTATACCTAAGCGAAACTCGACGAGGTTTCCGTGCTTTTCTCCCGTCTTCTCCTCGCCGGCGCGTTCCTCGCGGCAGGCGCGTTTCCGGCGCTCGCCGCCGAGCCCACGATGGCGCCGATGCCGGGCATGCCGATGAGCACGCCTGCCCCCACGGCTACCGCGAGCCCGGAGTCATCGCCCCCTTCGGCGACCCCGGCGCCCGCGAGCGGGATGGACATGTCTTCCGTGCACTACAACGCGAACGGCGTCATGTCGATGCACGGTATGGCCGGCATGCACATGGAGATGTCGACGATGGACCCCGCGACGATGCCGAGCGTCACCGACGTCGGAACGCCGATGACGCGCGAAGGGTCCGGAACGTCGTGGATGCCCGACGCGGATACGGCGTATGCGCATATGTTCGGGCGCGGCGACGACATGGAGATGACCCACGGTGCGCTGTGGGGGCGCTTCGTGCACACCGCGACACCGCGAGGCGCCGACGCGCTCGTCGCACCGGGCTGGCTGATGTACATGCGCACGCATCCCACGAGCGCCGCAGCGCAGGTCGGCTTGCGTGCCATGGTGACGCCCGATCCGTTCTCCGTCGGCGGCCAAGGCTATCCGCTGCTGTTTCAGAGCGGTGAACAGTGGCACGATCAGCCTCTGCACGACGCTCAGCATCCGCACGACTTCGTTTCGGAACTTTCGTTGACGTACTCGGGCCGGCTCCAAAACGCGCACTCGGCGTCGCTTTACGTTGGATATCCCGGCGAGCCGGCGCTCGGGCCGCCGGCGTACATGCATCGCGAGATCGCCTACGACCTCGCGAGCGCGCCGATCGGCCACCACTGGCAGGACGCAACCCACATCACCTTCGGGGTCGTGACGGCCGGGATTGCGTCAACGAAATTCAAGGCAGAGGCCAGCGCATTCACCGGGCGTGAGCCGAACGAGGCGCGTTACAACTTCGACCCGGTCCATCTCGACTCGCACAGCGCCCGGTTGTCGTGGAATCCGAACGCCTTCGTTGCCGCGCAGGCGTCGTACGGATTCATCTCGTCACCCGAGGCGCTCGCACCGCTGCTGAACGTACGCCGCTCGTCGGCCTCCGTTCTGTATACGCGGCCGCTTGGCTTCGACGCGTCCTGGACGCATGCGCTCGTCTGGGGGCGTAACGACGCGACCGACGGCGAGCGTGCGAATGCGTTTCTGTACGAAACGGAATATCGGCGCAACGGGAACGCCGTGTTCGCGCGTTTCGAGCAGGTGCAGAAGTCGGGGATGGAACTCGTGCTTGCGCCGCCCTTAGCGGAAACGACCTACTACCTGGGCGCGTACACGGTCGGTGTGGTGCACGATCTGCCGCACCGATCCGGCAAGACCGTCGGTGGGATGGGCTTGAGCGTCACGCTCAACACGAAGCCGGCCGCGCTCAACGCGGCGTACGGTGCCGGAGCGCCGGTGTCGTTTGATGTGTTCTACCGCCTGCGTTCTGCGCCGCTGGTCGGTCAGCGTTCGTCACGCTGATTCCGCCGGACGCATCATTCAGCGGTCGCCCATCCCTTCGCGCTCGAGCATCTCGGCGTAGATCTCTGCCACCCGTTCGACCGTGTCGGCATCCTGCGGGCGTTTGTCGGGGCGCAGGCGGACGATCCGCGGGAAGCGCAGCGCGAACCCGCTCGCGTGCAGCTCGCTGCGCTGGATGATGTCGAAGGCGATCTCGACGACGATCGAGGGCTCGACCAGGATTTCGCGGCGCTTCAGCGCGAGCCGCCGGTACGACGCATGCGCCTCGTCGGGCGGCAGGCGGTGCGCTTCGAACCAGGCCGTCATCTCGGCGATCTCGACGTTGGTGAGCCCGCTGTACGCCTTCCCGATCACGGCAAGATCGTCGCCGGCGCGCACGGCGAACGTGTAGTCGGAAAGCACGCCGACGCGTTTGCCGTGGCCGCGCTCGACCGCGACGACGACGCAGTCGAGCGTCGCCAATTCGCGTTTGAGCTTCAGCCAGGATTTGCCGCGCCGGCCCGGCGTGTAGGGTGAATCGGTTCGTTTGAACACGAGGCCTTCGTTGCCGCGTTCGCGCGACGCTTCAAACCGTTCGTGGACCGTCTCCGCGGCGGCGCGTTCTTCCAGCGCCGTCCACGGTGCGGCGGCGACGGTGCGTTCGTCGGCGTGCGCGAGGACCTCGGCGAGCCGGGTCCGCCGTTCGGCGAGCGGGAGATCGAGCAGGAACTCCTCGTCGAGCGCGAGCGCGTCGAAACAGATCAGCCGCACGGGGACCTCGCGCAGCAGATCCGGCGCGACGTCTTTGCGCTGCAGCCGCGCCTGCAGGAAGCGGAACGGGAGGACGCGCCCGTCGCGGATCGCTACGATCTCGCCGTCGAGCGCGCACGAGCCCGGCAGGGCGCGCAGCGCCTCGACGAGCTCCGGATAGGAGGCGGCGACATCGTTGAGCGTGCGCGAGAAGAGCGAGATGCGCCGCGGTGTGACGTGCGCCTGGATGCGAATCCCGTCGTACTTGTCCTCGACGAGCCATGCCGACGATACCAGCTCGGTGTATTCGGAGCCGTACGCGATCGGCGAGGCGAGCATGAACGCGATCGGCGCGTGGTAGGCGATCGCGAGCTGATCGAGCGTGTCGTGCTTTGCGGCGAGCGCGACCGCGCCGAGATCCCCGGCGATCGCGGCCGCCCGGCGCACCGCGCGCGGATCCCGTGCGAACCCTGCCACGGCATCGAGCACGAGACCTTCGCGAAGGCCGATGCGCAGCTCGCCGGTCATGATCTTGATGACATAGGTTGCTTCGAGAGGTTCGGTGCAGGCGGAGAAGATGCGCTCGCAGAGGATGCGCCGCCGTTTCTGCGCGCTCTTCCCTGCGGCATCTGCGATTTCGACGAGGAGGGCGTAGAGCCGCGAAGGAGTGAGCGTCTCGCGGAAGAGTCCCAAGTCGGGCGACGGCCGCACGAACTGTCCGAGTGCCGCGCCGAGATCGCCGCTCGCACGATACGCAACGGCGAGCGCGGCGTCGTCGATCCCCCACATCGCGACGGCGGCGTCGATCAGCGTGCGGCCGCCGACCGCGAGGCTGCGTTCCTGCGCCTGCGGGAACGGGTTGCCGGTAAAATATCGCGCCGCCGCCTGCACGTCGGCGTCGTCCAGCGTGCGCAGGTAGTCGCCGACGAGCGCGATCTTTTCGAGCTTGCTCGCCGTCGCGGCGATGGCGGCGCACGTCCGCGCGAACGCGATCACGCCGCACCCTATCACACGGCGCGCCAGTTGGCCTTTCGGATCGCGACAAAGATCGCCCAGGGGATCACGGCGCGCGAGACGACGAGGACGCGGTCGAACGAGGCGCGCATCGTGAGGCAATGATCGACGCACGGTTGCCGGTTGCCTTCGTCGGTGCTGCAATGCTCCTCTCGCTCGCGCCCGCGAATGCGCAAACGCCCGCATCGCCGTCTCCGGCGCCGAGCGCGTCGCCTTCGCCGGCCCCTAGCAGGGTGCTGAAAAAATCGGCGCTTGGTTCGCGAACTGCCCGTTCAGCACGGTTTTCGGGAGGTCGGCGGACCCCTCGAAGCCCGTTGCCGAGCGGTTCATCTCGAAAACGCCCCTCGGGTCAGCATCACTTCGCATCATGTCGCGGCCCTCAGATTGCGTATCCTGATCAAGTTGTACGCCGCGGCCGTCCAGCGCACAATGTCGCCGACCAGATCAAGCCCGCGGAAATGCACCTTGCGCAATCGGCCGATCGTCTTGCCCCACCCGAAGCTCTCCTCGATCAACTTGCGCCTGCGTTGACTCACCGTGTAGCCCGGATGGCGGACGGTTCGGCGGTCGATCGCGCTGCGGCGACGGGTCGTATTTTGAGCAACGTGCGGCGTCACGTTGAGCGCTCGCAACGCCTCGACAAAGTCTTTGGTATCGTACGCCTTGTCGGCACCGAGCGTGATTCGGTTGCTTCCGCTGACCCCGCGAATCAATTCCAGCGCTGCTTCGCGTTCGGCGATCCCGGTCGCGCGAGTGGTCTTCACGCCGACGATCAAGCCGTTGCGATTCTCCATCAGAGCATGTCCGAGATAGCCGAGAATCGCCGGCGCGCCGCTGCTCTTGCGGTACAACCGCGCGTCCGGATCGGTACTCGAGACGTGCGTCTCGTTGCTGCGCGGCCGGCCACGAAAGTTCACGCCCTCGTTGCGACCGCCGCTCGAGGTCGGCGGTTCGTCGTCCGACTTGGGCCGAAAGCTCTTGTGGCTGGCCCACGCCTCGATTAGCGTCCCATCGGCGGTGAAATGCTCGTTCGAGAGCAGTTCGTCGGCACGCGCCCGCTCGACCACGGCGGCGAAGAACCGCTCGGAGATTTCGCCATTCAAGAACCGATCGCGGTTCTTGCTGAACGTCGAGGGGTCCCAGATCTTGTCGTCCATGCTCAAGCCCACGAACCAACGAAAGAGCAAATTGTAACGCAACTGCTCCAGCAGCATCGGCTCGCTGCGGATCGAGTAGAACATTTGCAACAGCAAGGCTCGCAGCAGCTTCTCCGGCGCGATCGATGGCCGGCCCCGTCGGGGGCAGAGTCCCTATAATTGATGTAAATTCAGCGGGCGGGTAGCCACCGCTCCGGTTCGAAGATTGACGTTGACAACACTTCAATCGAAAGGACCGGAACGGTGGCCGATTACGATCTTACCCTATCCCGCGACGCGATTCCAGCGTTGCTCGATCAACCTGCGGCGCTCGGGAAGCTCGTCGAAACGATTTTGAACCAAGTGCTCGAGGCGCAGATGCGCGATCATCTGGGCGCCGAGCGGTACGAACGCTGTCAAGAACGGGAGGGCTATCGGAATGGGTATCGCGATCGACAGCTCTCGACCCGCGTCGGATCGCTGGTCCTGCGCGTGCCGCAGACGCGCGACGGCAGCTTCTCAACCGACATCTTTGAGCGTTATCGCCGCAGCGAACAAGCCTTTGTCGTGGGCCTGATGGAGATGGTCGTCAACGGCGTCTCGACGCGGAAGGTCACGCGGATAACCGAAGGTCTGTGTGGGACGTCGTTTTCGAAGTCGACGGTCAGTCGCCTCGCGAAGGCCCTTGACGAGCCGGTGATTCTTGAATCGTCGGCTTGATGCGGCGTACCCATTCATCATCGTTGACGCGCTCTTTACGAAGGTGCGCACCGACAAGAGCGTCGTCAGCAAAGCGCTCCTCATCGCGAGCGGCATTCGCGCTGACGGATACCGAGAAATCCTTGGTCTTTCGATCGGCGATTCGGAGAGCTTTGCGACGTGGAACGAGTTCTTTCGCGGCCTCAAAGCACGCGGCTTGCACGGCGTCGACGTTGCCGTCTCCGACAATCACTCGGGCTTACGCGAGGCGATCGCCAAGCAATTCGTCGGCGCGACATGGCAGCGCTGCCAGTTCCACGTGATGAAGAACTTGCTCGATCACGCGCCCAAGAAAGAACGCGAAAACGTAACCGCTGCAGCTCGGCTGATCTTTCTCGCAACTGATCGCAAAGAGGCTGAGCGTCGATATGCGGAATTCATGGCCCGCTTCGCAGAAACAGCGCCGAAGTCGTGCGTGTGCTTGGAAGGAGCGTTCGAAGACATGTTTGCGATCTTGCCGCTGCCGGAGAAATATCGTCGGCGACTGCGCACGAGCAACATGCAAGAGCGGCTCAATGAAGAGATTCGTCGCCGGGAGAAAGTCATTCGCATTTTCCCAAACGACGCCGCAGCGATTCGCATGGTCGGCGCGTTACTCTCCGAGCAAAACGACGAATGGTTAAGCCGAGCCTACTTCGACATGACCGAATACTTCGAATGGAAAGCAACGACGGTGGCCAAGCCGGCCGCCGTAAAACGAGACAGACGAGCAGCCTAACTTACGCGATCGACGAACCGGAATTACAGCAGATTTGGGACTTGACTCCCGTCGGGAGTAGAGCTTGGAAAACTCCGGCGAGAGTTCGCGCAGAATTTCGTTGACCATCACGCGCATCGGGCGCAACGGATGATCGCCGGGCACGGTGTCTTCCGGCTGCAACGTCGTCCAAACGGATGCACGCTGCTCATCATGAGTCCGCATCGGCCGCAACCTCACCAAGGTATGAGGAGACTTGCTCTTATAATACGCGAAAAACGCCGTCACGCCAACATCAACTCGGCCGATTTGTCATCGGCCTGCTAGCGCGAGTGCAATCCCGCAGCCGAGCCCGAGCGCCTCGCCGGCGCCGCCGCCGGCGGGCGTCGTCCCCGCGGCGGTGTCGGTCGAACTCGCGGGCACCGTCTCACCGGTGTTCGTGCTTGCGCGCGTGCACGACGCGATCGCTGCGAACGCACACTTGCAGCCCGGCGCGACGGCGATCGTGCGCGGCGTGACGTTCGCGCAGCCGTTGCGCGGCGGCGAGGTTGCCGACGCTCAAGCGGACGTCACGCTCGCGGGCAACGGCGTCGCAAGCGACGTGCGCGGCACGACCGGCGTCCACGTGCAGGTCGACGCGCTGCCGCGGCTCGACCCGCAGGTACTGTTTTACAGCGACGACCCGGAAAAGATCGCCGCCGACGGCGTGCTTTATCGCAGTCCGATCGCGATCGATCGCACGCGTCCGGCGCGCACGTACGTCTATCACGTCTCCGAGACGCCGGCGCGGCGGCTCTATCTCGTGCTGCAGCCTTCGGGCAGCGCGACGCGCATGCAGATCCTCGGCGCGAGCGCCGGCCCGTCGGCCGATTTCGGCTACACCGGGCACGTCTCGACGCTGCGCTACATGCAGGTGCGCAGCGTTCAGGAGAGCGCGATCGCGGCGCTCGCGGCCGGCGCGCCGTACGCGATCCCGCTCGACGACGCGGCGATGAATCCCGGCGACCTCGTCGCCGCGATCTTCGATCTGCAGGTGCTCGACGGCGGACCGGTGACCGCCTCGATCGTCGCGGCGAGCGGCGGCTTTGATCCGCTCTCGCTGCTCGCCGGGACCGAATTGCCGTCCGATACGCACGGCCGGCGCGGTGAATTCGATCTCACGCTGATCCCGCCGCTCGCGCTCGCGTTCACGGTCGGCGGCCCGGAACCGCCGCCGTTTCTGGTCGGCGTGCCGGCGTTCAAAAACTTACGTCCCGGGGGGCGTCCGCTCGGAGGCGACTACGGCGTCGTGCGCGCCGTCGAACTTCATGTCGTCAACCCGACCGAAACGCCGCAGTCCGTATTTCTCTACGAAACGCCGGCCGGCGGGACGGCGACGACGACGATCCAGCTCGGCGACGCGCCGCCGCTGAGCGTCGCGTGCGTCGATCCGTCGCAGTCGGCACGCTACCTCGTCTACGAGATCGCGCTCGCGGCGAACGAGACCCGCACGATTCGCGGCGAGTACATGACTGACGGCACGTCGTCGTTCCCGCTCGCCTTCGGCCTCACGTCGACGCCGCCGCAGGCACCGCCGCCCACCGCCTGCGGCCACACCGCACCGGCGCCCTCACCATCACCGTCGGCGATCCCGAGCGCATCGCCGATTCCGTCGGCATCCCCGTCCCCATCGCAGGTGCCTTTGGGCGCACCGGGGTAGCGGCCTCCGCATGATCACCGCGCTCGTGCTGCTCAACGTCGAACCCGGCCGCGTCCGTTCGCTGGCGGAAGAACTGCTCGAGATCGACGGCGTCACGGAATGCTACAGTGTGGCGGGGCCCTACGATCTCGTCGCGATCGTGCGCGTGCGCGAACACGAACAGCTCAGCGATCTGGTGACCGAGCGGATCGCGTCGTGCAGCGGGATCAACGCCACCGAGACGCTGATCGCGTTCCGCGCGTTCGCCAAGCGCGATCTCGGCATGGTGTGGGATATCGGGTCCGAGTAGCACCGTGTTCGACGGCTTCACCCTGACCCGCATCGACACGGGCGAAGCGGAGATCCGCGTGCGCCACGGCGGCAGCGGTCCGCCGCTGCTGCTGCTGCACGGCCACCCGCAGACGCACGTGATGTGGCATCTCGTCGCGCCGCGGCTGGCGCGCGAGTTTCACGTCGTCGCGATGGATCTGCGCGGGTACGGGGAGAGCTCGAAACCGCCGACCACCGAGGATCACGAGCCGTACTCCAAGCGCGCGATGGCGCGCGACTGCGTCGCGGTGATGCGCGCGCTCGGGCACGAGCGTTTCGCCGTCGCCGGCCACGATCGCGGCGGGCGCGTCGCGTATCGTCTCGCGCTCGATCACCCGGAGCGCGTGACGAAGCTCGCGACCCTCGACATCATCCCCACCGGCGAGCACTTCCGGCGCACCGACATGCGCTTCGCGCTCGGCTACTGGCACTGGTTCTTCCTCGCGCAGCCGGCGCCGCTGCCCGAGACGCTCATCGGCGCGAACCCCGATTTCTATTTCGCCGGCCGCCCGAACCGCAAGAACGTGTTCGCGCCGGAAGCGCTCGACGACTACGTGCGCTGCCTGCGCAACCCGGAGACGATCCACGCGGCGTGCGAAGACTACCGCGCCGCGGCGACCTACGACTACGCGCTCGACGAAGCCGACCGCGGCGTGCGCAAGATCGCGGCGCCGATGCTGGCGCTGTGGGGAACGCGCGCCGAAGTCGGCACGTGGTACGACGTCCTCGCCGTCTGGCGCGATTGGTGCGACGACGTCCGCGGCCACGCGATCGACGCGGGACACTTCCTCGCCGAAGAAGATCCCGACGCGACGCACGAAGCGCTCGCATCGTTCTTCCGCCCTTAGTAGACGTCACGAGAAGAGCGAGAGCTGTTCGTTGGCTTCCAGGTAGCTGGCGTCGATGCCCATGCGGCGCAGGCGCCAGACGAAGTCGCGCCAGCCGTGGTTGAGCAACACTTTGCTCGGCTGCGCGAGCTCGATGTAGCGCAGCAGCGCAGCGTAGTCGGCGTGATCGCTCAGCGGGATGCAGACGTCGACCCCATATCGGAAAGGCGCGCTCGCGTCGAGCGCCCAGCCGGAGAGCATTGCGGTGCGCGAGCGCTTCCCCGCGAGCGCCTTCGGTAGCCGCTTCCCCGACGGCGGCCAGATCAACGCGCGCGTGCCGTCGTACGTCACGGCGTCGTAGCGTTCGTACGGCGGCAGGCGCACCCCCGACTCTTCGTAACAGCGCGCGATCGCGTGCACCGCGCCGTGCACGGTGAGCGGAACCCCCGCCTTGCCGAGGATCGCCATCGCTTCTTGCGCCTTGCCCAGCGAATAGGCCATCAGCACCGGCGCGACGCCGTCTTCGAGCGCTTTGGTCGCGAACGTGACCAGCGCGTCCTCGACTTCGTCGCGCGACGGGAAGACGTATTGCGGGCGGCCATACGTGCACTCCATCAAGAGCACGTCGCAGCGCTTCACCTCGGGCGGCTCGCACGTGTACGAACGCGCCAGCTTAAAGTCGCCGGTATAGACGAAGCGTCCGGCATCGCCCTCGATCAGCAATTGCGCGCTGCCCAACACGTGGCCCGCGGGGAACAGCGTGAGCCGGTGCCGGCCGTCCTCCCACGGTTCGTTGAAGTTGCGCTCCTCAAAATCGCAGGCGGGCCGGCCGCGCGCCGGGAGCAGGGCCATCTGCTTGGCGTGGGCGAGCGAGCGCTCGAAGCGCGAGCGGCAGATCCGCGCGTTGGCGGGCGTCGTCACGATGGTGTCGTGCTCGCGTGCGTGGTCGCTGTGCCCGTGCGAGACGTAGCAGCGCGAACGGGGACGCATCGAGTCGATCCAGAGATCGAGGTCCCGCACGTAGAGGGACCGTTCGGTGAGAGAAAACACGAGGACGAACGTGCGTTCGTGCCGCCCCGGGAACGCACCCTTTCGTGCGGGCGTCGGGTTCTCAGCAACACCAACGCCGCCACCGTTCAGGAGCACCAGACACGACCGTGCGCGTCTACGACAACATCGCCGACACTTTCGGGAACACGCCGCTGGTCCGCATCCCGCGCCTCAACAAGGGGCTGGGCGCCGAGATCCTCGTGAAGCTCGAATCGATGAACCCCGCCGGCTCGGTGAAGGACCGCATCGGCGTCGCGATGATCGAGGCCGCCGAACGCGACGGAAAACTCCGTCCCGACTCCGTCATCGTCGAGCCCACCAGCGGCAACACCGGGATCGCGCTCGCATTCGTCTGCGCCGCCAAAGGCTATCCGCTGATCCTGACGATGCCCGAGACGATGACCATGGAGCGGCGCAACTTGCTCAAGGCATACGGCGCTCAGCTCGTGCTCACGCCGGGGACGGACGGGATGAAGGGCGCGATCGCCAAAGCCAAGGAGATCGTCGCCTCGAATCCGGCCAAGTACTTTTCACCCGGCCAGTTCGACAATCCGGCGAACCCGGAGATCCACTACCGCACCACCGGCGAGGAGATCTGGCGCGACACCGACGGCAAGGTCGACATCTTCGTCGCCGGCGTCGGTACCGGCGGAACGATCACCGGCGCGGGCCATCTGCTCAAAGAACGCAAGCCCGGCGTCACCTGCATCACCGTCGAGCCCGACACCTCGACCGTCCTCTCCGGCGGCTCGCCCGGCCCGCACAAGCTGCAGGGCTTCGCGCCCGGCTTCGTCCCGTCGATCCTCGACACGCATGTCTACAGCGAGGTCATCAAGGCGTCGTTCGAAGATTCGATCGCGACCTCGCGCCGGCTGGCGCGCGAGGAAGGGATCCTCGTCGGCATCTCGGCCGGCTCCAACGTCTGGGCGGCGCTGCAGGTCGCGGCGCGGCCCGAGAACGCCGGGAAACTGATCGTGACAATCGGCTGCGATACCGGCGAGCGGTATCTTTCGAGCCCGCTGTTTGCGGAACAGGACGCCAACGTGTTCGAACCCGCGCTCGCCTAGGCGCGCGCGGCGCCTTCACCCTTTGTCCATTGTCGCCGCCGGTGTGATCGGCGACGATGAGAGGACGAGACCACTCACGGGAATGGACGGTGCTATGAGCGGATCCAACGACGTCCGGGAAGACCTGGCGACCTGCGCCGAGTGCGGGCGCGTGGTCCCGTTCGACGACACCGTCCCCGCGATCGACGGAAGGGAGCGTCGCTGCGCTGACGACGAGGCGTGCAACGACCGCAAGGAGGCGCGCTCCTCGTTCACCGCCGCCTGACGGCCCGCGGAAAGGGTCGTCGCGGCACCGTCCAGTACGCGGGCTCCCCGTCATGTTTTGGGAACTGGCGGGCGTGCCCGCCGTCGCGGTGCGCCGCGGCACGCGCGTCGAGTCGGTCCATCACGTCGCCGCTTGCGTTGCGAGCGCGGACGGGACGATCGTCGAGAAGATTGGCACCATCGAGACGCCGGTCTTCCTGCGCTCGTCGGCCAAGCCGTTCATCGCGGCGGCCGCGGTGCGCGCCGGCGTGCTCGAGGCGTTCGGATTCGGCGACCGCGAGCTCGCGGTGATGTGCGCGTCGCACAACGGCGAGCCCGGCCATACCGAGGTCGTCGCGGCGATGCTCGAACGGATCGGGGCGCGCGTCGACGATCTGCGTTGCGGCGTGCAGACGCCGGCGTACGAGCCGGCCGCCGCCGCGCTCGCCGCGCGCGGCGAGGCTCCGACCCAGCTCAACCACAACTGCAGCGGGAAGCACGCCGGGATCCTCGCGTTCGCGAAACTGCTCGGCGCGCCGTTCGAAGGCTATCTCGAACCGTCGCATCCCGCCCAGCGCGAGATCCTCGCGCTGTGCGAGCGGGTGAGCGACGATACGTTCGACGGCGACAAGCTCGCTGTCGACGGCTGCGGGATTCCGGTCTACGCGACGACGCTGCGCAACGCCGCGATGTCGTTCGCGCGGTTTGCGTCGCTGGAGCACCTCGATGATGACGACGCCGCCGCGCTGGCGCGCGTCGCGGCGGCGATGGCGAACGAACCGTGGTACGTCGCCGGGACCGGCCGGTTCGACACCGATCTGATGCGGGCGACGCACGGGCGGGTCGTCGGCAAGGCGGGCGCGGAGGCGGTCCACTGCGACGCGCTCCTCGACGCGGGACTCGGCGTCGCCCTCAAGGTGCTCGACGGGACGCGCCGCGCGGCCCCGCCGGCGACGATCGCGCTGCTCGACCGGCTGCGCGCACTCGAGCCCGATGCGCGCGCCGCGCTCGAGCCGCACGTCCGGGTCGCGGTACGCAACGTCGCGGGACGCGTCGTCGGCGACGTCGCGGCGCTCGACGGCTGGCTCCCGCAGGAGATCGCGCTGGACGTCTGAGGATTGGCAGGCTAGGCGCCGGGATCGACGCGTTCGGCGTCGGCGAACGCGAGCGCCCGCTCGAGGATCTCGCGCAGCGCGCGCTGGTCGGCGGGGCTGAGCGCCGCGATCGCGGCGGGCGGGGTGAGAAACCGCATTTGGATCTTGTCCTGCATCCGCCGGCCCGCTACGGTGAGAAAGACGCGCTTGACGCGGCGGTCGTCCTGACAGACGCGCCGCTCGATCAGGCCGCGTTCCTCGAGGCGGTCCGCCAGGCCCGTGGCGTTGGACGCGTCGCACGCCAACTCGTCGGCGAGCGCGCGCATCGTCATCCCCTCGCGCGGGATCGACGCCAGGGCATGGGCGAGCTGCACGCTCAGGTCGAGTTCTGCAAACGATTCGACCATGTAGCGTTTCTGCAGTCGAAGGAAATCGGTCATCGCCTGCCAGGCGCGTCCGCTATTGCTTGACAAGTACCACCTTTGACGACTATAACCAATCGACTCGATGATGACAACCGCCGGGCCTGACATCGCCCAATGGTACGTGCGTTACCGCGCCTCGGTCCGCGGCGCGCGTCACCGGCGACCCCGATGATGCAGACGACGCGCTCCACGATGCGTTCCTGGCCGCCTGGCGCGCGCGCGCCCGATTCGAAGCCGGCCGCGACCCGCTCCCCTGGCTGATGACGATCGCGCGCCGCAAGGCGATCACGATCGCCGCCGAACGGTCCAAGCCGCGTGTCGCGGCGATCCCCGAACCGCTGCCGTCGGCTGAAGATGAAGCGGTCCGCCGTGAATCCGACGCATTGGTCCGAGCGCTGACGCAGAATGAGCCCGCATTGGCGCTGCACGCGCTGGCGGACCTGCCGGCGCGAGCGGTCGGCGAACGGCTCGGCGTCCCGCTCCGCACCGCCGCCTCGCGCATCCGCCGCGGGCGACGGCGCCTCGAGGCGACGCTCCCGGCAACCACTCTTTCTTCCCCGAGGTCGAAGCCAGCGTGACCGAGTTCTTTCTGCGACGCCCGATCTTCGCGTCGGTGGCGTCTCTGGTGATCCTGCTGCTCGGGATGATCTCGATTCCGATCTTACCGATCGCGCAGTACCCGAACATCGCGCCGCCGACGGTCACCGTCACGGCGGTTTACACCGGCGCCAGCGCCGAAGCCGTCGAGTCGTCGGTGACGACGCCGCTGGAACAGGCGATCAACGGCGTGCAAGGCCTGCGCTACATCAGCTCGCAGAGCGGCAGCGACGGCACCTCGCAGATCACGTGCACGTTCAACCTCGATCGCAATCTCGACCAAGCGGCGAACGACGTGCAGAACGCGGTGAATCTCGCGCAAGGCCGGCTGCCGAACGAGGTCAAGCTGACCGGCGTCTCGGTCGCGAAGAACTCCGGGACGTTTGTCATGGCGATCGGCGTGACGTCGACGGATCCGCGCTGGGATCCGATCTACATGACGAACTACCTCGAAAACAACGTCACGAACGATCTCAAGCGCATCGTCGGCGTCTCCGACGTCCTCGTGTTCGGCGAACGCAAGTACGCGATGCGCCTGTGGGTCGACCCCAAGCGGCTCGCCGACAACCACCTGACCGCCGGCGACGTCGTCACGGCGCTGCAGAGCCAGAACGTCCAGGTCGCGGCGGGCGCGATCGGCGCCCCTCCGACCAACGGCAAACAGCCGTACGAGTACGGCGTTCGCGCGACCGGCCGGCTGACGAACACCACCGAGTTCTCGAACATCATCCTGCGCACGACGGCCGACGGCGGGTTCGTGAAAGTCTCCGACATCGGCCGGGTGACGCTGGGCGCGGAAAGCTACAACGGCGGCTTGGCGTTCGACGGCCACGACGGCATCGGTCTCGGCGTTCTGCAGCTGCAGAGCGGCAACGCTCTGCAGGTCTCCAAGCAAGTGCGCGCGACGCTGGAACGGCTCTCGCAGAAGTTCCCGGCCGGGATGACCTACCACGTCGCGTTCGACACGACTGAGTTCGTCAGCGAGTCGATCAAGGAAGTCGTGATCACGCTGGTCATCGCGATCTCGCTGGTCGTGCTGGTCATCTTCCTGTTCTTGCAGGATTGGCGCACGACGCTGATCCCCGCGCTGACGATCCCCGTCTCGCTGATCGGGACGTTCTTCCTGATGAACGTGCTCGGGTTCTCGATCAACCAGCTCACGCTCTTCGGCTTGACGCTCGCGACCGGGCTCGTCGTCGACGACGCGATCGTCGTCATCGAAAACATCGCGCGCTTCATCCAGGAGAAGGGGATGCCGCCGCTGGAGGGCGCCCGCGAAGCGATGACCGAGATTCAGGGCGCCGTCGTCGCCTCGTCGCTCGTCCTGCTCGCGGTCTTCGTCCCGGTGGCGTTCTTCCCGGGGACGACGGGTCAGCTCTACAAGCAGTTCGCGCTCACGATCGCGTGCTCGATCGCGATCTCGCTGTTCTGCGCGCTGACCTTGACGCCGGTGCTCTCCTCGCTGCTGCTGGGCCGCAACAAGCACCGCGAAAGCCGGATCTTCCGGCCGGTGAACCGCGCTATCGAAGCGACCCGCAGCGGCTACCGGCGCGTTCTGCCGCGCGTCCTCGCGTGGCGGTACGCGGCGTTGGCCGCGTTCGCGGTGCTCCTCGGGGTGACGGCTTGGGCGTACACCAGCATCCCGACCGGCTTTATCCCCGACGAAGATCAAGGCTTCGCGATCATCGCGATGCAGGCGCCGCCCGGCGTCTCGCTCGACTACACGCATCAGAAGCAGAAGATCATCGAGTCGATTCTCAAGCAGCAGCCGGAGATCTCCGACGTGTTCGACGCGGCCGGGTTCAGCTTCACCGGCAACGGCTCGAATTACGCGACCATGTTCATCCGTCTGCGGCCATGGTCGGAGCGCGCCGGCGCGCAGCACACGCTCGATGCGGTGATCAACCGCGTCAACATGCAGCTGTTCTTCCTCCCCGGCGTGCAGGCGTTCATGGTGAACCCGCCGGCGATCCCGGGCCTCGGGTTCCAGGGCGGCTTCGACTTCCAGCTGGAGGACCGCGGCAACGCCGGGATTCCGGCGATGCTCGGCGCGGCGTACTCGATCATCATCCCTGCGAACGCGCCGTCTGCGCCGACCAGCCGCGTCTACACGACGTTCCGCAACGACAAGCCGACGGTGCTCGTCAACGTCGACCGCAGTCAGGCGCTCTCGCTCGGCGTCCCGCTCACCGACCTGTTCAACACGATGCAGGTCTACCTCGGATCGGTCTACGTGAACGACTTCGACATGAGCGGCAAGTCGTACCGCGTCTACGTGCAGGCCGATCAGCCGTACCGCTCGAGCATCAACGACCTCAACAACATCTACGTGCGGTCGAGCACGCCGATCATCGCGAACGGCGCTCAGGTGCTGCCGCCGGCGATCCCGATCTCGTCGCTGATGAGCGTCCAGCAGACGAAGGGGCCCCAGAACATCACCCACTTCAACCTCTACCGGTCGATCGACATCACCGGCAGCCCGAAAGCCGGTCACGGGTCGGGTGAGGCGCTCAACTTCATGCAGAGCCTCGCCGCGCATCTGCCGCCGGGCTTCGCGTCCGAGTGGAGCGGGATCTCACGCGAACAGATCGAGAGCGGCGCGCAGGCCGCGCTGATCTTCGGTCTGGGGATCGTGTTCGTGTTCCTTGTGCTCGCGGCGCAGTACGAGTCGTTTGCCGATCCGCTGATCATCCTCTTCGCCGTTCCGCTCGCGCTGCTCGGCGCGATCGGCGGGCTGTGGATCCGCGGCATCACCTCCGACGTCTTCGCGCAGGTCGGGTACGTCATGCTGATCGGCCTGGCATCGAAGAACGCGATTCTGATCGTCGAGTTCGCGAATCAGATGCGCGATCAGGGGCTCGACACGATCACGGCGGTGCGGCGCGCGGCCGAAACGCGGCTGCGTCCGATTTTGATGACGTCGATTGCGTTCGTTCTTGGCGTGACGCCGTTGGTGTTTGCGTCGGGTGCGGGGAGTGCGTCGCGGCACTCGCTGGGGACCGCGGTGTTCGGCGGGATGATCGTGTCGACGATCCTCAACCTGGTGATTACGCCCGTGCTGTACGTGCTGATTGCGGGGCTGGAGGATCGGCTTGGGATCGGGCGGTCGAAGCACATCACGCGACCGCCGGATACGGACGGACGAGGCACGACCGCGCCAACGCAAGAACCGGCTCGCGCGTAACCGTTCGCGCGGTTCGCGGGCTCGCGGCTCGGGGCGTGCTGCTGTTCGGCGGCACGCTCCTTTCGCGCATCCTGCGCTTCAGTCGCTACGTGCTCGCTCGCTCTCGCCCTCCGGGCTTCGCTCGTTCGCAAGTACCGCCGAACAGCAGCACGCCCCGAGCCGCTCATGGGACGAGCGTGGCGTTGTGCGCTTCGCTGCGCTTTAAGAGTCTTTTGTACGTTGCGGGTCTGTTGAGCTTGCGTGCGCTCGCGAGGGGTGTTGGCGTGATGGGAATAGTTGGGGCGTTCACCAGTGGAGGAACTTGTATGAATGCCAGCACGATGTCGACGCAAGGTGGGACGACGAATCCTTCGACGAGCGGGCCGCTGATCGGGAGCGATCGCGTTGAGGGGACGCCGGTGTACGATGCCGGCGGGAAGCACATCGGGACGATTAAGCGTTTGATCATCGATAAGGCGAGCGGGAACGCGGCCTATGCCGTGATGTCGTTCGGCGGCTTCCTCGGGATGGGTGAACGAGTATCCGGTGCCGTGGCGGAAGCTGAGTTTCGACACGAACCTCGGCGGATTCCGCACCGATATCACGCAGGATCAGTTGAGCCGGGCGCCTACGTTCAACCGCGTCGGTAGCGGCAGCGGCGGTGGGAACGGCGACTTCGATTGGAACGATCGGTCGCGCGAGGAGCAGATCTACGACTATTACGGCGTGGACTACTACTGGCCGACGCGTCGCTGACGCTTCGCGATCGACTGAGACCAAGAAATGAAGGGACCGCGCTGTTGTCGGCGCGGTCCCTTTCGCGTTGGGCGGCGATGCGAAGGTCAGCCGGCTTTGAGGGTGGCGATCTCGGTGACGGCGGCGGGTGGGGCGCCGGTGTAGGCGTCGATTGCGTATTCGGCGAGCATGCGTTGCGCGTTGAAGTGGGCGCCGTTGTAAGCGATTGCGCCGCGCATGACATCGGTGTAGGCGTCGGGGCGTTCGTAGTAGAGAGGGACGATCGTGTTTTCGAGTTGGTGGTAGAGTTCGAATGCGGCCCAGGCGTCGTCACCGTCGGTGCGTGCGTCGATCGACCAGCCGGTGACGCCTTCGATCGCGCCTTCGACCCACCAGCCGTCAACGACGCTGAGTGAGGGGACGCCGTTGAGCGCGGCTTTCATCCCGCTCGTCCCCGAGGCTTCGAGCGGCGGGCGCGGGGTGTTGAGCCACAGGTCTACGCCCGAGGTGAGCGCGCCGCCCCAGTTCATGTCGTAGCCCTCGACGAACGCGATCTCGACCGTGCCGTACAGTTCGCGGGAGGCGTCGACGATGCGTGCGATTTGCGCTTTCCCGTCGTGATCGTGCGGATGCGCTTTGCCTGCGAAGACGAGCTGCAGGCCGCCGTAGCGTTCGGCGAGCGCGGTTAGGCGCGCGCGGTCGCGCAGGATCAGGTCGTTGCGCTTGTACGCCGTCGAACGGCGCGCGCAGCCGATCGTGAAGACGGCGGGATCGAGCCGGGGACCGCCGGCCTGTTCGATCCGCGCAAAGAGCTCGCGTTTCGCCGCTTCGTGCGCCGATGCGATCTCGCGCAGCGGAATGCCGATCGCCTGACGCAGCGCGAAGTTGTTGCGGCGCCACGCCGGCAGATGCCGATCGAAGAGGTCGCGGAATGCGGCCGACGTCCACTGGCCCGCGTGCACGCCGTTGGTGATCGCGTCGATCCGATACTCGGGAAACATCGTGCGCGCGACCTCGCCGTGGCGCATCGCAACGGCGTTCGCATAGCGGCTCGCCCGCAGCGCAAGGTGCGTCATGTGCAGCTGCTCGTCGTAGAGCAAGCCCGCCGCGCGCAGCGCGTTCATCCGGTCGTGGCCGAGCACGTCGCCGGCAAGGTCGGTACCGAAGCGGTCGTGACCGGCCGCGACCGGCGTGTGGGTCGTGAAGACGCAATGCTGGCGCACGCGTTCGAGGTCGCGCGTCCGTTCGAGCAGGCCGAGCGCCAGGAGCGCCGCGTGGCCCTCGTTAAGGTGGTAAGTCTCGATGCGGTGCTCGCCGAGCGCCGCGAGGATCGCGACCGTCCCCAGCCCGAGGAGCGCTTCCTGCTCGAGACGATAGCGCGCGTCGCCGCCGTAGAGCCGGCGCGTGAGCGCGCGTGACGCATCGTCGTTCTCGTCGCGGTCGGTGTCGAGAAAGTAGACGGGTACGCGGTGGCCGTCGACGCCCTGCACGAGATAGCGCCACGCGCCGACGGTGACCGCGCGGCCGGAGATCGTGACGGTCGCCGTCGCGGCGAGCCGCTCCATCGTGTCCTCGGGGCGCCAGCTCTGCGGTTCTTCGTGCTGGTGGCCCGTCGCGTCGAGGTGCTGGCGGAAATAGCCCTCGTGATAGAGCAGCGTGACGCCGGCCATCGGGAAGCCCGCGTCGGCCGCGGCGCGGATCACGTCGCCGGCGAGCACCCCGAGGCCGCCGCTGTAGGTGGCGACATCGGACGCAACGGCAATTTCCATCGAAACATACGCGACGCGCGCTTCGGTCATTTCCTTATTCTCGTCTGGTCGTCAAGGGGGCCGTCGAAACGGGGCCTTCGTTGATAGTCGGCGATCCAGTGCCCGGTGCTGAAGAGTCTTCCGCCCCGCCGCACTACACGCAATCGGCCACGCTGGGCCGCCTTGTACAGCCGGTCCGGCGTCCCGGCACCCCGGAAGTCGGCGAGCGGGCGAAGTTCCTCCGTCGCTTCGACGGCGTCGCGCAGCCGTTCGAGCCCGCGGGTCAGCGAACGCGCGACGGAGCGGGCCAGCGGGGCCACGTCGCCGGCGAGCGCCGCACGCAGGGCGCCGTCGTACGAGCGGCGGCCGCGCGCGTCGAAGATCAGCGGCGGCAGGCCGCGCCGGTATGCGAGCAGGTTGGCGACGAGGCGTGCGACACGCCCGTTCGCGTCGGGGAACGGCTGGAGGCGGACGAGCCGCGCGATCGCGCGTGCCAGTGCCGTCGGCGCTGGTTCATCGGCACCGAGTGCCAGCCGGCCGACGTAGCTCTCCGTTTCGAACGGGACCATCCAGTGCGGCGGCGGGACCGTGCCGTCGGCGAGCGGCGGGACGGTGCGGGTGCGCCAGGCTCCGGCGTTCTCGCTCATCCCGCGCGTCGCCAGGCGGTGCAGCGTCCGCAGGTCGGCGCCGGTCACCGGGGTGCGGCGCGTGCCGTGCTGCGCGGCCCAGGCGGCGGCGTCGGCGTATCCGCGGACGATCAGGTAGTCGGTCAAGCGGTGCCCGCCGAGGGCGCGTCCGCGCTCGAGCAGGGCGCGCACTTCGACCAGATCGAGCGACGCGCCGGCGAGCCGGCTGGAGGCCGCGATCTCTTCGAGCCGCAGCGCCGCATAAGCGTCGCGCAGCGCGGTTGAGACCGGGGCGGCGCGGACGAGCGCGGCGAGCGCGTCGATCCGCGCCGCGAGCTGTCCAATCGTCTCCATCGGAGATATGTTGGACAGCGGAGCGCAGCGTTCCGGCTCGTTGGGGCGGTACCCTGAACGCAATGGCCGAGTACCTTACCGCGCTGCGCGAGCGCGTGCTGCTGTTCGACGGAGCGATGGGCACGCAGCTCATGGCCCAGCACCTCCGCGACGAGGACTTCGGCGGAGCCGCCTACCACGGGTGCAACGAGGCGCTCGTCCTCACGCGGCCCGATCTGATCGAGGCGATCCACCGCGATTACTTCGCCGCGGGTGCGGACGTGGTCGAGACGGACTCGTTCACCGCGTCGCGTCTGAAGCTCGACGAATACGGACTGGGCGCCAAGACGCGCGAGATCAACCTCGCCGCGGCGCAGCTCGCGCGGCGCGCCGCCGATGCGTTCGCGACGCCCGAGCGCCCGCGCTTCGTCGCCGGCGCGCTCGGACCGACCGGGATGCTCATCTCGTCGTCGGACCCGGCGCTCTCGAAGATCACCTTCGATCAGCTCGCCGATCTCTATCAGGAACAGGCAGCGGCGCTGATCGAGGGCGGCGTCGATCTTTTGCTGCTCGAGACGAGCCAGGATCTGCTCGAGATGAAGGCGGCGATCGCGGGGATCGTGCGCGGCTTCGATGCGGGCGTGCGCCGCGTGCCGATCCAGGCGCAGGCGACGCTCGACGTCACCGGCCGGATGCTGCTCGGCACCGACATCGCCGCCGTCTGCGCGACGCTCGACGCGCTCCCGATCGACGTGATCGGGCTGAACTGCTCGACCGGCCCGACGCACATGCGCGACCCAATCCGCTATCTGGTCGAGCACTCGCGCTGTTTCGTCAGCGTGATCCCCAACGCCGGCCTGCCGAAGATGGGGCCGAAGGGCGAGACGATCTATCCCGAGACCCCTGACGAGATGGGACGCGAACTCAGCTCGTTCGTCGGCGAACTCGGCGTCAACGCGATCGGCGGCTGCTGCGGCACGACGCCCGAGCACATCGCCGCGTTCCGCAGCGGGCTCGACGCGCTCGCCGCGTCCGGCCGCCGTCCGCGCATCCCCGATCCGCAACCGCTGCAGCTCGCCGCATCGGCGATGACCGCTGTCGCGCTGCGCCAGGAAGGGACGGTGCTGCTGATCGGCGAGCGCGTGAACTCGCAGGGCTCGCGCAAGATCAAACGGCTCCTGCTCGCTGACGACTACGACGAGATCACGCTCGTCGCGCGCGGACAGGTCGAAGGCGGCGCGCATCTGCTCGACGTCTGCACGGCGCTCACCGAACGCACCGACGAAGACGTGCAGATGGCGACGATCGTCAAACGCCTCGCGCAGTCGGTCGAAGCGCCGCTCGTCATCGACTCGACCGAACCGAAGGTCATCGAAGCCGCCCTGAAGATCTACGCGGGGCGCCCGGTGGTGAACTCGATCCATCTCGAGAACGGCCGCGTCAAGATCGATTCGGTGATGCCGCTGGTGAAGGAAGCCGGCGCCGCCGTCGTCGCGCTGACGATCGACGAAGCCGGGATGGCGAAGACCGCGCAGCGCAAGCTCGAGGTCGCCCAACGGATTCACGACATCGTCGTGCACGAGTACGGCCTCCCCGCCGGCGCGCTGATCTTCGACGATCTGACGTTCACGCTGGCGACCGGCGACACCGAGTACATCGACTCGGCGGTCGAGACGATCGAGGGGATCCGCGCCATCAAGCGCGAGTTGCCCGGCGTGCTGACGTCGCTCGGTGTCTCCAACGTCTCGTTCGGTCTCAAGCCGGCGGCGCGGCACGTGCTCAACTCCGTGATGCTGCATCACTGCGTCGAGGCCGGGCTCGACATGGCGATCGTCAATGCGGCGGAGATCACGCCGTATGCCGAGATCGACGCGTACGAACGCGAACTGTGCGACGACCTCGTGCTCAACCGGCGCCCCGACGCGCTCCAGCGCGTCATCGAACACTTCGAAGCGAAGGTCGTCACCGGCGGCGGCGCTTCCGCCGCGGTCGAGGACGACACCGATCAGCCGGTCGAAGTGCGCATTCATCAGGCGATCCTGCGCCGTCGCAAGGACGGCATCGAAGCCAAGATCGACGAAGCGCTCGCGCGCCGCGATCCGGTCGACGTCCTCAACAACGTCCTGCTCCCGGCGATGAAGGAAGTCGGCGATAAGTTCGGCGCCGGCGAACTGATCCTGCCCTTCGTCCTGCAGTCGGCCGAGGTGATGAAGAAGGCCGTCGCGCACCTCGAGCAGTTCCTCGAACGAAAAGAGGGGGTCACCAAGGGCGTGATCGTGCTGGCCACGGTCTTCGGCGACGTGCACGACATCGGCAAGAATCTCGTCGGCACGATCCTCTCGAACAACGGTTACACCGTGCACGATCTGGGCAAGCAGGTTCGGGTCGGGACGATCCTCGACAAAGCGGTCGAGGTGAACGCCGACGCGATCGGCCTCTCCGCGCTGCTCGTCTCGACGTCCAAGCAGATGCCGACGCTGGTGAAAGAACAGGTTTCGCGCGGCTTGGAGTATCCGGTCGTGATCGGCGGTGCGGCGATCAACCGCGACTTCGGACGGCGCACCGCGTTTGCGCCCGACCGTTTCTTCGAGCCCGGCGTCTTCTACGCGAAGGATGCGTTCGAGGGACTCGAACTGCTCGATGCGCTGACCGACGACGTCTCGCGCGCGGCGCTGGTCGAGCGCCTGCGCGGCGAAGCGGAAACGCTGCGGGCGAAGGACACCGGCACGCATGCCGCATCCGCGACTGCGGGGCTCACCGCGCGCCCGGAACTTGGCGACGCCGACGTCCCTGCGCCGCCGTTCTTCGGCGCGCGCACCGTGAAACACGTCGACGTGCGCGAACTGTGGCCGTGCTTCGATCTGCGCTCGCTCTACCGTTTGTCGTGGGGCGCGGCAAACACGAAGGGTGACGAGTTCGACCGGCTCGTCGCCGCCGAGTTCGAACCGCGTCTGCGGCGCTATCAGTCGCTCGCGGAGAGCGGTGCCCTGCTGGCGCCGCGCGTCGTCTACGGCTACTTCCCCGCTGCGGGGAGCGGCGACGACGTCATCGTGTACGATCCGCAGGATCGCGCCCGTGAGATCGCGCGCTTCACGTTCGCTCGTCAGGCCGGCGGCGAGCACTTGTGTCTCGCGGACTACCTGCGCGAACCCGACGGCGGCGCGGCGAGCGACGTCATCGCGCTGCAGGTCGTCACGATGGGGAACGAGCCGGCGGAGCGGATCGAGGCGCTGCAGGCGCGTAACGACTACAGCGAGGCGTACTTTCTGCACGGCTTCAGCGTGCAGTCGGCCGAAGCGCTGGCCGAACGGACGCACCAGCGCGTCCGTGACGAACTCGGCCTGAGCGGCGAGCGCGGCAAACGCTACTCGTGGGGCTACGGTGCGTGTCCGGATCTCTCCCAGCACGAGCTGGTGTGGAAACTGCTCGACGTCGAAAAGGCGATCGGCGCGTCGCTCACCGCGGCGCACCAGATCATGCCGGAGCAGTCGACGGCGGCGATCGTGATCCACCATCCGCGCGCCGCGTACTTCAACGCCGCCGCCGTCCGCGAACTCGCGGCGGTGTGATCGTCCTCGCCGGCCACGGCAGCCGTTCCGCCGAGGCGAACGCGGCGCTCGAAGCGCTTGCGGCCCAGGTCGCCGCGCGGCTCGGATCGCCGGTCGTCCCCGGGTTCCTCGAGATGACCGAGCCGACGATCCCGGCGGCGATCGACGGCGCGGTCGCGGCCGGCGCGCGGCGCGTCGTCGTCCTGCCGTACTTTCTGCACCCGGGGATGCACGTCCGGCGCGATCTGGTGGAGATCGTCGAGGCCGCCCGGGCGCGGCATCCCGGAGTGACGTTCGAACTTTCCGAGTTCCTGGGCGGCCGGCCCGAGATCGCCGACGTGCTGACGTCGCTCGCGCGCAGCGCGCTCGGCTCCGGCTGACAGCGGAAGGGCCGCAGCGCCGCAGGGTGCTCCCGTCACGCAGGCGTACTCAGGCCCGATTCGCTCCCGGTCCCTGGAGTCGTCGTATGCCGCTGCCCCCGTTGATGCGCATCGTCCTCGCCGCCGTCCTGACCGCCGCGCTCGCCGCATGCGGCGGCGGCTCGAGCTCCTCGTCGAGTTCGGGCGACTCCGGCGGCACGATCAAGATCGGCGTCGATCTGCCGGTCAGCGGCGCCGACGCCTCGATCGGCGTCCCCACGCAGAACGGGGTCGTGCTGGCGGTCGAAGAGGCGAACAAGAACGGCTTCGCCGGCGGGAAGTTCAAGCTCGAGGCCTCGCTGCTCGACGACGCCGTGCAGGGCAAACACGACCCGGCCGCCGGCGCCCAGAACGTGAAAACGTTCATCGCCGATTCCGCGGTGCTGGCGATGGTCGGCCCGTTCAACTCGAACGTCGCGAAGTCGGAGATCCCGCTCTCCAACGACGCCGGCCTCGCGCAGATCTCGCCCTCGAACACCAACGACGGCCTGACGATCGGCGACGACGCGAAGAAACTGCGCACCGCGCACCCCGACGTGAACACGTACTTCCGCGTCTGCACGCGCGACGCGAAACAAGGCGCTGCGCTCGCGCAGACCGCCGCGCAGCGCCTCAAGTTCAAGAAGGTCTTCGTGATCGACGACAACGAGACGTACGGCAAGGGGCTCGCCGACGTCTTCGACGCGTCGTTCCGGCAGCTGGGCGGGACCGTGCTCGGTCACGAGCACATCACCGCCAACCAAGTCGACTTCAAGGCCCTGCTCACCAAGGTGAAGTCGCTGAATCCCGACGCCGTGTTCTTCGGCGGCAACACCTCGACCGGGGGCGGGCTGATCCGCCGTCAGATGGCCGACGTCGGGATGGGCAGCATCGCGATGCTCGGCGGCGACGGGATCGGCGACGACGAGTTCGAGAAGCAGGCCGGCGACGCGGCGAACGGCTCGTACATGACGATCGCCGCCCCGGACGCCTCGAAGCTTCCGAGCGCGAAGGACTTCATCGCCGCATATAAGGCACGCTTCAACGGCGACGTCGGCCCGTATTCGGCGAACGCGTACACCGCGGCAAAAATCGAGATCGCGGCGATCGAAAAAGCGATCAAGGACAACGGCGGCAAGATGCCGACCCGCGCCGACGTGCTGAAGAACATCGCAGCGACGACGGACTTTGAGTCGCCGATCGGTAAGGTCGGGTTCGACGCCGCCGGCGACACGACGTCGCCGGTGCTCTCGCTCGACGAGGTGAAGGGCGGCAAACGCGTCGTCATCGACGTGATCACGCTGAAGTCCTGAGTGGAACTCTTCCTCCAGCAGCTCATCAACGGGCTGTCGCTGGGCGGGATCTACGCCCTGATCGCGCTGGGCTACACGATGGTCTACGGGATCATCGAGCTCATCAACTTCGCGCATGGTGACGTCTACACGCTGGGAACGTTCTTCTCGCTGGCGATCCTGACGCTGCTCGGCGTGAGCGGCGTCGTCACCGGCCCGGCGCTGATCGCGATCGTGCTGGTCACGATCGTCGGCGCGATGATCCTGTGCGGGCTCACCGGCGTGATCATCGAGCGGCTCGCATACCGTCGCCTGCGCAACGCACCGAAGCTCGCGCCGCTGATCACCGCGATCGGGATGTCGTTCATCCTCGAGAACCTGATGCTCTATTGGAAGGGCCCCTCGCCGGTGCCGTTCCCCGATCTGCTGCCGAAGGTGCAGTTCGGCGTCGGCGCGGTGACGATCCAGGCGAAGCAGGTGATGGTGATCCTGCTCGCCGTCGTGCTGATGATCGTGCTGCAGAACTTCGTGCAGAACACGCGGCTCGGGAAAGCGATGCGCGCGACGGCACAGGACAAGGACGCCGCGCAGCTGATGGGGATCGACATCAACACCACGATCGCGCTGACGTTCCTGATCGGCTCGGCGCTGGCGGGCGCCGCCGGCTTCGTCTCGGGCGTGTACTACGGCTCGACCTGGTTTTTCAACGGCTTCGCCGCCGGGCTCAAGGCGTTCACCGCCGCCGTGCTGGGCGGGATCGGCAACCTCGCCGGCGCGATGCTCGGCGGTTTCCTCATCGGGCTCATCGAGGCTATGACGACGCAATTCATCGGCGATCAGTGGGCGAACGTGCTGGTGTTTTCGATCCTGGTGCTGGTGCTGATCTTCCGGCCGTCGGGCTTGCTCGGCGAGGCGCTTCCCAACAAAGTATGACGCTGACACCGGGTGCGCGCAACGCGGCGTTCGCGTTCGCGGTCGCGATCGCGCTGCCGTTCATCGGGCACAACGGCGCGTTCACGAACTTCCTGGCCGACGCCGGCGCGTTCGTGCTGCTCGCACTCGGGCTCAACATCGTCGTCGGGTTTGCCGGCCTGCTCGATCTGGGCTACGCGGCGTTCTTCGCGATCGGCTCGTACGCGTTCGCGATGCTGGCCTCGCCGCAGTTCGGGATCCATCTGCCGTTCTGGGTGCTGTTGTTCGTCGCGTCGGGGATCGCCGCGGTGTTCGGGATCCTGCTCGGCGCGCCGACGCTGCGGCTGCGCGGCGATTATCTCGCGATCGTCACGCTCGGCTTCGGTGAGATCGTGCCGCAGACGTTTCTAAATCTCTCGCAATTCACCGGCGGCCCCAACGGGATCGGTTCGCTCGATCAGCCGGTGTTCTTCGGTCTGCGCTTCGGGTTCGACGTCCTGCCGTATTATTTTCTGATCCTCGCGCTGATCGCGCTGGCGGTGTGGGTTGCGAACAACCTGCGGCAGAGCCGGCTCGGACGCGCGTGGATGGCGATCCGCGAAGACGAGCTCGCCGCCGCGCACATGGGGATCAACACGACGACGACCAAGCTCGCCGCGTTCGCGATGGGCGCGTCGTTCAGCGGTCTCGCCGGCTGCGCGTACGCCTCGAAGCTGCAGCTCGTCTCGCCCGATCAGTTCGGGTTCAACGTGAGCGTCTTCATCTTGGCGATGCTGGTGCTGGGCGGGATGGGGAACATCCCGGGCGTGATCCTCGGCAGCGTCCTGCTCTCGGCGCTCGACCGCTTTCTGCTGCCGCAGGGGACGAATCTGCTGCACGGGTTCGCGCACGCGCTCCCGTCCGGTGCGTTTTCGAACGCGCTCGGGCGCGTCGATCTCACCAATTCACGGTTTCTGATCTACGGCGTCATCCTGGTGCTGATGATGCTGTTCCGGCCCGAAGGACTGATCCCCAGCGGCCAGCGCAAGGCGGAACTGCACTCGGCGGATCTCGACGCGCGCGCCGCCGCCGCCGAAGGCGAGCTGTACAGCGAGGCGATCCGCTGATGTCCCTTCGAGAGCTTCAGGACAAGCCGCTGCTCGCCCTCGACCACGTCACGCAGCGTTTCGGCGGTCTGGTCGCGATCGACGATCTGAGCTTCGCGATCGACGAAGGCGCGATCGTGGCGATGATCGGCCCCAACGGTGCTGGGAAGTCCACCGTCTTCAACGTGATTACCGGCATCTACAAGCCGGCGGCGGGGAGCGTCACGTTCGACAGCCGCGATCTCACCGGTGCGACGACGAGCGCGATCACCGCCGCCGGGATCGCGCGCACGTTCCAGAACATCCGGCTCTTCGCGTTCATGTCGGCGCTCGAGAACGTCATGACGGGCGAGCACGCGCGGTTGAAGACCAACCTCGTCGGCTCGCTGCTGCACCCCCCGAGCCAGCGCAGAGAAGAAGTGCGCGCAACCGAACGTGCGATGGAATTGCTCCGCTTCGTCGAGCTCGACGTTTATGCAGGAACGTACGCACGCAACCTCGCGTACGGCTTTCAGCGGCGGCTGGAGATCGCGCGCGCCCTCGCGTCCGATCCGAAACTGCTGCTGCTCGACGAGCCGGCGGCGGGGATGAACCCCAGCGAGAAGCGCGATCTCGTCGCTCTGATCCGCCGCATCCGCGAACGCGGCGTCACCGTCTTCCTGATCGAGCACGACATGAGCCTCGTCATGGAGGTCAGCGAGCGCATCACCGTGCTCGACCACGGCGAGAAGATCGCCGAAGGGCTTCCGGCGGAGATCCGCACCGACCCGAAGGTGATCGAAGCGTATCTGGGAGCGCCTGCAACGTGAGCGCGCTCCTCGAAGTGGAGAATCTCGTCGCGCGCTACGGACGGATCACCGCGCTCGAAGGGATCTCGCTCGCCGTGAACGAGGGCGAGATCGTCACGCTGATCGGCGCCAACGGCGCCGGCAAGACGACGACGCTGCGCGCGATCAGCGGTCTGGTCCGTCCGACGTCGGGAGCGATCCGCTTCGCCGGCCGCGATCTCGCCCGTCTCGCGCCCAGCGAGATCGTCCGCGCCGGGATCGGGCACTCGCCGGAGGGCCGGCGCGTCTTTCCGCGGATGTCGGTCCGCGAGAACCTCGAACTCGGCGCATACACGCGCACATCGAAGGCGGAGATCGCCGACGACACCGAGCGCGTGCTCACGATCTTCCCGCGGCTCAAAGAACGCTACGAGCAGAAGGCGGGAACGATGTCTGGCGGCGAGCAGCAGATGCTCGCGATGGCGCGCGCGCTGATGTCGCGCCCGAAGCTGCTGCTCCTCGATGAACCGTCGCTCGGCCTGGCGCCGAAACTCGTGCAGACGATCTTCGACGTGATCCGCGACATCAACGCGCGCGGCACGACGATCCTGCTGATCGAACAGAACGCTCGCCAGGCGCTGGCCGTCGCGACGCGCGGCTACGTCCTCGAAGTCGGCAAGATCGCGCACAGCGGCGGGTCGGCCGAACTCTCCGCGAGCGAAGCCGTCCGCGCGGCGTATCTGGGCGGCGCGGCGTAGCGTTCGCCGTTGAATGCAGTTAGTGCGCGGCGTCCGCCTGGAGTGCGGCGTCGATCTCTAAGCGGGCCTGCTGCAGATCCTGGATCGCGCGAACGCGGTGACCGCCGTAGTCGCGCTGGTCGCGCTGCAGCTGATCGATGATCCGCTCCAAGCGGCGGCGCACGTTGCGCAGGTTCCGGTCGCTCCCGCGATCGTTGCTCAGGGCGGCGATGGTCGTGTTTTGCGTCGGGGCGGCGAAGGCGAGACCGGTCGTCGAAACGACGATGGCTGCGGCGAGCGCGGTGAATCGGACGTTCATGATGGCTCCTCGGACGACGGTATGAATGCGTGCGCGAACGAGGTTCGCGCCATCGAGCATACCGCCGCTTCGCGCGAGGCGGAAGGCCGTCTCAGCAAACTTTCACGCTAGTCCAGAAAGATGTCGTCGGCCAGCGTCGCACCGGGCGTCACGGCGTAACGCGTGAAGTCGGTCACGCCCTCCGACCGCAGGAGGTCCTCGTCGATGAACGTGTTCCCGGTCCGCGTGCGCGCGTCGCTGATGAGGATCGCGTACGCGGCGTCGGCGACGATCTCGGGCCTGCGCGAGGCGGCGATGACGGCGTCGCCGCCGAGGAGGTTCTGGACCGCGGCGGTCGCGATCGTCGTGCGCGGCCAGAGCGCGTTGGCGGCGATCCCGCGATCGCGGAACTCCGCTGCGAAGCCCAGCGTCAGCAGCGTCATCCCGTATTTCTTGAACGTGTACGCGGGCGCGTCGCCGACCCACTTCGAGTGCAGCGCGATGGGCGGCGAGAGCGTGAGGACGTGCGGGTTCGCCGCGCGTTCGAGATGTCGCAGCGCGGCGCGCGTCACCAGATAGGTCGCGCGCGGACCGATGCCCGTCATCAAGTCGAATGCCTTCGCATCGACCTGCGCGGTGCCGCCGAGCCGGATCGCGCTCGCGTTGTTCACCACGATGTCGATCCCGCCGAAACGCCCCGCGCCGGCATCGACGGCCGCGACGATCTGCGCTTCGTCGCGCACGTCGCAGTGAACGGCGAGGGCCTTCCCGCCGGCGGCCTCGATCTCGGCGGCCGCGGTGTGGATCGTCCCCGGCAGTTTCGGATGCGGCACGACCGTTTTCGCAGCGACGACGACGTTGGCGCCGTCGCGCGCCGCGCGCAGCGCGATCGCCAAACCAATCCCGCGGCTCGCACCCGTCACGAACAGCGTTTTCCCCCCCAGGCTCATCCGCGGGCGCCGGATCCCTGGAAGAACGACGCCATCGCGGCGCGCGCTTCGTCGGAAGCGAGCCGTTCGCGGAACGCCGCGCTTTCGCGCCGGATCGCCGCGACGATCTCGTCGCGATCGCTAGCGATCAGCAGCCGTTTCGTCTCGCGCACGGCCGCGCGCGGTTTCGCCGCGATCGCGGCCGCGACCGATTCGGCGGTCTCGTCGAGTGCGGCGTCGTCGATGAGCGCGGTGACGATGCCGATGGCGTGCGCCGTCTCGGCATCCATCGCCTCGCCGAGGAAGAACGCGGCGCCGGCACGCGCACGCCCGATGCGTCGCGGCAGCAGGACGCTGCTCCCCGCTTCGGGGACGAGCCCCAGATCGACGAACGGCACCTTGAAGCGCGCGGTCGGCGCCGCGTAGACCAGATCGCAGTGCAGGAGCATCGTGGTGCCGACGCCGATCGCGGGGCCGCGTACCGCGGCGACGATCGGGACGTCGGTGGTCGCGAGCGCGAGGAGGAAGTCGAAGACCGGCGCATCGTCCCCGTGCGGAGGGTGATCGAGGAAGTCGCGCAGATCGTTTCCGGCGGTGAACGCGCTGCCGCGCCCCGCGATGAGAATCGCTCCGACGCCGTCCGCCGCGGCCGACGCGATCGCCGCGGCCATCGCGGCATACATCGCCGCCGTCAGAGCGTTCTTCTTTTCCGGCCGGTCGAGGACGACGTGGCGGACGCCGTCGCGGTCGTCGATGGTAATCCCGGGCGTGCTCATCCCGAACGCTCTGCGCGCCGACGGCGGCCTTTCCTGCCGTTGCCTTCGGGTCGCCCGTTGCGCGGGCGGCCGCAGGCCGGTAGAGTGGGTCCGATGGGCGACGATCAGCCGCAAGCTGCAGAGGACGAGCGCGAGAGCGCGCAGGGCGACGACGCGTGCTGGCTGCACCACCTCTGCGACGAATGCGGTGCGCTCGTCTCTGCGCGCGACGGCCATCGGCCGGGCTGTACCGCCGATGCCGCGCACGGCTGATCAGCGCGCAAGGAGCGCGGCGCCTGCGAGCGCCAGCGGTGTCGCTGTCAGACCGATCGCCGCGAACCGCAGCGGCGACATCGCGACGCCTTCGCGGCGCAGGATCGCGAGCCACAGCAGCGTCGCGAGCGAACCGTTGGTGGTGAAGTTCGGCCCGAGGTTCACGCCCGCAAGCGCCGCCGACGCCAGCGCCTGCGGCGGATGCGCGCGGCCGACGTAGGCGCCGAGATCGAGCCCCACCGGCAAGTTGTTGACGACGTTCGACGCAAAGCCCGCGGCGAACGCAACGGCGAGCCGGCCCAGCGGTGCGCTCAGGTGAGCGGCCGACGCGAAGAGTTCGCGCGGAAGCGCACGCGCGCCGGCGGCATCGAGCGCGTCGACGATGACGAAGAGTCCCGCGGTGAGTGCGACGACGGGCCAGGCGATCCCGCGCGCGATCGCGAGCGGCGCATCTGCGGAGCGCAAGGCGGCGACGAGCGCGGCGACGATCCCGAGCCCGAACGCGACCCGCCCCAACGGCCCGCCGAGGGACGCCGTCACCACCAGCGCGACGGCGGCGGCGGCGAGCACCGCGAGCGTCGCCGCGCGCGGTGCGGCGACGCGTCCGTCGTCGACGCGCAAAGGGCTCGCGACGGCACGGCGAAAGATGAGCGCCAGCGCAGCGTAGGTCAGAACGATCGCAACGAGCGAGGCGAGACCGAACGACGTCAGCCACGTTCCCAGCGGCGGCATCCCGTCGGCGAAGAAGAGCAAGTTCGACGGGTTCGCAATCGGGAGCGCGAGGCTCGCGGCGTTGGCGACCAGCGCACACGCGACGACGTACGGCTCCGCGTTCGCGTCGGTGCGGCGCAAGGCCGCGATCACCGCCGGCGTGAGGACGACGATCGTGGCGTCGTTCGAGAGCAGCGCGGTCGTTACGATCCCGGCGCCGTAGACGAGCGCGAGCAGACGTGCGCGCGAACCGCGCGCCGCGCGCACCGCAACCGATGCGATCCACGCGAACACGCCCTCCTCGCGCGCGAACTCGGCGAGGGCCATCATCCCGATCAGAAACAGATAGACGTCGACGCCGCGCGCGAGCGCGCCGGCGGCCTGCGCAGGCGCCAGCGCGCCGCTGAGCACGAGCGCGAGCGCGCCCCCGGCTGCCCACCAAGCCTCGTTCCAGCGAAGCGGGCGCACGATGACGCAGAGGAGCGCGCACGCGGAGAGCGCGACCGTGAGAACGGGCACCGAGCGCTCCTACCCGCGAACGGGCCGGGGCTAACGCCTCAGGCGCTCGCCTTCGAGGGCCAGTAGAGGTGCGCGCCGCCGAACACCGGCAAGCCGCCGACGATCGTCGCGAGGACCTGGTACTCGTCGCTCCACACCGAGAGGTCGGCCCGCTTCCCGGCTTCGATCGTCCCCAACTCGCGGTCGAGGTTGAGCAGGCGCGCCGGGCTGCGCGTCGCCGAGACGATCGCGGTCTCGAACGGGATGTCGGCGTACGCCATCAGGTTGCGCACCGCCTGATCCATCAGCAGCGCGCTCCCCGCAATCGTGCCGTCCTCGGCGCGGACGACCCCGCCTTCGATGCGGTAACCGCTTCCCGCCGGCGGCATGTTGTCGGTGGTGAGGACGAGCCGGTCGTGCAAGGTGCGGTAGAGCAGATCGACCATCGGCGGCGAGACGTGGTAGCCGTCGCAAATCAGCTGCACTGTCGTACGCGATTCTTGGATGAACGCTGCAAGGATCGACGGATCGCGATGATCGAGCGGCGGCATCGCGTTGAACGCATGTGTGACGGTGCGGAAGCCGAGCCCGATCGCGAGCATCCCTTCGCGGTAGTGCGCCGCTGTGTGTCCGGCCGAGCACACGATCCCTTGATCGTAGAAGAAGCGTGCAACCTCGTCGACGCCGTCGGCTTCGGGCGCCATCGTCACCAGCACCAGCGCGCCGCGGCAGGCTTCGACCATCTCCTGCGCGCGCTCCATCGTCGCCGGCAGGATCCACTCGCCGCGGTGGACGCGGCGGAACTTCGGGTTGAGGAATGGTCCCTCGAAGTGGATTCCCAGACACCGCGCCCCGATCGGGTCGCCCTTCTCGACGAGTTCGTTCGCCGCTTCGGAGACTTCGGCGGCGGCGTGCATCATCGATTCCCACGGCGCGGTCATGATCCCGGCGAGATACCCGGTCGCGCCCTGGCGCGCGTAGGCACGCGAAGCCACTTCGACCGCGTTGCCCTGATCGCGGTTGAAGAGGAACTCGTCGGCGCCGTTGGTGTGCACGTCGATGAGCCCCGGCGCGACGAGCGCGCCGTCGGGAGGCTGCAGATCGGAGTGTCCGTCCTCGGACAGGATGCGGGCGATTCTCCCGCGTTCGACGGCGATTCTGCCGTGGGTCAGGCTGCCGTCTCCGAGCGCGATCCGCGCCGGGCCGAGGATATAGGTGTCGGACACGTCCAGCCCGATTCGGGGGTCTTGCGAGCCGGTCCCCTTGCGTCTGCGGGGCCGGTCAGCGGCCTCCGAAGAGGCGTCCCAAGAACGAGCGGCGCTCCGTCGCCTGCTCTTGCACCGGCCGGCTCGCCGCCAGCCGTTCGCGTTCGGCGCGGTCGCGCTCGGCCCGCTCCAATCGCGCCATGTGTTCCTCGGCGTGCCCCTCTAATGTCGAGCGGAGCGCAATGAGTTCGTTCCAGCCGGCCGGGGCGCGCCCGGCGGCTTGCGCCTCGCGGAACTCGAGCGTCGAGATCGTAAAGGTGCGCTGCGGTGCGATCCCGCGTTCGCGCAGGTAGCGGTCGGCCAGCATCACCACGTTGCGGCGCTCGGCGGCGTCCTCGTGATCGGCCATCGTGTGCACGAACGTCATCGCTTTTCCGGTCTCGGCGACGCGGCCGTAGAGCTCGAGTTCGCGGTCGGAGAGCTGGCGGGAGAAGAGCGCGACGACCTCGCTCGCCGCCGACGCTGCGGCCCGCGCGATCTCGGGCGCGAGCGGGAAGCCGGAGTCGAACGCCGGCGCGTGGACGAGGACGAGCTGACGCGGCAGCGACCACGGCGTCTCGATCAGCACCGGCGTCCGGGTCGCGGCCTCGAGCGCATCGCCGAGCGGGATCGCGTTCCAGCCCGCGTCGTCGCCGAGCGCATACGCCTTGTTCTCCGGACCGTACCGCACGTGCACGGGGAAGTGCATCTCGACGTCGCTTCCCTCGTCGGGGAGGACGCGCGCGCCGGCGATCGCGTTGATCAGGCTCGATTTCCCGCGTTTGAACGCGCCGAGCAGGGCGACGCGCCAGCGCTCGGGATGGAGCCCGTGTTCGTAGGTCGACGGGTCGAAGCGGTGTTCGACGGCGACCTGCGCGCGGCCGGCGGCGGGATCGAGCGGGACCGCGGGATCGGCGAGCTCGGCGCGGCCGACGCGGCTCGTGCGTGCGAACGCTTCGGTGCGCGTCTCGATCCGCGTCGCGAGCGCGTGAACTTCGCCGGCGCGGGCGCGCGCGTCCCGTGCTGCTGCGGCACGGTCGGCGCCCGCGGCGTGCGATGCGAGCGCGCGTTCGAGCGGCCCCAGCGATTCGACGCGGACGCGGGGGGCGAGCGCGGCGACGCGCGTTGCCAGCGACGCCGCGATCGCGGCGATCCGCTCGGCGATCCTGTCGACGTAGGCGCCGAGATCGGCATCGAACGCGGCGGCGATCCCGCCTTCGAGATCGGCGAGCAGCTCGCGCTTCATATACGTCCCGGGCGGCCCCGACGCAAAGCGGGTCGCGATCGCGTCGACGAAGCCGACGGCCGGCCCGCCGAGCGCTCCGAGCACGATCGACGAGCGGATTCCCGTCTCGAGGTCGCTGCTCCACGCGCCGCTCGCCGGATCGGCGCCGAACGCCGCCGCCGCGCTCTCGGTGACGGGAAGACGTTCGGCGGCGACGGCATCGAGCAGCAGTGTGAGCGCACCCTCGGCGTCGGCGGCGCGCGCGGCGCCGACGACGTCGGTGGACGCGGCGCGCGCGTCGTGGCGCAGGCGTTTCGCGACGAGCTCGGCGATGTCGGCGGCGAAACGTCCGACCGCGGTCGCGAGGACGTCGTCGACGAGGATGTGGAGTTTCGCGCGGTCGCGCAGCCGCGCGACGTCGGCGGTGTCGAACGCGCGCAGCAGCGTTCGCGCGAGCGCCGCGCGCATCTGCGCGCCCTGCGCGCGCGTCGCCGCAGCGAGCGTCGTGCCGGCGTCGTGCAGACGTTCCTGCCCCGCGTGGGCCGCGGCGTCGAACGCGTCGAGCACGGGCGCGATCGCATCGCGCCGCAGGCGCAGCGCGGCGGCCGGCATCTCGCAGGCCGCAGCCTCGAATGCGAACGCGTCGGCGGCGTGGGTTGCGATCCGCCGCGCCTCGGCGGCGGCGCGGCGCAAACGGGAGCGGCCGGTCGTCGCGACCAACGACGCGTCGAGCGCGGCGAGAAATTCGCGGAAGCGGCTCTGCGCGATCAGCGCGTCGTCGTGCGCTAGCAGACCTTCCGCGTACTCGCGCGCGGAGAGCGGGAAGACCGGCGTTCCCGGCGCGTGCAGGGCGGTCTGCGCGACGATCCGTTGGGCCGCCGCCTGCCACGTCTCGCGAGCCTCGCCGTTCGCCGACCCTTCGCGCATCCGCCAGAGATCGATCTTCGTCTGCACGATGAAGACCGACTCGATATAGCGGCGCACGATCCCCAGAAACGATGCGTCGCCTTCGGTGAACGGCTGCTGCGTGTCGATGAGATAGAGGACGGAGTCGGCGCCGGGGAGATAGCGCAGCGTCGCGCGGCGATGGGCCGGGTTGATCGATGCGAGCCCCGGCGTGTCGGCGACGACGAAGCCGCTCTGCAGGAACGGCGAGTCGACCGTCACGCGCACGAGTTCCGGCGCGCCCGACTCATCGCCGGTCGCGTCGTGCAGTTTCGCTTCTTCGCCGACGGCGACGAAACGCGCGAGGCGTCCGAGCGGAATCCGCTCCTCGCGGCCGCCGGGGTAGATCGCCGTCGCCGACTCCTCGGCGGCGTACTGCAGTTCGGTGATCGTCGCGGTCGAAGGGTTGATGTCCGTCGCGAGCAGGCCGGTGATGCGGCGGCTGCCGGCGCGCTCGTCGAATTGCACCTTGCCGAGCAGCGCGTTGAGCAGAAACGATTTGCCGCTCGAGAATTCACCGACGACGGCGAGGACGAAGCGACCGTCACGCAGGCGTGCGATCGTGCGTTCCAGGGCGGCGTCGTCGGAGTCGGCGTCGTGCCGCTGGTCCGCCGCGGCGGCGACGATGGTGCGAAGCTCGGCCAGGCAGTCCGCGACGTCGTCGCGGGCTGCCCGGTAGGCTTCGAGCGGGTCGGTCACGTCGTCAGCCGGCGATCACCGCGAGCGCCGCGTCGCGTCCGCGCTCCATCAGTTCCTTCGTGTCGCCCTCAACGTTGAGGCGCAGCAGCGGCTCGGTGTTCGACTTGCGCACGTTGAGCCACCAGTTCGGGTACTCTACCGTCACGCCGTCGAGGTGATCGATCGTCCCGTCGCTGAAGCGCGCGGCGATCTCGCGCATCTTCGCGTCGGCGTCGGCGACCTTGGTGTTGATCTCGCCCGAGCGGAAGCGCGTGTTGTAGGGCGCGATCGCCTCGGTGATCGTCTCCCCCTCTTCGCTGAAGAGGTCGAGGCACTGCATGAGCGCGATCATTCCGGAGTCGGCGAACCAGTTCTCGCGGAAGTAGAAATGCCCGCTGTGCTCGCCGCCGAAGGGGATGTTCTGCTCGCGCATCTCGGGCTTGATCAGCGAGTGCCCGACCTGCGATCGCACGGGAATCCCGCCGTGCTTCTCGATCGCTTCGGGGACGCTGCGCGAGCAGATCAGGTTGTAGAGGATCTTCGAGCCGGGATATTTCTTGAGCGTCGCGACGCCCACCGCCGCCGTGACGATGCTTCCGTCCGGAAAGCCGCCCCGTTCGTCGACGATGAACATCCGGTCGGCGTCGCCGTCGAAGGCCGCGCCGAGATCGCAGTGACGTTCGAGCACCGCACGCCGCAGATCGAGCTTGTTCTCGTCCTCGATCGGCGATGCCGGGTGGTTCGGGAACGTGCCGTCGAGTTCGAAGAAGAGCGGGACGACCTTCACTTGCGGCAGATACTTGAAGACGTACGGAACGGTGAGCCCGGCCATGCCGTTGCCGGCGTCGATCGCGATCGTGTAGGGCTTCACCTTCGCGGGGTCGCGGATGAAGGAAACGCAGTGTCGGCCGAAGTCGTCGAGCACCTCGCGGTGCGACACGGTTCCTTTGCGCTTCGCGTCGGTGAACGCGCCCGAGACGGCGAGATCGCGCACCTCGCCGAGTCCCGTATCGAGCGAGATCGCCTGCGCCTGCTCGCGGCAGAACTTCAGGCCGTTGTATTCGGCGGGATTGTGCGATGCGGTGATCATCATGCCGCCGTCGAACCCATAGTGCCCCACGGCGAAATAGAGCGCGTCGGTCGAGATCAACCCGATCTGCGTGACGTCGGCGCCGGCGTCGGTCGCGCCGCGGGTGAGCGCTTCGAGCATCGCTTCGCCCGACGGACGCATGTCGCGCCCGATGCAGATGTTCGTGCGCCCCAGCGCCTGAACGAACGCGCGGCCGATGAGATACGCCACCTCGGGAGTGAGTTGGGAGCCGACGATCCCGCGGACGTCGTAGCTCTTGAAGATCGAGGTGTCGAACGCGTTGGGCATCAGAGCAGGGACCCTCTCAGCGCGGCTTTGCGCTGCACGGCGCGCCGCGCAGCAGCGGCGATCGATGACGCGTCCATCGCGTACTCGGCGATCAGCTCGTGCGGTGAACCGGATTGACCGAAGCGGTCGTGCACGCCGATGAACTCGATCGGAACGGGATGCCGGGCGGCGAGGATCTCGGCGACGCGCGAGCCCATCCCGCCGTGGACCTGATGCTCCTCGACGGTGACGACGGCGCCGCAGTCGCGCGCCGCGGCGACGATCGCCGCCTCGTCCATCGGGCGGATCGTGTGGTTGTTGACGACGCGCGCCGCGATGCCGTCCTTCGCGAGCTCCTCCGCCGCGAGCAGCGCGTCGTAGACGAGGATCCCGCATGCGACGATCGCGACGTCGGTGCCGGCACGGAGCGTCTGCGCGACGCCCAGTTCGAACGGCGTCTCGTCGGTGGTGACGACCGCCGACTCCGCGCGCCCGAAGCGCAGATACGTCGGGCCCCAGGCGGCAGCGACCGCGAGCGTCGCTTTCTTCGTCTGCACCGCATCGCACGGGACGACGACCGTCATCTTGGGGATGACGCGCATGATCGCGATGTCTTCGATCGCCTGATGCGTCGCGCCGTCGGGGCCGACCGAGACGCCGGCATGCGCGCCCGCGATCTTGACGTTCGTCTGGTTGAGCGCCATCGTCGTGCGGACTTGTTCCCACGACCGTCCCGGGTTGAACATCGCGTAACTGGCGATGAACGGGATCTTCCCCGCCGCCGCCAGCCCGGCCGCCATCGCGACGAGCATCTGTTCGGCGACGCCGATCTCGATGTAGCGGTCGGGAAACGCGTTCTTGAACGGCTCCATGCGCGTCGACTCGGCGAGGTCGGCGCAGATCGCGATCACCGCCGGATCGCGCCGTCCCGCCTCGATCAGCCCTTCACCGAAGCCGTTGCGCGTGGGAACCTGCTTGACGGCCTCGGGATTCGTGTAGTCGACCAGGTGCATGGCGGCCGGCGCCGGCGGACTCTGCGTGCTAGACATGCGCCGTCAGCGCTTCACGGCCGGCGGTGAGCTCGCGCAGCGCGGCTGCGGCTTCGTCCGCCTTCGGCGGCTTGCCGTGCCACAGGTAGTCGCCCTCCATGAAGGAGACGCCCTTGCCGGGGACGGTGTGCGCGATGATGACGTGCGGCTTTCCCGCGATGCGGCGAGCTCGTGCTTCGGTCTCGATGAACGCGCTGATGTCGTTGCCGTCGCATTCGTGCACGTCCCAGTTGAACGCGCGGTATTTGTCGGCGAGCGGCTCGAGCGGCATCACGTCCTCGGTGCTCCCGTCGATCTGGATGAAATTGCGATCGACGATGCAGGTGAGGTTGTCGAGCTTGAACTTCGGTGCGGTCATCATCGCTTCGAAGTGCAGACCGCACTGGTGCTCGGCGTCGGAGGTGACGACGTAGACGCGCCCGTCCTTGCCGTCCATCTTCGCGGCGAGCGCCATCCCGGTGCCTTGCGCGAGACCTTCGCCCAGCGGGCCCGACGTCGTCTCCAGTCCCGGCAGGCTCACCCGTTCCGGATGCCCCTGCAGGCGCGTGCCGAACCGCCGCAGCGTCAGTAATTCCTCGACTGGGAAGTAGCCGGCGTACGCCATCGCGCTGTAGCGCACCGGCGCGATGTGCCCGCACGAGAGCAGGAGCCGGTCGCGCTCCGGCCACTCGGGATTCGCCGGATCGTGGCGGAGCACGTGAAAGTAGAGGGCGGTGAAGACGTCCGCCATGTCGAGCGATCCCGCGGAGTGACCCGACCCGGCGGCGAGAAGCGAGCGAACGATGCCCTGACGGACATCGTTCGCATGCGTCTGCAGCTCGACCAGGCGCTTCGGCGTAAGCGAATCCATGTGGGACGGTTGTATCCCGCGATGCAGGCCGGTTCCTCGGGCATGATCGGCGGACGGCCCGGGCACCGCACCGGTCGTGCGCGTCGCAGAGGCCGGCTTCACGCTGATCGAGATCCTGATCGCCGCGGCGCTCTTCGTCGCCGCCGCCTTCGGCGCGTTCGAACTCGTGCGCCAGTCGGCGGCGAACGCGAACCGCCTGCGCGTGCGGGCGCTCGCGTACGCCGCGGTCGAACGGCTGACGGCGCAGCTTCGCGCCGAATCGCGCAGCGCCGTCGCGATCTGGAGCAGCGCGCCCGCCGCCGGGGCGGGACACGACGACTGCGTGCAGCTCGACTTCGCCGCCGTCGACGGCGGCGGCCCCAAGTTCTGGAGTTACCGCACCTTCCCCAACCACGGCGCGGGTGACGAGCCCGGGCCCGATGCGCTTGTGCGTCTCGCTGGGACCGCGCCGATCGCACCGTGCGACCCATCGCAGCGGGGTGAGACCGTGCTCGCCGGATTGCGATCGGCGCCCGCGATCGCGCTCGTCCCGCCGGCGGGGCTCTCGGCGCATCAGGATCCGTACGCGCACGCGAACGATTCGCCGTTCGTCGCGGCGGGCGTGCCGCCGACGCCGCCGATCGCCCTCGACGTGCGCGACGCCGGCGGCGCGCCGCTGACCGGCGGCAACCGCATCGCCGAGGTGCGCATCGACACCGCCGATGCATCACGCGTCGTCGACCTGCTGCCCGGCGTCGTCCCGAACGGTTTCACCGCGACGTTGCGCTACACGTGCAGCGAACGCTGCGACGTCGGCCACGACACCGCCGCGCCGAAGACGCTCACCGCGTGCGCGATGAGCTGGCAGACGCTCTGGAGCGAATTCGTCCCCGGCGGCTGGTTCATTGCGGGGACGTTCACGTTTACGTACAGCGGCGTGCGCGCGTCCGACGGCGGCGTCGACACGCTAGCGCGCGTTCAGCTCGCCACGAACGACGGCTCGGGCGGCACTCTCGCACCCTGGGACGTGAAGAACGAAGCGCCGGCGGCGTGGTTTGCCGACTTCGCGCCGTACGCCGCCGCCGCCGAGTCGGCGCCGCTTGCGGCCGAGAAACAGCGCTGCGATGCGGTGCAGCGGGCGGGAGCAGCGGGTGCATTCTACCTCAACGGGTGAGCGCGGCTTCGCGCTGCTCGAAGTCGTGCTCTGCGTTGCGGTGCTCGCGCTGGCCGCCGCTGCGACCGCCGGCGCGTTCGCCGCGCTGGCGCGCAACGCATCGCCGCCCGCCGCGCGCGACGCCGCCCTCATGGTGGCGGAGAACGCCCTCGTGCGCGCACGCGCGGCGATCGCGTACGCGTCGTCACCGTCCGCCGACGCGAGCACGCTGCTCGCGGACCGTTCGTGGGGTCTGGTTCCGGGCGAGACCGACTACGTCGCGGGCGCCGAACTGCGGGCCCCGCTCGCCTGCGGCGACGCGAACGTGCACGCGCTGCGGCTTCCGGTCGCGACGACGTACGATGCCGCGGCGGAACGGTTCACCGTCGTCGTTACCTATCCGCGCGATCCGTGCCGGCCGGACGCGAGCGGCACGGTCGCCGCCGGCGATGCGCTGACCCTCACCGCCGGCGAGACGCTCCCGCCGTCGGTCTATCCGCCGGGAGCGACCGTGTATCGCGACGTCGCGACGCCGGCGCGGATGTAGCGTTGCTCGGCATCGCGCTTTGGTTCGCGCTGGTTCTCGCTTTGCTCGCCGTCGCCGTGCTCGACGGCGCCGCGACCTTTGCCCGCGCGAGCGTGCACGCGGCTGCCGATCATCTCGCGGCCGCCGCGCTGCAAGACGCGGTCGCGGACTATCAGCAGCGGCTGCAGGCCGCAATCGCCGCGAGCGCGTCGCAGCTCGCGTCCCCGGCGCCGTTCGCGGGGACGCCGGCGTCGCTCGATGGCTACGCCGCAGCACTCGCGGGGCTTCCGGCGACGGTGACGCGCACGATCGCGCCGGGCGGCGACGCGCGCGGAACGCGGTTCACCGTCACGTACGCCGTCACGCCGACGACCGTCGCGCCGCCGTCTTGCGACGGCTCCGCGCACGCCGGGAGCGACGCGATCGCGCGGCTCCAGTGCAGCGGGTTCGTTCAGGAGTCGCGCATCTCGCTGCGCGTCGATGCGAGCATCCTCGACGCGTCGGGAGTGCAGACCTATGCCCGGCGCGAAACTTACGTCGCGTTGCGGCTCTTCGCGCTGCCGCCTTACAGCGCGATCGTCGGCAGCGACGACGGCGCCGCCGATGCGCCGGCCGGCGGCGACGCCCTGACCGCGCCCGCGCACGAAGGCGATCTCGGCGGGACGACGCCCGGCACGTCGATCCACGTGCGCTACGAATGCCGCGACGGCGCAGGTCACTGCGCGAACGCCGCACCGCCCGATCCCGACGCCGCCCTCCGCACCGGTGCGTCGTGGACCGACGGCAATCAGCCCGCGCCCTGACGGCGCGCGTTCAGCGCGAAGACGCGACCGAGAGGAACGACTCGAGCGCCGCGTCGACGGCTTCCGGTTCCTCCTCTTGCGGGAGCAGCCCGCTGTCGGCAAACGTCGCGAGCCTGCCGTGGCGCGCGAGGCGCAGGAATTCGTCGGCGTGCGAGCGCGGGCTGATCGACGGCGCGCGCTCGCCCCACAGCACCTGCAGCGGCATCGTCAGGAACGGAAGATCGCGCGCGACGTTGGTGTCGAGCGCGCCGCCTACGAACGCCGCGGGGACGTAACGCGCGCCGGGCTGGTGCGTCACGGCGTAGTAGTGATCGACGATCTCGTCGGTCGCGCGCTCGGGCGTCGAGTACACCTGCTTGCGCAGGAACCAGCGAATCGACGCCTTCGACGCCAGCGCGTTGAAGAGCGCTTCGCCGACGACCGGCGTACGGATCAGCAGGACGAACGCGCCTTGCGGGCCGCGCGGCCCCTTGTCGAGCACGCCCGCGAGTCCGGCAGGGCAGATCAGCGCGAGCCGGTCGACGCGATCGCTTGCGCGCGTCGCCGCGCGGATCGCGAACGCGCCGCCGAGCGACGCGCCGACGAGCGCCGTCGGTTCGCTGCCGAACGCATCGAGAGCATCGACGATCTGCTCGACGAAGAGCTCGGGCGAGTACGCGAGCCGCGGCTTGTCCGAGAGCCCGCAGCCCAGCAGATCGAACGCGACGACGCGATGGCGGCGCGCGAGGAGCGGGAAGAGCTTCCGGAATTCGTAGGAGGACGCGCCGGCGTAGATCCCGTGGACGAGGATCACGAGCGAGCCCGTCCCGGCCTCAGTCGCGAAGATCTCGTACCCGCGCCAATTCCACGGACGCCGCGTTCCGCCGAGCGCGTTGGTCGGGAGCGGGGCGTTCTGCAGCGCGCGGTTGGCGGCGGCGAGGGCGCCGGTGACGCCGGCTCCGGCGAGGAGCGTTCGAGTGAGTCTCTTCACGATGTCGGCTACCTCGTTCGGTGGCCGGCCGTTTCTACCCGGCCGCACTCGGCCTCGAAACGCGGGCGTCGAAGGAGCGCCGCGCGGCTTCGTAGGAAGCGCGCGAAGTGCTCCCTCGCGTCCTAGGCGCGCTCGCCTTGCTCGTGGTGCTCTCTCTCCCCGCGCTGGCCGCCCCGTGCGTTTTGCCGTCGGGTAAGGTGGTCATTCTCAAATCCGAGGACATCGATCCCGACGTGTTCGTCTGGGATTCGAGGCAGCGCGTCGTCGATTATGCCGCCGGATACTGGCACGATACCCACGACGTACTCAACCATTCGATGCTCGCGAAACCCGGCACGCGCGCGGTGATCGTGCAGTGCGAGCCCGGTATCGTGCGCCCCAAATACGTCGCCGACGCGCGCGACGCTGTCGGCATCAGGCTCGTGAACGGACCCAATCGCGGCCGCTACGGCTGGGTAAATTCGCAGGACGTGCACGAACTCGTACGCTGACGAGCGCTCGACACACGTCGGGTCGAACCGCTCATACGCTTACCAAATCCCCAATGGCGTGACGCAGACCCGGCCCTACAATGGGCCGTATTACGTTTTTTCCATGAGGAGGAGGTTTGAACTATCTCGTTGCGGCGTTCGTCGCCGCATGCGTCTGCGTTCCCGTGTCCGCTCTCGCCCAATCCAGCCCGTCGCCGTCGCCGAAACCGTCTGCATCACCGGCGTCGTCCGCGTCTCCGAGTCCGTCGCCGTCACCGACACCACGAGCATGGGTGACGACGGGGTTTGCGGATTCCGCGTATACGACCGCCGGTAACTCACGCAGCCTGACCTTCGCCGACGGCACGAATTCGCGCGTCTTCGACACGGTCAACCAGCAGCCGATGCTCAACAGTGTGAACTTGCAGCTGATCCACAACGCACCGATCGGCGGCAAAATCGAACTGACGGCCGGCCAAGACGCTGACATCCTCGCGTCATACCCGACCGCGAACAACAACAGCTTCGATATCACCAACGCGTATTTGTCGGGGACGTCGGGTCCGTTCACGCTGCTCTTCGGGAAGTTCAGCACGCTCGCCGGCGCGGAAGTACTGGAGAGCCCGAGCAATCTCAACTACTCGCGTTCGATCCTCTTCGGCTACGCGATCCCGTTCACGCATACCGGCGTGCGGCTGACGTGGGCGGCGACGCCGTTTCTCTCGGTGATCGCGGGGGTCAACAACGGGTGGGACAACACCAAAGGTCCGGGCGGTCCGCGCACCGGTGAGGGCGGCCTCGCGTACACCAACAAGAACTTGACCCTCACGGCGCAAGGCTACTCCGGCACCGAGCGGATCAGCAACGCGGCGTGGACGAATCCTTCGGCGTTCCCGCCGGGCTTCGACACCGCGACGCACCGGTCGGTGATCGATGCGGTCGCGACCTACAAGTTCGGATCGTTCGTCACCGGAACCGTGAACTTCGATCACGGTCACCAGGCGATCGCGCCGGTCGCCGACAGCACCGGAACATTCGTGGGCTTCGGCCCCGCGAACTGGAACGGCGGCGCGGGGTACGTCGCCGCCCAGATCACGAGCAAACTCCAAGTGATCGGACGGTACGAAGTGTTCAGCGATCCGCAAGGCGCGCGCACCTCGTACAACCAGCAGTGGAACGAAGGGACGCTCACGTTCGCGTACGCCCCCTCCTCGGCGCTGCTGTTCCGGCTCGAAGGCCGGGCCGATCACTCCAACCACAGCGTTTGGGCCAACGCGAACGGCTCGCCGACGAACGGCCTCTCGACCGTCTCGTTCGAGTCGATCGTGAAGTTCTAACGACGTTCGGCCGCCTCACGGCAACCGGCGTCGACGAAGCCCGCCGCGGGGATGCGTCCCCCGGCGGGCTTCGTTCATTACTGCGAGCTGGGCGCCGGCGTCGGCAGCGCGCCCTGCACCGACGAGCCCTGAAAACTCGGCGTCCCCGCTGCAGTCACGCCGACCGTCGAACCGCTCGCGCCGTTCGCCGCCGGCAAGAACAGCGTTCCGCCGTCGACGATGAATGTCGTCGCCGTGGTCCCCGGTGCGATCGTGAGGAACCCGTTCGGCAGCGCGTTGCCGAACGTCTCCGGCGGCTGCGGTCCGCCGAAGGTGAGCGTGCGCGTGCTGAGCGATCCGCTCCGGCGCGACGGCACCGTCACCGTGCCGCGTAGTGTCACCGCGTTCGAGAATCCGAACGGTGCGACGCCGTACGGAGTGTTCTGCGCGGCGACCGCCGTCGCGAACTCGCGATACAGCTGGGCGAACGGTTCGCCGGCCGCCGCGCTCACCGCGTTGACGCTCGATTGCGTGCTGTTGTAGATCGACTGGATTGCGTCGTCGCCGAAACGGTCGTATAGATAGCGCTGGAACAGATACGCCTGCCCGTAGCTCCCGGCCGTATTCGAGTACCAGCCATACGGCGGGTTCGTCGCGGTGCTCGTCGGGTTGGGCTGATACGCGGTGAACGAGGTCAGCGAGTACAGCGACGGCTCGAGCATGAACGAATACGTGAACCGCGGCGTGTCGATGTGCTGACCCGGCGCGGGATCCGTCGCGAGGTCCTCGGCGAGCATCGACATCCCCTCGTCGACGAAGGAGTCGTCGGCCGTCTGCGGCTGGCCGTTCAGCGCGGCGCGCAGCACTTTGTAATGCGCGTGGAGCAGATGCTGAAATTCGTGCGAGAGGCTGCGCGGGACGTCGGTGTTGAGCCAGTACGTCTCGTTGAACTGGGCCAAATTGGGGCCGCTGGTGTAGTTGTTCCCGGTGAGCACGAACATCGAGGTGTTGTTGCTGAGCGGCTTGGGCGCGCTCGCGCACTCCCACACCGACTGCGGGAACTCATCGACGATGTAGTAGTAGCCGCCCTCGCCGGTACCCGCGAGCGCGTCGGTGATCACGATGTCGATCGAGGTGTTGTTCGCCGAGCTCAGATCGGTTTTCGTGTACTGCGACGCCGGCAGCGGGTTGCCGCTCGTATCGCACTGCGTCTTCGTGCTGCTGTAGCCGAAGACGATCGGCTGCGCGCCGCTGAAGAACGGCTGGGCGAACGCGTTGGTCTCGATCTGCCAGTAGCGGTCGAAGTCGGCTGCGACCTGCTGGAACTCCGACGGAACATTCGTGAACTCGCCGGCCGTCGCGAGCGATGCGTCGTCGACCCAGATGTTGCCGTGCGCGCCGGCTGCTTCGAGCGTCGCGGTGATCTGCTTCGCGCATTGATATTGGCCGTTGCCGGTTCCGGCGGCGCAGCCGCCGGAGTTGCCGATGTTCGAGGTGATGATGAAGAACTGCCGCTGCGTTCCCACGGTTCCAACGACGGTGCGCGTGGTGCGCGTGGACGAGGTCGCACGTGCGGGCTGCGCGGTGAGGCCGCGCAGCAGCGCGCGCGTCCGTTCCGGGCGCAGCGTCTGCTCGCGCAGGCCGTCGGCGCGCTCGGCGTCGCGATTCTCGAGGATGCGCGCGCGCAGTTCCGCAGCGCGCGCCGACGCCGCCGCGCGCTGCGCCGATGCGCCCGTCGTTCCGGCCGCGTCGGTGATCGTCGCGGCGTACTGCGTCAACGAGGCGCCCGACGACGGCTCCGTCGGCGTCGTCGCCGCCTGCGCCAGCACCACGGCATCGTTCGACGACGGCGCGACCCGCGCGACGAGAGCGCTCCCGTACGCCGAGAGCAGCGTGACGCCGTTGCTCGCAGCGGGCGTCGTCGCCGTCGTCTGCGGCACGGTCGCTCCGCCGCCGCCCGATCCGCCGCCGCCGCACGCGGCAAGCAGCGCTTCCGCGAGGACGAGCGATCCGAGATGGATGCGGATGGGAACGTGCATCCGGGCCGATACCGCTTCGGCGGGATGATTCCCCGCCGTCGAGGACCGCCGGTGCGTCCAGCGAATGCGCGCTTTCATCTGCTCGCGACGGGAACCCGGTGCAATTCCGGGACGGTCGCGCCACTGTAAGCGGGAAGCCGCCGTCCGCCACTGGTCGACAAACCGGGAAGGCGCCGGCACGAGGGCGACGATCCGCGAGTCAGGATACCGGTGCGAGCATCCTCTTCAACGACGTCGCTGCCTCGCGTCAAGGTGGATGTCCGTGGCTCCAGTCCTCGCTTTCGCGCTTCTTGCCGCCGCGGCGACGCGCATCGTCTCGCTCGCGCCGTCGCTCACCGAGGATCTCTTCGCGATCGGTGCGGGGCCGCGGGTCGTCGGCGTCGACGCGTTCTCCGACCGGCCTGCACGTGCGCGATCGCTCCCGCGCGTCGGGACGCTCAACACCGTCAACGCCGAGGCGATCGTCGCCCTGCGGCCCGACCTCGTCGTCGGCATCACCTACGAGGCCGCGCAGCTGAACGACGTCGCGCGCGCGGGCGTGCGGACGCTGACGCTGCGTGTGGACGACCTCGCCGGCGATTTCGCCGCGATCGCGCAGCTCGGCCGTGAAACGGGCCGCGCTTCCCAGGCGCAGGCGCTGATCGCGTCGATGCGCGCGCGCCTCGCGCGGAACGCGCACCGCGCCGCGCTGCGCCGTCCCCTGCGCGCGTTCGTCGCGATCGGACGCGATCCGATCGTCACCGCCGGCGCCGGCTCGTACGTCGACGATCTCTTGCGCGCCGCCAACCTCGCCAACGTTGCGGGCGCGGCCCGCACGCCGTGGCCGGAGTTCTCCGCCGAACGGCTCCTCGCCGCGCAGCCCGATCTCATCATTGTCCCGGAATCGGCGACGCAGTTCACCGGCGAGCCGTGGGCGCGGCTGCGCGCCGTGCGCGCCGGGCACATCGTGCGCGTCCCCGACGACGATCTGCTGCGTCCCGGACCGCGCGTCCCCGACGCCGTCGAAGCGCTCGTGACGCAGGCGGCGCGATGGCGCTGAATCTGCGCCGCGCGCTCGCGCTCGCCGCGCTGTGTGCGCTGGTCGCGGGAGCGATCGCGCTCGGCATCGCGGCCGGAGCGGTCGCGTTCGATCCCCGCGCGATCTTCGCGGCGCTCGCGCATCCGCGCGCCGCGGACCAGGTGAGCACGGTGCTGTGGGCGCTGCGCCTGCCGCGCGTGCTGATCGCCGCGCTCGTCGGCGCCGCGCTCGCGCTGAGCGGTTCGCTGCTCCAGGGGATGCTGCGCAATCCGCTGGTCGATCCGTATCTGACCGGCGGCAGCGCGGGCGCCGCATTTTCGATCGCGGTCGCGATCGCGATCGGTATGCCGCCGCCGCTCTACGGCGTGCTCGCCTTCGGCGTCGCGCTGGGGACGACGCTCGGCGTCGCGTCGCTCGCGCGCAGCGGTCGCGGTCTCTCACCGGAACGTCTGATCCTGGCCGGGATCGCCGTGTCGTCGCTGTTCGCCGGGATGACGACGCTGGTGATCCTGCTGGCGCCGAACGCGAGCGTCTCGCTGAGCATCCTCGCGTGGCTCGGCGGATCGCTGGTCGGCCACGGCTGGAGCGATCTCGGCTGGGCGGCGCTGTACGCCGCGGTCGGCGCGATCCTCGCGGCATCGGTCGTCCCGGCGCTCAACGCGATCCGCGTCGGCGACGTGCGCGCCCGTTCGCTCGGCGTCGATTTGGAACGCACGCGTTGGATCGTGCTGATCGCCGCATCGCTGCTCACTGCGGCCGCGGTCAGCGTGAGCGGCGTCATCGGCTTCGTCGGCCTGATCGTGCCGCACGTGGTGCGCGCGTTCTGCGGAGCGGACACGCGCTGGAGCATCCCGGCGAGCGTCCCGGCCGGAGCGGGGATCGTCGTCGTCGCCGACACGATCGCGCGCACCGCGGCGCCGCCGCTGGAACTGCCGATCGGGGTGCTCCTCTCGCTGCTCGGCGTCCCCGCGTTTCTCTACATCGCGTTGCGGCGGAGCCGGATCGCATGATCGAGGCGCGCGCGCTCGTGCTGGGTTATCGCGAACGCGTCGTCCTGCGCGACGTCGACCTGACGCTCCGGCCGCGCGAGCTCGTCGCGATCGTCGGGCCGAACGGATCGGGGAAATCGACGCTCCTGCGCGCGCTTGCCGGGACGATCCCGCTGCACGGCGGGACGGTCGCGATCGACGGCGTTCCCGCGCACGCTCTCACGCCCGGCGCACGCGCGCGGCGCATCGCGCTCGTGCCGGCGGAAGAACACGCCGACGACGACGTGCTGGTGCGCGAAGCCGTTGCGCTCGGACGCCTCCCGCATCGTCCGTGGTGGCAGTGGGGCGATCAGCCCGACGACGAAGCGATCGTCGACGCTGCGCTCGCACGGCTCGACCTGACCGAGTTCGCGTTACGCCGCATCGCAACGCTTTCCAGCGGTGAACGCCAGCGGGTGTGGATCGCGAGCGCGCTCGCGCAGCAGGCGCCGACGCTGCTCCTCGACGAGCCGACAAGCCACCTCGATCTCGCCGGCGCGTACGCGACGCTCGACATCCTGCGCGGCCTCGCCGACGACGGTGCGGCGATCGCGGTGGTGCTGCACGATCTCAACCTCGCGGTTGCGTCGGTCGATCGTATCGTGCTCGTCGGCGACGGAACGGTCCTCGCCGACGGACCCGTCGCGGAGGTCGTGCGCGCAGACCTGCTGACGCGCGCCTACGGCGCCGAGATCGCGGTGCGCCGCACGACCGACGGCGCGATGGTCGCGATCCCGCGCCGTCGCGCGCGCAAGGGGACCGCGTAGCCGGACGCGGACCGCTATGCCGACGCGGCAGCGATCGTTTCGTAGACGATGCCTGGCGTAACGCCGGCGAGTTCGGCGTCGAAGGTCGTCGACGACGTCGTCGTGCCGCCGGCGGCCGCGATGCGGCGCCAGCCGCGTCCTCCGTGCGCGCGTCGATGCCGCCGCAAGTATTGACGGCGACGAGCACCTCGTAGCCGGCGACGAGCGCATCGAGCGCCGTGCGCTGCACGACGATCTCGCTTACGACGCCGACGAGGATCAGCGTTTTACGACCGCTCCCCGCGATCGCCTCGACGCGTCCCGCGTCGGCGACGGCGGTCGTCTGCGTCCGCGGGCGCGGTGCAGGCCCTCCCAGCGGTTCGAGCACCTCGGTGAGATACGCGCCGCCGGGAGGCAGCGACGAGAGCCAAACCGGCAGGTGGTTGAGCGCCGCCATTTCGCGAGCGCGCTGCTCGTGCGCCGCAGGCGCGCTAGCGGGAGCGCGCGGCTGTTCTTGACGATTTCGTCCTGCAGGTCGAGAAAGAGTTAGGCAGCGGTGTTCGCGCCAGGCGGCATCACCGCCAGCGTAGTCGGAACCGTCGCGCCGAACAAGTCATTTTTTCTGCGGGTCGGCGACGTCGTTGCGATACGGACAATGCCGGCAGCCGCCGCCGCAGCACCAGCCGCGGCGCAAATGGTACGCCGCGGTGAAGACCAGCAGGCCGTTCTCCCAATAGCATTCGCCCTCGCGCGGCCGAGGATCGACGGCTGCGCGCGGGCGCTTAGCGGGTCGCAAGCTCGAGCGAGAACGTACGGCCCGGCTCGGGATACCCAGGGACCGCCGTGTAGCGTTCGTCGCCGAGGTTGCGCACGCGCACGCTGAGGATCGATGCGGGACCGAAGCGGTACCGCAGGTAAGCGTCGGCGGTCGCGTACGCATCCGGGACGCCGATCGCCGACGGCGCATGACCCTGCGATCCCGCAACGAGCGCGCGCGCGCCGTACGCGAACCGTCCGCCGTCGAACGGGCGATCGAGCGCGAGCGTGGCACGAACCGGGGGCGTGCGCGGCAGCCGCAGTCCGGTATCGGTATCGAGCGCGCGGTAGACGTCGGTGAGGCTCGCACTCGCGCGCACGTGGAACAGCGGTCGCGTCGCCGCGGTGAACTGCAGCCCTTCGACCGACGCGTGCTGCGTGTTCTGCGGAATGAAGTTGTCGTCGAGGACGATGAGGTTGTTCCCGTGCCGTCCGAACCAGCCCAGCGAGACGCCGCCGCCGAACGACGGAAACGCGAGCGTGGTGTCGGCGTTGCGCAGCCGCTCGGGCTTGAGCGACGGGTTCGACGCGCCGGGATAGTAGAGATCGATGATCGTCGGGACGCGGAAGCTCGCACCGTAGTTCGCGCTCAGGCGCGCGGCGCCGATCGAGGTGATCGCGCCGATCGACGGGATCAGCGCCGAGGCGATCGGCGCATCGTGTTCGCCGCGCACGCCCAGCGTGATCCGCGTCGCCGCGGAGAGATCGCGTCCGAACTGCACGTAGGCCGCGCTCTGCGCCTGCGTCTGCGCCAGCGGTGCCCCGGTTCCGGCGAAGGTCAGCAGCGCGTTCTCGCGCGCGAGATCGAGCCCGGCGACGAGGTCGCTGCGACCCCACGCACGGGCGTCCTTGAACGAGAGGCCGACGCGCCGGTCGAGCGTGTCGTATTCCCCGCCGATCGACGGATCGCCGTAGGCAAGATTCTGCGTCGCCCCGGAGAGCGTCGCGGTGAACGTATCGCGGTCGCCGTAGCGTTCGAACGCCGCCGCAACGTTGCCCCGATTCTGGTTCTGTCGCGCGAGCGGCGTCAGCCCGAACGCGAGCGACCCTGGTACGCCGGCGTGATAGGCGTCGGCGTCGGCGCCCGCGTGGAGACGCCACCGCTCGCCGAGCGCGCGGTCGTACGCGAGCCGCACCGCGCTCTGCATCGCGTCGGCGTTGGCGCGCGTTCCGGCCGGCGTGGCGTCGGTGAGGCTGGTGTGAAACGACGGATAGGCGTACGCGTTCGTCGCGACGCGCCGTTCGATGAAGACCGAAAAGCCGCCGAGGCTCGTTCCCGCGGCGGCGTCGCGGTCACCGAGCGAGCCGGCGGCGATGCGCGCATACGGCTGCACGCGGCCGCCGGTGATCACGTTGATCACGCCTCCGGTCGCGCTCGAACCGTACAGCGTCGACGATCCGCTCTCGACGACTTCGATGCGCGAGACGCCGAGCAGCGGCAGCGTCCCGAGATCGGTGATCCCGTTCGAGGCGGAGGAGATCGGGACGCCGTTCATCAGGACGAGCGTCTCCGCCGACGTGGTGCCGCGCAGACCGTAGTCGACCTGAGCGCCGAACGCGCCGTACGGAAAGAGGTTCGCGCCGGGGACGTCGCCGAGCGCGTCGCCGAGCGTGCGCGCACCGTACGCGTCGAGGTGCGGGCGGTCGACGACGAACGTCGGACGCGACGAGCGCCCGATCGGCTCGGCGACGCGGTCGCTGGTGACGACGGTGCGGCCGATCTCGGCAAGCGGCGTCGCCGAAGGCGACGGTACGGGCGATGCGGCGGGCGCGTTCTGCGCGAGCGCCGGCGCGGCGCAGAATGCCGCGAGTGCGGCGGCGAGCGCCGCCGATGTGCGGAGGGTCATCGGAGTCCTTCCCTATGCGCGAGGGATCGGGGTGCAGCGTCCGCGCGCCGGTATCCTGACTCCGCGGATCGGCGCCTGGTGCTGCCGCCTTCCAATCCCGTGGGACCGTGACGTGCAGCGGCTCCCCGCTGACAGTGGCGCGACCGTGCCGGATTCTCACCGGCTTCCCGCGCACGCGAACTCGGATTCGCACTTCACGCGCCGCGGCAAGAAGTTCCTGGTGCACGCGATCCCGGCGGCGAAGCGCACGTCATGCTCACTCTCGTCCTCGGTCCGGTGCGTGCCGGCAAGAGCGCCCGCGCGCAGGCGCTCGCGCACGCAAGCGGGCGGCCCGTGCTCGTCGCGGCGACGGCGGCCGTCGATCCCGGCGACGCCGAGATGGTCGATCGCATCGAGCGCCATCGCCGCGACCGTCCGGCGGGGTGGACCCTCGTCGAAACCGCCGGACCGCGGACGCCGTCGCTCGTGACCGTTCTCGAGGAAGCGCCGCCGGGGAGCTGCGTGCTGATCGACGCCCTTGGGACGTGGATCGCCGCCCAGCTCCACGAGTGGAGCGCGTGGGCCGAGCGCGACATCGTGGCGACGCTCGACGCGCTCGACGCGCAAGGCGCGGCGCTCGCCGACGCGCTCGCCCGCACGGCGGCCGACGCGATCGTCGTCGCGGAAGAGACGGGCTGGGGCGTCGTGCCGCCGACGCCGCTCGGCCGGATCTTCCGGGATGCGCTCGGACGGATGACGCAGGCGATCGCACGCCGTGCCGACCGCGTCGAACTGGTCGTCGCCGGCTACGCGATCGACGTGCGCGCGATCGGGACGCCGGTCGGCGAGGTGCGTTCGTGATCGTGCGGTTTCCGGCGGCGGCACTGCTCGCCGCGGCGCTGCTCGCGACGGTCGCCGCCTCGCCGAATGCGTCGCCTCCGGCGCAGCGCATCGTCGCGATGATCCCCTCCGTGACCGAAGACCTCTTTGCGATCGGCGCCGGGCCGCGCGTCGTCGCCGTCTCGGCGTTCACCGATTATCCGCCGTCGGCCGCGCGTCTGCCGGCGGTCGTCTCGGCGGGATCGATCGACGCCGAGCGCATCGTCGCGCTGCACCCGGATCTCGCAATCGGAATTCCGGCACAGCGAACGTTCGCCGCCGAGCTGGCGCGCGCCGGCGTGCGATCCGTGCTGCTCCCCGACGACGCCTACGACGACATCGCGCGCAACCTCCGCACGATCGGACGCCTCACCGGTCACGTGAGCGAAGCGAACGCGCTGATCGAGCGGCTGCAGGCGCGCACCGCGGCGCTGCGCCGGACGGTGCGTTCGCGCGCGCGGCCGCCGACCGCGTTCGTGGTGCTCGGCGCCGCACCGATCTTCACCGTCGGCCGCGGCTCGTACATCGCGAACCTGATCGCGCTCGCCGGCGGCCGCAACGCGGCCGACGACGTCACGCTCCCGTACGCGCGGTACAGCGGCGAAACGCTGCTCGCGCGCCAGCCCGACGTGCTGATCGTCGATCCCGCCGTGCACTTGGAGGCCGTGCTCGACCGCGCGCCGTGGAACGGTCTGCGCGCGGTGCGCGAACACCGCATCTTCACGCTGCGCGATCCAGCGATCCTCGAACGGCCCGGGCCGCGCTACAACGACGGCCTCGCCTGGCTGATCGCCGCGTTCGCGGAGGTTCCGGCATGAACGAACACCGCCGCCTCTATCCCACCAGACCGCAGGCGCAGCGCGCGCTCGTCGTCGCCGTCGACACGCAGGATCCGCAGCGTCCGCTCGCGCCCGAGCTCGCGGAGTTCACGGCGCTCGCCGATGCCGCCGGCGCGATCATCGTCGACGAAGTGATCCAACGGCTGCCGCACGTCGATCCGGCGACGCTGGTCGGCAGCGGCAAAGCGCGCGAGATCGCGGAACGCGCGGAGGCGGCGCGGGCCGACGTGCTGTTCGTCTTCAACGATCTGCGGCCGCGCCAGCGCACCAACCTCGAGAAGATCGTCCCGCTCCCGATCGTCGACCGCACGATGCTGATCCTCGACATCTTCGCGCAACACGCGCGCTCGCGCGAAGGCCAGCTGCAAGTCGAGCTCGCGCAATTGCGCTACCGGCAATCGAACCTGATCGGCGTCGGTGCGGCGCTCTCGCGGCTCGGCGGCGGCGTGGGCACGCGCGGCCCCGGCGAGACGAAGCTGGAGACCGACCGCCGCCGGATCGCGCAGCGCGTGACCTTGCTGCAGAAACAGCTCGACGACGTGCGCCGCCAGCGCGAGACGCGGCGAGGGGGACGCGGCCGCGATCCGTTCGTCGCGCTGGTCGGCTACACCAACGTGGGGAAGTCGTCGCTCTTGAACCGGCTCGCCGGTTCCGGCGTCAACGAGGGCGCGTTCGTCGCCGACCGGCCGTTCGCGACGCTCGATCCCACCTTGCGGCGCGCGTACGTCGCACCGGGCGTCAACGTGCGCCTGGCCGACACGGTCGGCTTCATCACCGCGCTTCCGCAGGAGCTTGTGAACGCGTTCCGCGCCACGCTCGAAGAACTCGAAAACGCTGATCTGCTGCTGCACGTCTCCGACGCATCGAATCCCGATTGGCCGCGCCAGAAGGCGTCGGTGGAAACGACGCTGCACGAGCTCGGACTCGACGCGAAGCCGTACCTCGACGTGTTCAACAAAGTCGACCGGCTCGATCCGGCCGCACGTGCAGCGCTGCCGCCCGGCGCGCTCGAAGTCAGCGCTGCCACGGGCGTCGGCATCGACATGCTGCGCGCGGCGATCGCGGCACGGCGCACCGCGGCAGCGGAACGCCTGCAGTGACCCCGCGCCGTGCGGTCGTCGCTGCGCTCGCGGCTGCATTCCTCGCGGGCTGCAGCAAGGCGCGCGCGACGACGGACGAGCGCGACCGCTACGTCGTCGCGTACGAGCGGCTCCATCCGTCGGTCGTGCTGTTCACGATGCGGGTTCCGTCGGAGGATCCCGAACGCAAAGGGCAGTGGGACGACGCGTACGGGAGCGGGATCGTCGTCGACAGCGGCGCGTGGGGGACGCGCGTCATCACCGACGCGCACGTGATCGCTGGGGCGCGGCGCCTGGTCGCAACGATCGGCGACGGTCCGCACGCGCCGGCTCGCGTCGTCGCGACGACGGGCGACGATCGCGACCTCGCGATCGTCGACGTGCCGCTCGCGAACCAGCGCGCGGCGCGGCTCGGTTCGATCGCGCGGCTGGCACCCGGCACGCCGATTGGCGTGCTCGGCTATCCCGTCCCCGACGCGTTCGACGACGAACGGCTCGGGCGGACCGTTTCGATGTACGCGGGGCGCATCGCGAGCTTTCGCAAGAACGCGATCGAAGTCGACGTGCCGATCGTGCCGGGTGAGAGCGGCGGACCGGTGTTCGACGCGACTTCCGGCGACGTCATCGCGATCGCGCAATCGCGTTTCGATGAAGAGCGCGCGATCGGCTTCGCCACGCCGATCGACGAAGCAAACCGCTTCCTCGCGCAGCACCCTCGCCGCTCACGCTGAGCGGCGTCACGCTCAGCGTGACACGGGAGCGTCGGGCTCGCGGGGAACGCCGACGTTCACGTGGACGCGGATGCGCGAGCGGTCGCCGACCCAGCGCGCGGGCGGGATCCGCCACCAGCGGGCCATCGCGTCGAGGGGGACCGCATACTTCGCGCGCGTCGCCGAGAACGCCGGCCACGCGTCGTCGAGCGGGTGCAGCGGGACGCCGAGTTCGCGCAGCGAGCGATAGGCGGCGACGAACTCGTCGTACTCGACGCCGCTCGCGTCGCCGGTCGGCAGGCGGAAGAAGCCGGTGAAGTCGCGGACGAGGTGCGTCCCGATGCGCAGCGTCATCTCGGCCTGACCGCGATGGTCCAGGTCGATCGTCGTCACCAAGAGCGTCGACGCGTCGAGCATCGCGCCGATCGTTCCGATCCACGACTCGTCATCGTGGCTGGAGCGAAAATATGCAAGCACCGGGTACGCGAGGTGCGTCTCCATCACTTCGGCGATCCAGCGCTGGCCGTCGCGCAGGATGATCTCGACGTCGTCCATCAGCCCGAGCTTGATGTGCCGCTTGACGAACTCGAGCCCGCTCGGCGGTGCGCCGGTGCGTTCGGAGATCGTCACCACGAACGCTTCGCGGCGCTGGAACGCGCCGAAGGTCTGGAACCAGAAGGTCGTCACGATCGCGAACGTGCTCAGCCCGCCGACCGCCGAGAGCATCGCCAGCGCCCGAGTCGCGAGGTGCTCGGGCGCGAAATCGCCGTAGCCGATCGTGAGCAGGGACGTTCCGGCGAAATACAGCGCGCTCCCGAGGTTGGGAAGCGGCGGCCGGATCCCGTCGCGCAGCGCCCAGAAGATGAGCCCGTAGCCGATCACCTGCGCGCTGATCCAGAACACCAGCAGCGTGACCATCAGCGTCGGCGCGAACACCCCCGGGGTGTCCTCGCGGCGCTCCATGTCGGGGATCCGCATCGCGGCCTCGCGCCAGCGCCGCCACAGGTTGCGCGTGATGACGGCGCTGGGCCGCCAGGGGCCGCCGACCGAGCGCGGGACGATCACCGTCGCGAACAGATCGCTGATCGCCACCGCTACGCAGATGAACCCCGCCGCGCCGGCGAGGACGTCGAGCACCACCGTCATGCACGACATACGACCCGGCGAACGCGCGCCGGGTTGGGGAGGGTTTACTGCGGCGCGGTCGAAACGATCCCGATGTCCTGCGGGACGACCGTCGTCTGGTCTTTCTGAACGACCACGCCCGGGAGCGAGTACGTCTGATACCCGATCGCGTAGATCGTGAGCGTCTGCGTCCCGGCCGGGACCTTGTCGACCGAGAACGCGCCCTTCTGCGCCGGCGAGACGGTGCGGCTCTGGCCGCCGATCGCCACGGTGAACGCGCCGATCGGCTGGAGCGACTTCGCGTCGACGACGCGCCCGGTCACGCTGCCGAAATCGGCGACCCCCTGGCCGTTGGGATTCTCGCAGCCCTTGGCGCCCATCAGCACCACCGCGGACGCGAGCAGACCGATGACGGAGGCCCGCCGGATCGGTGTCGTGTAATACTTCAGTTCGATGTCTCCCTACGGTCCGGTCGCAATCTACCTGGCCATCGCGTTCCTGGCGGCGACGGCGTTCTGCCTGCTTCCGGGTCTGGCCGCCCGCAAGAAACCGAATCCCGCCAAGTCGGAAGCGTACGAGTGCGGCGTCGAGCCGACCTCCGACGTCTCCGGCCGCTTCCCGGTTCGATTCTACCTGGTCGCGATGCTGTTCGTGATCTTCGACGTCGAAGCCGCGTCCTTCTATCCGTGGGCGGTGCAGATGCACCAGCTGCGGGTGTTTGGCCTCGCGGAGATGCTGATGTTCGTCATCGTGCTCGCGATCGGGTACGCGTACGTGTGGAAGCGAGGCGGGTTCCAGTGGCGCTAGGGAACGGCGCCGGCGATTTTCTCCTCACTACCGTCGACTCGGTGGCCCGCTGGGCGCAAGCCTCGAGCGTGTGGCCGCTGACGATGGGGCTGGCGTGCTGCGCCATCGAGATGATGACCGCGACGGCGCCAGAGTACGACATCGCGCGCTTCGGCTCCGAGGTCTTCCGCGCGTCGCCGCGCCAGGCCGACCTGATGATCGTCTCGGGCCGCGTCGCGCGCAAGATGGCCCCGATCGTCAAGCGCCTCTACGATCAGATGGCCGACCCCAAGTGGGTGATCTCGATGGGCGCGTGCGCTTCGAGCGGCGGCGTTTTCGATAACTACGCGATCGTCCAGGGGGTCGACACGATCATCCCGGTCGACGTCTACGTCCCCGGCTGCCCGCCGACGCCCGACGGCCTGCTCTACGCGGTCAATTTGATCCAGCAGCAGATCAAAGCCGGCGGCCGCGGCGGCATCCTCGCCCGCGCATAAGAGTTTCAGAAGAAGCATGCCGAGTTCACAAGCGCCGCCGGCCGGAGCGACGGCTCTGGACCCCACCGCAGTACGTCCCGAAATCGCCGACGCGCGCATCGTGCGCACGACGCCTGGTGAACTGCGGGCCGTCCTCGCCGCCCTCAACGATGAAGGGCTGACGATGCTGCTCGACATCGGCGGCGTCGACTACCTCGAGCGGACGCCGCGCTTCGACGTCGTCTACCATCTGCTGCGCATGCCGACAACGCCCGCGACGGCGGCGCGGATCGCGATGCCCGAACGCGTGCGCGTGCTGTGCGGCGTCCCCGCTGCGGCGCCGGACGTGCCGTCCGTCGCCGATCTGTGGCCGAGCGCCGACTGGGCGGAGCGCGAAGTGTTCGACCTCTTCGGGATCACGTTCGGCGGGCACCCGGACCTGCGCCGCATCCAGATGCCCGACGATTGGGAAGGGCACCCGTTGCGCAAAGATTATCCGCTGCGCGGCCCGGCGAGCGACCGGAGCCCGCGCCCGTCGTTCGCGCTCAAATCGAACGTCGCGGCCAGGACGCCGGCCGCCGGACGCACCGCGGCGGCGCTGCAGAAGCAGATCGCGGAAGTGCGTGCGGCGGCGAGCGCCGCCGACGCGCCGGCGCAAAACCGGAGCGTGCAGGCCGCGCAGAGCGCCGCGCATCCGGGCGCTTCGGCGACCGCCGGGGAGGCGACGCCGAGCGAGCTGGCCGAACGGCCGGTCAATCTCAAGACGAAGGACGGAAACCTGCCGTGAGGGGCAGCGCCGCACCGGAAGCGGACTTCGCTCTGCTCGTCGTCGAGCAGAGCGATCACCGCATGGTCCTCTCGATGGGACCGCAGCATCCCTCGACGCACGGCGTGCTGCAGGTGATCACCGAGATCGAAGGCGAGGTCGTCACCAAGGCGTCGCCCGAGATCGGCTACCTGCACACCGGGATCGAGAAGAGCGCCGAGAACCTGTTCTGGTCGCAGGCGTCGACCGTCATCGAGCGGATGGACTACCTCTCCCCGCTCACCAACGCGCTCTGCTACTACCTCGCGGTCGAGAAGCTGCTGGGGATCGACGCGCTGATTCCGCCGCGCGCGCAGCAGGTGCGCGTGCTGCTCGCCGAGCTCTCGCGGATCGCGTCGCACTGCGTGTGGCTCGGTACCGGCGGGATCGACCTCGGCGCGCTGACCGGATTCTTCTACTGCTTCGATCTGCGCGAACGGATCCTTGATCTCTTCGAGGCCTCCGGCGGCGCGCGGATGCATCCCAACTACATCCGCGTCGGCGGGCTCGGACAGGATCTGCCGCAGGGGTTCCTCGAGAAGCTCGACGGCGTGATCGCGATGTACGAGCCGCGGATGCGCGACGTGCGGCGGTTGTTGCAGAAGAATCCGATCCTGCAAGACCGCATGGTCGACGTCGGGATCATCGACGCCGCCGACGCCGTCGCGTGGAGTCTCACCGGCCCGTCGCTGCGCGCGACCGGGATCGAGTACGATGTGCGCCGCGCGTTCTCGTACTCCGGCTACGATCAGTACGAGTTCGACGTCCCGACGCGCACCGAGGGCGACGCGTACGCGCGCTTCCTGGTGCGGCTCGACGAGATGGACGAGTCGATGCGGATCATCCGCCAGGTGCGCAAGCAGCTCGACGCGCCCGGTGCGTGGCAGGTCGTCGACACGAAGTTCGCGCCGCCGCCGAAAGAGACGATCGCGCTCTCGATGGAGGCGTTGATCCATCACTTCAAGCTCGTCTCCGAGTCGTTCCGCGTCCCGCCCGGCGACGTCTACCAGTCGGTCGAGGGGCCGCGCGGCGAGCTCGGCTACTACGTCGTCTCCAACGGCGACAACCGCCCGTGGCGCGTGCGGACGCGGCCGCCGTCGATGTACAACCTGCAAGTGCTCAAGAAGATCGCCGTCGGCGAGCTGATCGCCGACATGGTGGTGATGATCGGATCGCTCGATCCGGTGTTCGGAGAAGTGGATCGCTGATGTCGATCGCTCCGCTGGATGGAGATACGCCCGCCGCGGCGCCGTGGTCGCCGTTCGCCGTGCGCGAGGGGAACGCGTTCGACGCGCTCTACGCGCGGCTTCAGCCCGAGATCGCCGCGCTAATCGCGCAGTACGAGGAGAAGCGATCCGCGCTGATCCCGCTCGCGCAGCTCTTCCAGGATCACGAAGGCTACGTGAGCGCCGACGCGCAGGCCGCGATCGCGCACCTCGTCGGTGAGACGGAAGCGACGGTCGAGTCCACGATCTCGTTCTACACCCTGCTGTTCCGCAAGCCGGTCGGCAAATACATGGTGCAGATCTGCCGCAACCTCTCGTGCCTGCTCAACGGCGCGGCGGAGATCATGGACTACGCGCGCGAGCGCCTTGGGATCGGTCATCTCGAGACGACCGATGACGGAGTCTTCTCGTATGAAGAGGTCGAGTGCCTCGCGGCGTGCGACCGCGCGCCGTGCGCGCAGGTCAACCTCGAGTTCGTCTACGACCTCACCCGCGAGAAAATCGACGCGATGATCGACGCGATGCGCGCCGGGACGTACGAGATCGCACCGCTGGTGCAGACGGCGCGGCCCGTACGGACGTGGCGCGTCGACAACAATCACGGCCGGAAGGCGCCCGGCGCGCGCGGCGTCTCCGACCCCAACAACGCCGGCGGCATCGGCGATCCGAGCGGGCTGAAGATGTTCGATCTGATCGTCGGCAAGCCGCGCTACGAGGTCCGTTCCGACGAACGGCTCGTGCACGAGACGACGCTGCGCCCCGAACTCGCGGAGGACGGACACCACTAGTCATGGCCGAGCTGATCACCCCGATCCTCACCAAAGGGATCGGCGAGCTGAACCTTCGTGAGATCGAGGTCTACGAAGCGCAGGGCGGCTACGCGCAACTGCGCCGCGCCGTCGTCGAGCTGACGCCGAAGGACGTCGCGGATCTCTGCAACGGATCAAACCTGCGCGGTCGCGGCGGCGCCGGATTCCCGACGGGACGCAAGTGGTCGTTCCTGCCGAACAACGGCCGGCCGCGCTACATGGTCTGCAACTGCGACGAGGCCGAGCCCGGCACGTTCAAGGACCACATGCTGCTCGAGCAGACGCCGCACCAGATCATCGAAGGGATCCTGATCGGCGCATACGCGATCGGCTGCGAGCACGCGTACATCTACATCCGCGGCGAGTTCAAGCGCGGCTACGCGATCATGCGCGACGCCGTCGCGCAGGCGCGCGCGAAGGGCTACCTCGGCGAGAACGTTTTCGGCCGCGGGAAGCGGCTGGAGTTCACGATCCATCGCGGCGCCGGCGCGTACATCTGCGGCGAGGAGACTGGGCTGCTCAACTCGCTCGAAGGGAAGCGCGGCGAGCCGCGGCTGAAGCCGCCGTTCCCGGCGGTGAAAGGGCTCTACGGCGAGCCGACCGTCGTCAACAACGTCGAGACGCTCGCGTACCTTCCGCACATCATGCGCAACGGTCCGGAGTGGTTCGCCAAGGCCGGTCCGGAGCGCTCGCCGGGCTACAAGATCGTCTCGATCTCCGGTCACGTCGCGAAGCCCGGCAACTACGAAGTCCCGATGGGGACGACGATCCGGCAACTCATCGACGACTGCGCGGGCGGGCTGCGGCCCGGGCGCAGCTTCATGGGCGTGCAGCCCGGCGGCGGTTCGTCGGCGTGTCTGTTCGAAGAGCATCTCGACGTGCCCTACGACTTCGAGAGCGTCGCGAAGGCCGGCTCGATGCTCGGCTCAGGCGCGATGGTCGTGTTCGACGATACGACCGATTTCGTCAAGGCGGCGCACGCGCTGGTACGCTTCTACGCGCACGAGTCCTGCGGGCAGTGCACGCCGTGCCGCGAGGGCGGTCACTGGATCGAGAAGACGCTCGCGCGGCTCCTCGACGGCCGCGGCGTCGACTCCGACATCGACGTGATGCTCTCGGCGGCGCACCAGCTCACCGGGCTCAACCTCTGCGCGCTCGGCGACTCGATCGAACCATTCCTGGCCTCGGTGATCAAACGCTTCGAACCGCAATTCCGCGCCTACGTGAAGCGCAGCGCCCCGATCCCGGTGGTCGCATGAACGACGTCGCGGCGAACGCGTACCACTTCGTCATCGGCGCGGCCGCGGGACTGACGCTGGTCTTCCTCATCGCGCGCTCGCTCCGGAGAGAACATTAGTGTCCGCCACCGTTCCGCAGACCGATCTCGTCACCGTCTCAATCGACGGGATCGACGTGCGGGTCCCGAAGGGGACGCTGCTGGTCGAAGCGGCGAGGTCGATCCAGCGCGAGATCCCGGTCTACTGCTATCACGAGAAGCTCGGCCCCGCGGGGCTGTGCCGCATCTGCCTCGTCGAGATCGAGGGGATGCCGAAGCTGCAGATCGCGTGCAACACCGTCGTCGCCGACGGGATGAAGGTCCACACGACCAATCCGAAGGTCGACGACGGACGGCGCGCGATCCTCGAGTTCTTCCTGCTCAACCATCCGCTGGACTGTCCGATCTGCGATAAGGGCGGCGAGTGCGATCTGCAGGACTACGCGATGGCGTACGGTCAGGGCGCGTCGCGGATGATCGACGCGAAGACCGCGAAGCCGAAGGCCGTCGACCTCGGTCCGACGATCGTGCTCGACGAAGAGCGCTGCATCGTCTGCCAGCGCTGCGTCCGCTTCGATCAGATCATCACCCGCGAGGCCTCGCTGCGCACCGAAGATCGCGGCGCGCACACGATCATCGCGACCGCGAGCGGCAAGCCGTTCGTCTCCGACTTCACCGGAAACGTCACCGAGCTGTGTCCGGTCGGCGCGCTTACGTCGAAGACGTATCGCTTCCGCTCGCGCCCGTGGGACAACCATCGCACGACGACGACCTGCACGCAGTGCGCCGTCGGCTGCCAGATGCACGTCGACGAGCGCGGCAACACGCTGCTGCGCACGATGAGCGTCGAGGAAGACGACGCGATCTCCGACGCTTGGCTGTGCGATCGCGGCCGCTACAACATCGGCTTCGTCAACGACGAGCGCCGCATCACCCAGCCGCTGCTCAAGCAGGACGGCGCGTGGATGCAGATCGGCTGGGACGACGCGATCGCGCTGTGGGCGGCCGAGCTGAAGAAGGCCGGCACGGCGGCGGGCGTCATCGGCGGCGGCCGGCTGCTGAACGAAGAGGCGTATCTCGCCGCGTTCGTCCACCGCGCGATCGGCGTGAAGAACCTCGACCATCGCGTCGGCGCGCAGACGGTCGTCCATCACGACTCCTTCGCGTCGCACGTCGATCTGGAGAACGCCGACACGATCGTCACGCTGGGCCGGCCGCCTTCGCAGCTCGCCCCGGTCTTCGATTTGCGCATCCGGAAAGCGGTCGCGCAGCGCGGCGCGCGGTTGATCTCCGTCGGCGACCACCCGGCGAACAGCTTCGTCGCCGAAACGCGCGCGACGAACGCCGAGGAGCTCCGCGTCGCGCTCGGCGAGAAGCCCGGCCGCGTCGCGATGATCTGGGACGGCGTGATGCTCCCCGACGGTCCTGCGTTGACCGCCCCTCTGATGGAACTCGCCGATGCGCTGCGCTACGTGCTCCCCGAAGAGCCCAACGGCCGCGGCGCCGACGCGGTGGGGATGCGTCCCGTCAACGGCGGCCTCAACACGCGCGCGATGCTCGAAGCGGCGCGCGACGGGAAGCTCGGCGTCCTGGCGATCCTCGGCGCGAACCCGATGCTGCGCTTCCCCGATCGCGCGCTCGTCGAAGCGGCGCTGCGCGCGACGCCGTTCGTCGTCGTCACCGACCTGTTCCTCACCGAGACGGCCGAGTTCGCGAACCTGGTCCTGCCGGTGTGCAGCGCGTTCGAGAAGACCGGGACGACGACCGATCTCGCCGGCGACGTCCTCCCGGTGACGGGCGCGGTGCGGCCGCCCGACGGCGTCCTCGCCGACGGCGACGTGCTCGTGATGCTCGCCGAGGCGCTCGGCGTCGCGCTCCCCGGCGTCGAGGCGATGGAGGCGGCGGTCCGCGACCTCGTCCGCACCCCGCCGGCGTTCGCGCCCGATGCGGCCGGCCCGCCGGCACTCGCACCGGTCCCCGCCAGCCGCCTGCGCGTGATCCGCCAAGCCGCGATCTTCACCGGCGGCGGAACCCTTGCGTTCGACGCGCGGGTCGCCGAACTGCGCACGGCGCCGCGGGCGGCGCTGCACCCGGCGACCGCCCACGCCCTCGGGGTCGGCGACGGCGACGAACTGCAGGCTGACGCAGGCGACGGGAACGTCGTGCGCGGACTGAGTGCGGTCCTGGATCCGCGCGTCCCGGAAGATGCGGTCGCGCTGGTCGACGGGATCGTCGCGGCACCGCTCAACGTCCTGGGCGGCGCCGGCTCGGTGAAGGTGCAGAAGGCTCTGGTGCCCGCGTGATCGACGCGCTCAACGCCGTGCCGATCTGGCTGATCGTCACGATCAAAGCCGCGATCGTCCTGTTCGTCGTGATCACGACGTTCGCGTACTCGATGCTCTTCGAACGCAAGATCATGGGCTGGATGCAGCTGCGTCCGGGACCCAACCGTGTCGGACCGTGGGGGATGCTGCAGCCTGCCGCCGACGCGGTGAAGATGATCTTCAAAGAAGATCTCACGCCGGAGACGGCCGATCCGGTGATCTATCGGCTCGCGCCGTTCATCTCGCTGATCACCGCGATGGGAACCTTCGCGATCATCCCGTTTTCGGCGAGCAAGGACGGAACGCTGTGGTCCGTCGGCAACGTCAACGCCGGGATCCTCTTCGTCTTCGCGCTGACCTCGATCGGCGTCTACGGGATCTCGCTGGCCGGCTGGTCGTCCGGCTCGAAGTTTCCGCTGCTCGGATCCGTCCGCTCGACCGCGCAGATGATCTCGTACGAGCTCTCGATGTCGATGTCGGTGATCGGCGTGCTGATCCTGGCCGGTTCGACGGCGCTGGGCGACATCGTGCACTCGCAGCTGAAACTGTGGTTCGTGATCCCCCAGATCATCGGTTTCGTCATCTACGTGATCACCGCGGTCGCCGAGACGAATCGTGCGCCGTTCGATCTCGTCGAAGCCGAGACCGAACTCGTCGGCGGCTTCCACACCGAATACTCCGGCCTGCGCTTCGGACTGTTCTTCATCGCCGAGTACCTCAACATGATCACCGTGTCGTGTCTGGCGACGCTGCTGTTCCTGGGCGGTTGGAACTCGCCGATCCCCGGGCTACCCTCGGACGGCGTCATCGGTTTGCTGTGGTTCCTCATCAAAGCCGGGGCGTTCTTGTTCTTTTACATCTGGCTGCGCACGACGCTGCCGCGCTTCCGCTACGACCGGCTGATGGACTTCGGCTGGAAGGTGCTCTTGCCGGTCGCGACCCTCAACCTGATCCTGACGGCCGTCGCCGTCGCCCTGTGGCCCGCCCATGCGTAAGAATCTCTTCAACGTCGGAGCGCTCTTCCGCGGCTTCTCGACGACGTTCAGCTACGCGTTCAAGAAGAAGCCGACGATCGAGTATCCGTCGGTGAAGAAGCAGCACGCGCCGCGCTTTCACGGCCTGCACGAACTGCGGCGCTACGACGACGGGAAAGAGCGCTGCATCGGCTGCGAACTCTGCTCGATCTCGTGCCCGGCGAACGCGATCACGGTGATCGGTGCCGAAAACACGCCGGAGGACCGGCGGTCGCCGGGCGAACGCTACGCGGCGCGCTACGAGATCGACGAGCTGCGTTGCATTTTCTGCGGCCTCTGCGAGGAGGCGTGTCCGACCGACGCGATCGTGCTGACGCCGCGCTTCGAGATGGCCGACTACCGGCGCGGCGCGTTCGTGTACGCCAAAGACCGGCTGCTCGTGCCGCCGGAGGCCGGCGTCGGAACGGCGCCCGACGAGCGGCCGAACGGGATCCCGGCGGATCTCGGGAGCGTGGCGCGCGCAAAGGACACCGTCGATATCGCGGCGGGGTACGAGGCGACGAATCGCGGGCACATCCTCAAAGATCAGCGGCGGGGACTGGCGGCCCTTCGCTCCCCGAGCCCGTCGACCGAACAAGGTGACGCGTGATCGAGTTTTGGATCCTCGCGATTCTGATGATCGCGAGCGCCGTATTCGTGATTAGCGCGAAGAAGCCGGTGTACTCCGTCGTCGGTCTGCTCGGGAACTTCATCGCGCTCGCGGCGATGTATCTGACGCTGCAGGCCGAGTTTTTGGCGGTGATGCAGATCGTCGTGTACAGCGGGGCGATCCTGATCCTCTTCGTGTTCGTCATCGCGCTGCTCTCGAGCGGCGTCACGCCGTTCGACGTGGGGCCCAACAGGGCGCGCGGGATCGGGATCCCGGCCGCGGTGTTCGGCGTGCTCGCGCTTGGAGCGATCGTCGTGACCGCGATCCGGTCCGGGATTCACGCGGGCGCCGCGCCGGGCGGCGCGACCGGTGACGCGGGCGTGTTCGGGAGCGTCGCGAGTTTCGGGGCGTCGCTGTTCACCACGAACCTGCTGCCGTTCGAAGTCACCGCGTTCGTACTGATGGTCAGCGTGATCGGCGTCGTGCTGATCGCCGGCGACGAAGGTCCCGGCGGCGTCCCGCGCCGCAAGAAGCGGCGCGCGATCGAGCGCGAGCCGATCGTCAAGCCGATCGCGCGGGTGCCGCGATGAGCATCGCGCCCGAGCAGTACATCGCGCTCTCGGCGGTGCTGTTCTTCATCGGCGTCGTCGGCGTGATCGTGCGGCGCAATCCGCTGATCATGCTGATGTCGATCGAACTGCTCTTCAACGCCGCGAATCTGGCGTTCGTCACGTTCGCGCGCGTCTGGTCGAACATCGATGGCCATATCTTCGCGTTCCTCGTGATCACCGTCGCCGCGGCGGAAGCCGCGATCGGTCTCGCGATCGTCGCGGTCACCTTCCGCCGCACGCCGCACGTCGACGTCGACGAAGTCGCGGCGCTCCGGGGCTGACGATGCTGCTCTATCTGGTTTGGCTGCTGCCGCTGGTCGGCGCGCTGGTCCTGTGGTCGTTCGGGCCGCAGCTCAAATCGTGGGCCGGGCCGATCGGTTCGGCGCTCGTCGGCGTCCCGTTCGCGGCGACGTGCGTGCTGTGGGGCGACGCGGTGACGGGGACGGGGCTGCACCTCCCGCTGGTCTCGTGGCTCGCGGGGTGGAACTTCGGCCTGCAGCTGGACCGCCTCTCGCTGGTGTGGACGCTGATCATCACCGGCGTCGGTTTCCTCATCCACGTCTACTCGATCGGATACATGGACGGCGACCGCGCGTTCGCGCGCTTCTTCGCGTACATGAACTTCTTCGTGTTCGCCATGCTGACGCTGGTCCTCAGCGACAACGTGATCGGACTGCTCGTCGGCTGGGGACTCGTCGGCGTCGCCTCGTACTTTTTGATCGGCTTCTGGTTCTTCAAGCCGTCGGCGGTCGCGGCGGCGCGCAAAGCGTTCGTGATGAACGTCGTCGGCGACGTCGGGATCATGTACGCGATCTTCCTGATCGTCGCGAAGACCGGACAGATCGGATACGAGCGCGTCCTGGGCAGCGCGACGACGGCGTTCACCCAGCAAGAACTGTTCCTCGTCTGCCTCGGGCTGTTCATCGGCTGCGCGGCGAAATCGGCGCAGCTGCCGCTCCACACGTGGCTCCCCGATGCGATGGAGGGTCCGACGCCGGTCTCCGCGCTCATCCACGCCGCGACGATGGTGACCGCCGGCGTCTACTTGGTCGCGCGCTTCGCGCCGCTGTGGAGCGCGTCGGCCGATGCGCGCAGCCTGGTCGGCGTGATCGGCGCGCTCACCGCGCTCGCCGGCGCCATTCTCGGCTGCGTGCAATGGGACATCAAGCGCATCCTGGCCTATTCGACGATGTCGCAGATCGGCTACATGATCATGGCCGTCGGCGTCGGCGCGTTCGATGCCGGGGTCTTTCACTTCCTGACGCATGCGTTCTTCAAGGCGCAGCTGTTCCTGGGCTCGGGGATCATCATTCACGCGCTCGCCGACGAGCAGGACGTGCGCCGGATGGGCGGGCTGCGCACGCGGCTCCCGTTCGCGTACCTCGCGATGCTGATCGGCGTCCTCGCGATCTGCGGCGTCCCCGGCTTCAGCGGTTTCTTCAGCAAGGACGACGTCGTGTACTCGACGTTCGCGGCCGGACGTCCGTGGCTGTATGCGATCGGCGTGCTCACCGCCGGCATCACCGCGTATTACATGTTCCGGCTGCTGTTCGTCACGTTCTTCGGCGCGTATCGCGGCGGCGTCGATCCTTCCGATCTGGGGATCCGGCATCCGGAGTTCGCCGGCACCGCGGCCTCGTCGGGTCGTCACGCAGAGGAAGAAGAACCGCACCAGCACGCGCCGTCGTGGCTGATGGCCGCACCGGTCGCGGTGCTGATGGTGCCGACGGTGCTGATCGGCTGGCTTGACGCCGGCGGCGAACGCAGTCCGTGGCTGCGCTACTGGGGCGATTTCTTTCCGCATCCCGCGGCGGCCGCCGCTCCGGCCCTGTCCGAGACGGCGTCGACGATCGTCGTGTTCCTCGTCGTGCTGATCGGCTTCGCAATCGCCTACCTGCGCTTCGCCGCGCCGGCAGCGCTCCGCGATGCGGTCGCCCGCCTGCGCACCGAGACGATCCGCGTGCCGGCGATCCTCGTGAACGCATACTACTTCGACGCGGCATACGATGCGCTGCTGGTGCGGCCGGCGCGCGCGCTCGGCGCGCTGATCGACCGCGTCCTCGATCCGCAGATCCTCGACGGCGCGGTGCGCGAGACCGCGATCTCCGCGCAGTGGCTGGGCCATCTGTTCCGCAGTTTCCAGACCGGGCTGGTCCGCACGTACGCGCTCTCGCTGGTGTTCGGCGTGCTGTGCTTCGTCGCGTACTACACCTGGTTCGCCTATGCGGGAGCAGGCCGATGATCGCGGTCGCGCTGGTCCTCGTTCCGATCCTGATCGGCCTGGGGCTCTACGCGTTGCCTCGCGGCGCCGTCGACGCGGCGCGTGCCGCCGCGGCGGTGATCGCCGGGCTGAGCGTCGTCGCGGTCATCGCCGATCCGCACGCCGCCGACGCCTCGCTGCATTGGCTCGCGCGCCCGTTCGACGCGTCGTTCCACCTCGGCTACGGGCCCGTCTCGTACTGGCTCGTGCTCTTGCTCGCCGTGGTGACGTTCAGCGCGGTGCTGACGATCCGCGGCGACCGCGGACGCGAACTCGCCGCACAACTGCTCGTCCTGCAGGGCGCGATGAACGGCGTGTTCCTCGCTAAGGACCTGCTGCTCTTCGCGCTGTTCTGGGACTTGATGCTGCTCCCGGTCTTCCTGGTGCTGATCGGGTCGAGCACGCACGCCCGTGCCGCGTGGAAATATTTGATCTACAACCTCGTCGGCGGGCTCGCGCTGCTGCTGGCGACCGCGGCGTTCGGCGTCGTCGCGGGGTCGACCGACGTGATCGGCAACACCGCCGCGCACCCGGCGATCGGGATGGTATGGGGGACCTGGATCTTTGCCGGCTTCGCCTTCGCGTTCTTGGTGAAGACGCCGGTCTTCCTGTTCCACACCTGGATGCCCGACACGTACGCCGAGCTGCCGCCGGCGGCGGTCGCCGTCGTCTCGGCGGTGCAGTCGAAGGCCGGTCTGTACGGCTTTCTCGTGATCACGCTGCCGCTGCTCGCGCCGGAGATGGCGCAGGCGAAGACGCTGATGTTCGTGCTCGGTTCGATCGCGCTGGTGTACGGTGCGCTCGCCGCGCTCGCGCAGCGCGACGCGAAGCGCGTCGTCGCGTACAGCTCGCTCTCGCATCTCGGCTTGATCCTGCTGGCGTGCTTCAGCGGGTCGGTGCTCGCCTACAGCGGTGCGGTCGTGTACATGGTCGCGCACGGGCTGTTCAGCGCGGCGCTCTTTCTCACGCTCGGTGCGGTCGAGATGCGCGAGGAGACGCGCGATCTTCGCCGGCTCGGCGGGCTGGGCGCGCGCAACCCACGGCTCGCCGGCGCGCTGATGCTCGGCGCGCTCGCAGCGCTCGGGCTCCCGGGACTTGCCGGCTTCGCCGGTGAGATTCTGATCCTCACCGGGCTCTTCAAGGCGGGCTGGACCGTCGCCGCCGTCGTCGCGCTGCTGCCGGTCGTGCTCGCGTCGGCATACATGCTGCGGCTCTTCCAGGGGATCATGAACGGGCCCGAAGTCCCGGATCTCCCCGAACGCCGCGACCTCACGTGGCTCGAGGGGCTCGCGCTCGCGCCGCTGATCGCCGCGTTCGTCTGGCTCGGCATCAACCCGAGCGCGGTCGTCGCGCTCTCGGCGAGCGGCGCCGCGGCGACGCCGCCGGCGGCGATCCTCTCGGCCGAATCGGTGCGCACTCACTCGGAGGCTTCGCGTGTCGCCGTCGCTCGCTAACTTCACGTATCCGAGCGCCGCCGACTACGCGGCGCTCTTGCCGTTCCTGATCGTGGTGGTCACGCCGCTCGCGGTGCTGTTCGTCGATTTGTTCCTCAAGGGCGAAGGGCAAGGACGGCGCGGCATCGCGGTGATGCTCGCGGTGCTCGGGCTCGTCGCGGCGAGCCTCGTCGAGGTGCGTCAGTATCCGCACGACTACGCCGCGTTCGGCGGCGCGTTCGTGCAGGGCGGGTTCTCGATCGTCTTCAGCGAGGTCGTGATCGTCGCGACGATCGCGACCTTGCTGCTCACCGTCGGGATCGGCCGGACAGATCAGGTCGCCGGGACAACGGCGCTGCTGCTGTGGAGCGCCGGCGGCGCGATGCTGATGGCCGGCGCCGCGAACCTGATGATGGTCTTCCTTGGGCTCGAACTGCTCTCGCTTGCGCTCTACGCGCTGTGCGCGATGTCATTGCGAGCGACCGCGCGCGAGTCGGCGCTGAAGTATCTGATCCTCAGTTCGATGGCGTCGGGCTTTCTGCTCTACGGTTCCGCGCTGCTCTTCGGGGTCGCAGGGTCCGTCGCGTTCGCGACGCTTGCGACGGCGACGCCGACGCCGCTGTACGTGCTGGGCGCGGGGCTCTTCCTGGTGGGGATCGCGTTCAAACTGAGCCTGGTGCCGTTTCACGTCTGGACGCCGGACGTGTACGAGGGCGCACCGCTCCCCGTCACCGCGTTCATGTCGATCGTCACCAAAGCCGGGACGCTCGCGGTCTTCGCGCGCTTCGCGTACGCCGCGCTCCCGCCCGAGCGCGCCGCCGCGATCCTCGTGCCGGTGTGGGCGGTCGCGGCGCTCTCGATGCTCGTCGGCAATCTCGCCGCGCTGGCGCAGACCGACATGAAGCGCCTGCTGGCATATTCCGGAATCGCGCAGGTGGGCTACATCGTTACCGCGTTTGCGGGGCAGACGGCGCTCGGACTGCGCTACGCGGTGCTCTACCTCGCCGGCTACACGTGCATGAACTTGGGCGCGTTCGCGGTGGTCGCGCTGATGTCGCGCGACGGCGACGCGGTCGTCGGGCTGGGGCGGTTCGCCGGGCTGGCCTACCGCCGTCCGTGGCTCGCCGCCGCGATGACGTTCTTTCTGATCGCGCTGGCGGGACTGCCGCCGACGATCGGCTTCACCGGCAAGATCCTGATCCTCGCGGCGGCGACCGGTGCCGGCTTCGCGTGGCTGGCGGGGGTGCTGATCCTCGGCACGGCGATCTCGGCGTACGTCTACTTCAAGATCGTGCGCGCGATGTTCGCGCGCGTCGATCCGGTGCACGTGCGCGACGAGCGTTCGCCGAACGCGCTGCCGTGGATCGTCGTCGCGTTCGGTGCGGCGGCGACGTTCGCGCTCGGCCTGGTGCCGCTCACGCCGTCCGACATTCTTCCGCTGGTCAAGTGACGATCCGCGAAGCGCGCATCGACGACGCGGCATTCGTGGCGTCGCTGGTACCGCGCTTCGTCGAACACGGCGCCGCCGACGGCCACACCCCGGGCGAGGTGATCGCGGGGACGACCCGCGTTCTGCACGGCGCGCTCGCAGAGCCGCGCGCCGGCGACGTATTCCTGATCGCCGAAGACGAACGCGGCATCCGGGCCGGTTTCCTCTACGCGGTGATCGAACGCGATTTCTTCACCGGCGAACCGTACCTCCACGTCTCGGAGATCGCCGTCGAACGCAGCGGCGACGGCGCCGGAGACCGGCTGATGGCCGCGGCCGAAGCGTCGGCACGCGAGCGCGGCTTCCGCTTCATCACCCTCAACGTCGTGGAAGAGAACCGCGCTGCGATGCGTTTTTACGAACGGCGCGGCTACGGGCCGGGCCACCGTCACTTCGTCAAGCGCGTGGACTGACAGGCGGGGACCCACGCTTCGCATCGCGTAGCGTCTTCCGGTGAGCGAGAGATCGGTTCCGGTCCTCATCGTCGGCGGCGGCATCGGCGGCCTCGCGGCCGCCCTGGCGCTGGCGAATCGCGGCGTGGGCGTCCACCTCATCGAAAAGTCGCCGGAGTTCGGCGAACTCGGCGCCGGCCTGCAGCTTGCGCCGAACGCGTCGCGGGCGCTCGACGCGCTCGGCGTCCTGCGCCAGATCGAAGGCTACGCCGTGTTTCCGCAGCGGATGCTGTGGATGGACGCGCTGACGGGCGAGCAGGTGACGGCGCTCGATCTCGGGTCGCCGTTCGTCGAGCGTTACGATTACCGGTACATCGTGATGCACCGCAGCGACCTGCTCAACGTCCTGCTCGCCGCGTGCCGCGCCGACGACAAGATCGCGCTCGAGACGAGCAAGGACGTGACGGGGATCGAGGATCGCGGTGCGTTCGCACGCGTGCGCTGCGGGGACGGCAGCGTTTACGATGCCGAGATGGTGATCGCCGCCGACGGCCTGTGGTCCCCAGTGCGCGCCCAACTCGTCGGCGACGGCGAACCGCTGTGCTCCGAATACGTCGCGTACCGGGGCGCGATCCCGATGGGCGAGATGTCGCTGCACGCCGGGCTCGACAACGTGATGCTGTGGACCGGGCCGAACATGCACCTGGTCCAGTATCCGGTACGCCGCGGCGAGCTCTACAACCAAGTCGCGGTCTTCCGCAGCGATCGCTACGATCCGCACTCCGACGACTGGGGGACGCCCGACGAGCTCGACGCGCACTTCGGCGCCGGGACCGACGCCGTGCGCGCCGCGCTGACGAAGTTCCGGCGCAACCGGCGCTGGCCGATGTACGACCGCCTCCCGCTGGCGCGCTGGTCGTTCAACCGGGTGACGCTCCTCGGCGACGCCGCCCATCCGATGCTGCAGTATCTCGCGCAGGGGGCGGCGCAGGCGCTCGAAGACGCGGTCGCGCTAGGCGAGGCGGTCGCGGCGCACCCGCGCGACGTCGCCGCCGCGTTCGCAGCCTATGAAGCCGAGCGGATCCCGCGCACCGCACGCGTCCAGACGACCGCGCGCGCCTGGGGCGACTACTGGCACCTTCCCGTCGAGCGGGCGCGCGCGCGCAACGCCTCGCTCGCCGCGCGGGACTCGCGCGATTATCGCGAAACCGATTGGCTCTACGCGTACGGAGCCCTTCCGCACGCGGCCGCTTACCGTTCCGCCGAAAGAATCGAGGATCGATGAACCGTTCGACGTTTCTGGCCTCCGGTGCCGCCGCCGGCGCCGCGATCGCAGCCCCACGCTTCACGCTGGCCGCCGGACCGGCGGCGACGGTGAAGGTCGGCTTCATCGAGTCGTTCAGCGGCGTGTTCTCCGATCTGGGCGCGTATCACAAAGCCGGTGCGCTGCTCGCGCTCGAAGACGCGAACAAGAGCGGCCGCGTGAAGTACGAGTTCGCGTACGGTGACGACGCGTCGAAGCCGGCGGTCGCGACGACCGAAGGCCAGCGGCTCGTCTCGCAGGAGAACGTCGACGTTCTCTTCGGAGGCACGTCGTCGGCGAACGGGGCGGCGCTCGGGGCGCTCGCACTGCAGAACGGCGTGTTCTACCTCGCGATCGGCGCGCAGGACTCCGCGCTCACCGGCGCCCGCGCCTCGAAACTGATGTATCGCTTCGGACCCAACGCGCGCATGATCCTCGCGCCGGTGCTGCGTCGCGCGCTGGCGCTGGGCAAAAAGTGGTACTTCATCCAAGCCGATTACGCGCTGGGCAAAGACGCGTACGCGCAATGTTCCGACGCGCTCAAGCGCGCCGGCGGGACCGAGGTGGCGCACGATATCGTCCCGCTCGGCACCACCGACTTCTCTTCGCAGCTCACCAAGGTCGCCACCAGCGGCGCCGACGTGCTGATGCTGTGCAACAGCGGGCTCGACGCGGCGAATACCGCGAAGCAATGGGTGCAGTTCGGGCTGAACAAGAAGATGCGCCTGGCCGGCGTCTCGCTCGAAGATATCTACTACAAGGCCTTGCCGCTCGACGCAGTGGTGGGCGCGACGTTCCCGGTGCTGTGGGCGCCGAGCGTTTCGCCGTCGGCGGCGAAGCTCGGGGCGCGGATGCGCAAGGGAATCAGCGGCCCGATCTCCGGACGTCACTATCTCGGGTACATGGCGGCGATGACGCTGTTCGACCGCATCCGCGCCGCGGGGACGACCGACGCGGAGAAACTCGCGGCGTCGTTCGAGAACTACACGTTCGAAGCGGCGAAGGCGACGCGCTCGCAGTATCACGGCTGCGATCACCAGTGCGCGCAGGACGTCTATGCGGGCGCGAGCGTCTCGACGAAGCAGTTCGAGAAGACGCAGTTCATGTACGACATCGTCTCCGAGGTCCCGGCGAACGAATCCGACGGCACGTGCGATTCGCCTTGGGCCAAGGCTGCGACGGCCGCCTTTGCGACGCAGAAAGTTGTCGCACGTCAGGGCTACACCGCGAAGACGGTCTAGCCCGCCTCAGCCCAGGGCCAGGTTCGCGATGCGGATCGTCAGCGGGTCGTACGGATCGTTCAGACGGTCGCACACCTCGTAATGATCGTCTCCGGCGCTCTCGACGTAGGCGCCGTCGCAACCGTACGGGGTCCACGCGTCGACGATCGCGCGGGCTTGGCCCTTGAAGGCATCGCTCTCACGCTGGCCGACGATCGCCGCGATCGTGCAAGGGGCCGCGGGCGGGAAGGCGACGGGGCTGAGCCGGCGCGCGCGCTCGTCGTCCAACTGCAGCCACTCGTTGACGTGGGAGCGCGCGACCGCGCGCAGCTCGTGGAGCCCGCTGATGGTCGCGAGGGCTCGTACCGGAGCGTCGACCGCGCACATCGCCGCGAGGTGGCCACCCGCGGAGTGCCCGGCGACGACGATCGACTCGGCCGCAAACCCGTAGTCGCTCGCGCGTTCACGCAGGAATGCCGCCGCACGCTGTGCCTGCGCCGTGATCTCTTCGAGCGGAACCGCCGGGGCGAGTCCGTAATTGACGAGGGCCGTCGCGACGCCGTGGGGCGCCAATCCCCGCGCGATGAACGTCACGTCGTCCTTGTGCAGCCTTCGCCAGTACCCGCCGTGAAAATAGACGACCAGCGGCGCGCCACGTCGCGGCACGAACACGTCGAGTGTCTCATCCGCCGAGGATCCGTAGCGCACGTCACGCTCGTGCGCCAGCTCCGCGCGCGTCTCGTCGCTCCAGGCACGCCAGCGCGCGAACGTTGCGGGCAGGTCCCGGGCCGCGGCAGCTGCGTCGTAGGGGTCGATCGCCACCGCGGGTTAGTTCGTCTTGGGCGGGAGGAACGCGATGTACTGCACGAGGCCGTCCTCGTTCCACGAGATCGCCATGTCTTCGAGACCCTTGTCGCCGATCGCACGGTAGACGTAGATCTGCGCGCCCTGCGTGGTCGTCTTGCGCAATTGCGTGAACGAGACGAGCGTGCCCAGCGACTGCAGCCGCGCGCGCCGCGACGCGACGAACGCCGCAGAGAACTGGGCGCGGCCGGCGGCCGCGTCGGGGATGAACTGCGCGTGCGCGTCGCTGCTGTAACGCGACAGATCGATCGTACCGCTCTGCCAGGCGAGAAACTCCGCGCGCGCTCGTGCCGCGAGCTCGGGCGACGGCGACGAGGCGGCGAACGCGCCGGGCGACGGCGACGCCGGCGAACCGGACGGCGACGCGACGGGACCGGGCTGTGCGGATTGCGACCCGTCGGAGCGGGCGAAGACCCGCGTCCCCATCCCCGGCGGTGCCGGAGTACTAGGTCCCGTTGCCAGGGTGGCGATCATCAGATTCGCGTTCCACTCCGAAAAAGGCGACCCCCGCCGCAGATCCCTACGTCTTCGGCGAACGGGCCGCGTCGAAGCGCAGCACGGTGATGCGCCGGTAGCATTTGCGTCCGGCGCGATGGAAGCGGTGCGGGATCGTCGCGAGAAAACGCGCCGCCCCGGGCGTCCCTTCGGGGTTCTCGGCGAGCGGGTCGAGGATCAGCCACAGTCGGCGATAGTCCGACGCGGTCGCCGGTACCGTCCCGGCGCCGGCATCGGCATGGGTATCGAACGGGAACGGCGTCCGGCGGGGAAAGATCATCGGCGGTCCGGCCTCACCGAGCCGGCGCCGGTAATAGGCGTACACGATCGAGCCGTTCTGCGGATAGATCGAGACGGCGTCGCCCGGCGACGCGTTTGCGAACACGTACGAGGCCGCGTCGCGCCAGTCTTCGATCCCCGTTCCGTACTCGGAACGAAGCGCCGGGATCGAAAGGAGCACCCACGCTCCGAGCGCCGCGGCGACGGTCGGACGCGAAAGCGCCTTCAGCGCCAGCGCGACCGCGATAATCAACGCGGGGAGCGCCTCGACCAGGTACTTGTCGACGAAGACCGGTTTCGCCAGCGAGGCGAGATACGCGATCGCGAGGGGAACGCACAGCCACGCTGCCAGAAAGCCGACGGCGCCGTGACGGAGTACCGGCTTCTTCCGGCTTGCGGTGAAGAATGCAGCCATGACGACCACCGCCGCGAGAACGAACGACGGCCACGAGCCGGCGAACTCCGCCATCAGACGCACGGCTACGCCGGGTCCGGGGCGCTGGATCCAGCCGTTGATTTCCCCGTACCGGGCGGCGATCAGGACGATCGGACTCGCGGCCGCGGCGATCACCGCCAGCGCGAGCGGGAGTCCGGAGTTCCACAGGTCGCGCCGTCTCAGCGCGCTCCAGAATCCGAACGCAACGATCGACAAGAGCGCGAAGAGGTGCACGTACGCGCCGATGATGCCCGCCGCGGCGAAGACGATCCAGCGCCGCCTTGTCGGGCGCCGCGCCGCGCGCAGGAACGCGACGGCTTCGAGCGAGCTTACGAGGATCAACATCGAATACGGGCGCGCCTCGCGCGAGACCGCGAACACGAACGCATCGGCCACCGCGAGGATTGCGGCGTACGCGGCCGCGGTGCGGCCGCCGAGCAGCGACGCCGCCCACGCGATCGTTCCGACCGACGCGGCGCCGCACAGCACGGAGAGCAGCCGCACGGAGGACTCGCTCTCGCCGAAGAGTGCGATCCACCCGTGCAGCAGCGTGTAGTAGAGTCCGAAGAACACATCGCTCTTCTGCAGCGCCGCGGCGAGGGACGCAGGATCCAGATGCGCGTATGCGACGCTCGCGCCCTCGTCGAACCACAGACTCTGCGAGCCGATGCCGACGAGTCCGAGCAGGACGCTGACGCCGCAACTGACGGCGACGACACGTGAGGCGCCGGTCACTGCGCGGTACCGATCTGCGCCTTCGGCGCGAGCGCCGCGCGAAGGCGGACGACCTGCATCTGCGGCGTGACTGCGACCGCAGCCGGCTTGAGCGTTGCGGAGTAACCCGCACGCGCGGGGATCGTCCGAGCGTCGAGGTCGACGACTCGATAGTCCGTCGTCTCGTACTCCTCGCGCGTCTCGTTCGCGTAGCGATACCGCGGCAGCACGAGATAGTCGTTCGCACGGCACTGCGTCGTAAACGCGTGTGGCGCATGCGCCACGTAGGCGTCGAGATACCGCTGCGCCAGCCAGTCGTCGTAGAGATCGTGAACTTCGCACACGCGCTGCGTCGCGGGGACGCGCTGCAAGGCGAGCGCGACATCGTGCGGCGTCGGCAGACGGTGCGGCCCGAATTTCGAGGTGAGGAACGCGGAGTCGACCCGTATGTTCGCCGCGAATGAAACGGCGGCAAAGACGGCGCACGCCGCGACCATCGCGCGATGGGTGCGCGTCGCGCTCGCCGTGCCGAGCACGACGGCCGTCATCAGGATCGCCGCGAACGCCAGCGGCAGGCGAAAGTGCGGGTAAATCGCCGCCACGTGCGCGGCCGCGAACAGGTATGCGGCCCAGATGACGGCGAGCGCGAGCAGCGCGCGCCGGTCGCCGCGGTAGCCACGCAGCGCGGCAAACGGAAGGACGATCCAGGCGGCGACGAGCGCCTTCCTCAGCAGCGCCGGCACCTGCGGCGCGACGAACTGGCCGACGGCTCCCGTGTAGCCGAAGAATGCGTTGCGCAACTGGGCAGCCGGTCCGGCGTTCGCGCTCCCCATCGCCGCTTTCCCGCCCCCTTCGAGAATCGTGCCGATCATCGCGTGCGTATTCGCCCAGCCGCGCGCGGAATCGCCGATCCAGTACGGAGCGAGCGCCAGAGCGGCGACCGCGAGCGAGAGCGCCGGTTCGACCCAGCGCCCGCGCCCGGACGCCGCGTGGACGATGCTCATCACCACGAAGGCGACCGGGACGACGAAGAGCGTGCTGCTGTGCGCGCTGACGACGAGGGCGAGCGCGATGCCGATGCCGGCCGCAGTCGCGACGCGGTCCGCCGGCGTACGCTCCGGATCGGCTTGACGGCTCCACAACAGGACCAGCGCGAGGAGCAGACATGGAATCGGCCCCGGATTCCACTCGCGGTTCGCGATGAAGACGTCGACGAACGTGACGCTCCACCACAGCGCGGAGAGCGCGGCGATCAGCCTGCGGCGCGGGGCGGGGGCGCCGGAAAGCAGGCGCAGCACGACGAGGTAGACGAGCGCAACCGACGCGATCGAGAAGATGGCGTTCGGAAGCGCCTGGAGCGCGGGCATCGCCGGGACGAGCGCCGCCGGAGCGATGAGATCGTAGTACAGCGGCGGCAGGCGGTACGATGCGAGGGACGTCTCGGGACCCAGCGTCGGCCAGGCACCGTGCCCGATATCGACCAGGCGAAACGCGTCTCGGGCCTGGTCACCGTAGAAATCGGCGTAGCCCAGCGCACCGCCCAGCCGAGTGAGCAGCGCGATTCCGACCGCGAGTGCGATGAGCGACGCAGAGAGCACGGAGAGCGGACGCTCGCCGTGCTCGCCGGCGCGTGAGGTACCGGACACTGCGACGATGGTACCACGCCGCAGGAACCGGCCGGGCGCTACTTCGGGCGGGTCATCTCCTTGGGGACGACCGACGCGTCGAACTCTTCGCCGCTGATGTAGTTCAGAGCGAGCGCCGCCTCTCTGAGCGTGCTGCCGTCGTGGTGCGCTTTCTTCGCGATCTCGGCGGCCTTGTCATAACCGATCTTCGGGGTGAGCGCGGTAACCGTCATCAGCGATTCGCTCAGATACTTGGCGATCACGGGTTCGTTCGCTTCGAGTCCCTCGACGGCATGCTCTCGGAACATCGTGCACGCGTCCTGCAGAAGCCGGCACGAGTGCAGGAAATTGTAGATCATCACCGGGTTGAAGACGTTGAGCTCGAAGTTGCCCTGCGAGCCGCCGAACCCGATCGCGACGTCGTTCCCGAAGACCTGCACGCAGACCATCGTCATCGCTTCCGACTGCGTGGGGTTCACCTTGCCGGGCATGATCGACGAGCCGGGCTCGTTCTCGGGGAGGATCAGCTCGCCGATCCCGGCGCGCGGACCCGACGCGAGCCAGCGGATGTCGTTCGCGATCTTCATCAGCGATGCCGCGAGCGTCTTGAGCGCGCCCGACGCGAACACGACTTCGTCGTGCGACGCGAGCGCTGCGAACTTATTGGGATGCGAGCGGAACGGCAGGCCGGTGAGTTCGGCGATCCGCTTCGCCGCGCGCTCCGCGAACTCGGGATGCGCGTTGAGACCGGTGCCGACCGCTGTCCCGCCGATCGCGAGATCGTAGAGCCCGTCGAGCGCTTCGCGGCAGCGCACGAGGTCGCGGTCGAGCTGGCTGACGTAGCCCGAGAACTCCTGACCCAGCGTCAGCGGCGTCGCGTCCTGGAGATGCGTGCGTCCGACCTTGACGATGTTCGCCCATTGCGTCGCTTTCGCGTCGAGCGCGTCGCGCAGTTTTTCGACCGCCGGCAGCATCGCCACCATCGCTTCCGCGGCCGCCATGTGCATCGCGGTCGGGAACGTGTCGTTGGACGACTGCGACATGTTGACGTGATCGTTGGGATGGATCGGTTTCTTCGAACCCATCTCGCCGCCGGCGATCTCGATCGCGCGGTTCGAGATCACCTCGTTGACGTTCATGTTCGTCTGCGTGCCGGATCCGGTCTGCCACACGCGCAGCGGGAAGTGCGCGCCGAGGTTTCCGTCGATCACCTCGTCGGCCGCCTGCGTGATCAGCGCCGTCTTCTCTTCGTCGAGTTTGCCGAGGTCGCGATTGACCAGCGCCGCCGCCTTCTTGAGCACGGCCATCGCGCGAATGATCTCGCGCGGCATCACGTCGCGCGGCGTCGTGTCGTCGCCGATGTCGAAGTGGATGAGCGAGCGCGCCGATTGCGCGCCGTAGTACTTGTCGGCGGGGACGTCGATCTTCCCCATCGAGTCGGTCTCGACGCGGGAGCGTCCGACCGAACCGTTCGTCTGCGTGGTCGCCATAGCCGGGCTGGCTTCGGCGCCGCCCCGGCGGGGCACTCCGCGAGAAACGTCGCATGGCCGCCGCAATCGGCCCTAGGCCCCGCGGCCATCAGGCGCTATACTGAATACTACGTCCGCCCCAGGGAGTGCGCGCTATGCGTGTCTTCGGTGTTATCGTCGCCACCGCGGTGTTCACGGTTGCCGTGACGGCGCCGGCTTGGGGCGAGGCGACTGCGGTAGCGCCTCCGGCGGCCGCCGCTTCCGGGACGGCCGGCGACGCGGCACCCTCGGCGATCCTCGACGCCGCACGTGCGCGGGTCGCCGCCGGCGACACCAAGGGCGCGATCGACGAGCTCGCTCCCTACGTCGCGAAGCATCCGAGCGACGCCGCTGCGGGCCGGCTGCTGGGCGACCTGTACTTCCGCGTCCCGGACTACGCGCGGGCCGAGAAGATCTGGCGCGGCGTGCTGGCGCTCGACCCCGACGACCGCGAGACGCACAGCCGGCTGGGCTCGCTCTACGCGGTGCAGGATCGCATCGCCGATGCGATCGCCGAGTTCCAGAAGAGCCTGCCCAACCGCAGCGGCTACGTGGGCTTGGTGACCATGCACCGGCGCGCCGGCGATCTGCCGGTCTATCTCTCGCGGCTCGAGGCGCAGACCCGCGATCATCCCTTCGACGCCGCCGCGTGGACCGAACTCGGACAGGCGCGCCTCCAGCTGCACCAGTTCGACAGCGCGCTCGAAGCGCTCAACCGCGCCGTGGGCCTGCGCCCGTCGGCGTGCTCCGGGCGTCTCGAACTCGCGTACCTGCTTGTCGATATGCGCCGCATCGATCCCGCGATCGCGAACCTCAAAACGTGTCTGCAGAACGACCACGAGTATTATCCCGCCCTCGTCAATCTCGGCGAAGCGTACCTGGAGAAGAACGACGCTGCGACGGCGCGGCCGTATTTCGACCGCGCGCTCAAGGTGCGGGCCGAAGGGTCCGAGGCGCTCGTCGACATCGGCTACATCTACGACATGACGGGCGACTGGAAGACGGCGACGGGCTACTACAACCGCGCGATCCGTTCCGATCCGATGCGGCCCGAAGCGTACATCAACCTCGGCTACGACTACAACGAACACCGCTTCTTCCCGCTCGCCGAAGCAGCGTTCATCAAGGGTCTGAGCGTTGCGGCGGACGACGGCCGCCTCCACTATCTGCTCGCGGTGACGTACAACGTCCAGGGCAAGATCGCGCTCGCGCGCGACGAGTACCGCCACGCGCTCTCCTCGGAAGAACCCGACGTCGTGCGCGCCGCACGCGCCGAGTTGGCCCTGCTCCCGCCGTCCTAACGCGTCACGCTCTGCGCGCCGCGCGCGCTCAGCGTGACTGGGCGATCGCCTCGATTTCGACGCGCGCGCCGCGCGGAAGCGCGGCGACGGCGACGGTCGAACGCGCCGGTGCGATCTCGCCGGCGAACGATTCGCCGTAGACCGCGTTCACCTCGGCGAAGTCGTTCATGTCGACAAGAAAGATCGTCGTCTTCACGACGTCGCCGAAGGTGAGCCCGGCCGCGGCGAGCACCGCGGCGAGGTTCGCCATCACCTGGCGCGTCTGCCCGCCGACCTCGGCGTCGACCAGCGCCCCGCTGACCGGATCGAGCGCGATCTGTCCCGAGGTGAAAACGAACCCGCCCGCCGCGATCGCCTGCGAGTAGGGGCCGATCGCTGCGGGTGCGGTCGCGGTGTGAATCGCTTCGCGCGCGCTCACGCGTGCGCGGCGACGGCGGCTTCGATCTCCGGCGGCGCCTGCATCGTCCCTTTGTAGCGGTGCTCTTCGGGCCCGACGCCGAAGTTCGTCGCCGTCAGCTCCTTGACGCGCGCGAGTTCGTCGGCGGTCAGGCGCGGCGTGTCGGGCGCGGCGGCGAACTCGTGCAGTTGCTCGCGGTCGTAGATATTCGGGAGCACCGTCATCACGCGCGGCTCGGCGAGGAGCCACTGGATCGCGGCCTGCCCGAGCGTCCGGTCTTCGCGTTCGAGGAAGCGCAGCGTCTCGATCTTCTTGATCCCGTTGAGCAACCACTGACGCGGGCGGTGCGAGCGGTGATCGGTCGGCGGGAAGACCGTCTCCTTGGTGTACTTCCCTTCGAGCATCCCCGACGAATGCGGGACGCGGATGAAGTACGTCGTGTCGGCGTTGTACTGGTTCGCCGCGGCGGCCATCTCGTTGCCCGGGAACTGCTCGAGCATGTTCCAGATCATCTGGACCATCGGGATGTTGCGGCGCGCGCCCTCGATGCCTTCCCAGAGCCAGCCGATCGCCGGGCCGAGCGCGATCCCCCACGTGCGGATCTTCCCTTCGACGCGGAACTGCTCGAGCAGCGCCTGCAATTCGCCGTCCTGCACCTGCTCCATGCGCGCGTTGTGCATCTGCCACACGTCGATGTAGTCGGTCTGCAGCCGCCGCAGCGAGCCTTCCAGCGCATGGCGCACGTGCTTCGCCGACCAGTCCTGTTCGATCTCATTTTGTCCGCGCCGCTCGCCCGAGTGGTGCTCCCAGTCGTAGCCGAACTTCGTCGCGTACACCACGTCGCCGCGGCGGTGCGCGAACGCTTTCGCGAGCTGCACTTCGCTGCGCCCGTCGCCGTAGGTATCGGCCGCGTCGAACGTCGTGATGCCGAGGTCGAGCGCCTCGTGCAGCATCGCGACCGCATCGTCGTCGGTCTTCTCGCCCCACCAGCCGGTCGAGGTCGTCCAGAGACCGAAGCCGACTTCGCTGACGGTGATCTCGGTGTTCGGAAGCGTGCGGTATTTCATGTGAACTCCTGTAGCGGCGCGGACGGATTTTTCGCGGGTTGGGAACGGCCGCCCCGCCCGGGGCGTCTCTCAGACGTGCCGACCGAGCGACCTGCGGAGCCGCCGGTGGATCCCGTTCCGCCGCCGTACGACGTCGCCCGTCTCCGGCATCTTGCCGGTGTCGAGGTTCGCGTTCGGCTGCATGACGGTTCTGCCTGGACCGGATGGCTCCGTACTGATTTATTGACCGACCGGAGCCTCAGTGTCTACGTCTGGAGTCACGGCGGGGAGGGCGTGACCCTCTACATCGATCAAATCGCAGAGATCGTGCCGACCGCAATCTCCGCCGGATGACCCCGGCCGATCCCGACCTCGAGGGCGCCTTCGCCCAGGTGGCCGCGTGGATCGGCCGCTACTACCGCGAGACGCGCTCGTATCCGGTCCTCTCGCAGACGAAGCCCGGCGACTTGGTCCGCGCCCTGCCGAGCGAAGCGCCGGTCGAAGGCCAGGCGTTCGAGCGGATCTTCGAGGACTTCCAGCGGCTGGTGATCCCCGGGATCACCCACTGGAACCATCCGCGCTTCTTCGCGTACTTCGCGATCAGCGCGGCGCCGATCGCGGTCCTCGCCGAGGCGCTGGCGGCGGCGCTCGACGTCAACGCGATGCTGTGGCGCACGTCGCCTGCGGCGACCGAGCTCGAAGACGTCACGCTGGGCTGGCTGCGCGCGATGCTCGGCCTCCCGTCGACCCTGCACGGGATCATCTACGATACCGCGTCGATCGGCGGGTTCACGGCGCTCGCCGCGGCGCGTGAGTCCCTCGACCTCGACATCCGCGCGCGCGGGATGGCGGGCCGCGGCGATCTGCCCGCGCTGCGCGTCTACATCACCGAGCATACGCATTCGCACGTCGAGAAGGGCGCGATTGCGCTCGGGCTCGGGCGCGAGAACGTCGTGCGCGTCCCCGTCGACGACGCGTTCGCGATGCGGCCGGAGGCGCTCGCGCGAGCGATCGACGACGACGTCGCCGCGGGCCGCCGGCCGATGTGCGCGGTCGCGACGGTGGGCACCACCTCGACGACGTCGACCGATCCGGTCGCGGCGATCCGCGCCGTGACCCGCGAGCGCAGCGTGTGGCTGCACGTCGACGCCGCCTACGGCGGACCGGCCGCGATCCTGCCGGAGTTCCGCTGGCTGCTCGACGGCGCGCACGACGCGGACTCGATCGTCGTGAACCCCCACAAGTGGATGTTCGTCCCGGTCGACCTGAGCGTGCTCTTCGTGCGCGATCCCGAGCAGCTGCGGCGCACGTTCAGCCTCGTCGCAGATTTCCTCGAGACGCCGGAGACCGGCGTGCACAACTACATGGACTACGGGCTGCAGCTCGGGCGCCGGTTCCGCGCGCTGAAGTTCTGGTTCGTGCTGCGTGCGTTCGGGGTGCGCGGGATGCAGGAACGTCTGCGCGCGCACATCGCGCTCGCTCAGGAACTCGCGTCGTGGATCGAGGCCGCGCCGGACTGGCAGGTCGTCGCGCCGCATCCGCTCTCGGTCGTGTGCTTCCGGTACGTGCCCGGCGGGATCGAAGACGCCAAAGCCGACGCGCTCAACACCGCGATCATGGACGCAGTCAACGCGACCGGCGAAGTGTATCTTTCATCGACGCGACTCTACGGCCGCGTCGTGCTGCGCATCGCGATCGGCAACGAACGCACGACCCGCGACGACGTTGCGCTCGCCTGGGAATTGCTGCAGCGCGAAGCGTTCGCGCGCCTCCCGCTGACCGCGCGCTGAAACTCGCCCGCTAGAACACGCGCAGGTACGCGTCGCGCTCCCAGGGATGGACGGCGCGGCGGTAGCGTTCGTACTCGGCGAGCTTCGCGTCGCGGAAGGCGTGATAGATGTGGTCGCCGAGCGCACCGCGGATCACCAGATCCGCGTCGAGCGCGGCGATCGCCTGACGCAGCGATTTCGGCAGCAGCTTGATCCCGTGATCGCTGCGGTAGCGCTCGGAGAGTTCGTACGTCGAGCCGGTGAACGGATCGCCGGGAAGCGAGCGCGCGCGGATCCCTTCGGCGAGCGCTTCGACCAGCACCGCCATCGCGAGATACGGATTGCACGACGCGTCGGGACTGCGGACTTCGAGCAGCGGCGGTTCGCCGCCGAACGACGGCGGGACGCGCACCAGCGCGTTGGCGCTGCGATGCGACCACACCGTATACACCGGCGCGTCCCACGCCGCGACGAGCCGCTTGTACGAGTTCACCGTCGGATTGCAGACGGCGGTGTAGGCCGGCGCGTGGTCGAGCAGCCCCGAGATCGCATGCAGGCGGACCACTTCGTCGACCTCGCCGAGCGCGAAGTAGATGTGCAGCCCGCTGCCGGCCGAGTCTTCGAGCGGCTTCGGCATGAACGTCGCGTGCAGCCCGTGGCGCTGGGCGATCCGGCGAACGACACCGCGCACCGTGACGAGCCGGTCCGCCATCGTCAGCACGCCGCCCGCGGAAAGATCCAGTTCGTGCTGGCCGGCGCCGTGTTCGTGATGGGCGCTGGTGATCGGAATCCCCATCGCCTCGAGCGCGATGCTGGTCGCGAGGCGCGCTTCCTGACCGCGATCGCCGGCGGAGAAATCGAAGTAGCTGCCCGCGTCGGTCGTGCGCGTCGTCGGCGCACCCTCGGCGTCGAGTTCGAAGAGATAGTATTCGACCTCGAGTGCCGCCTGCACGCGCTGCACGACGTCGCCGGCGTCTTCGAGGACGCGCTTGAGCGTGGTGCGCGCGCACCCTTCGAACGGCGTGCCGTCGGGCATCTGGATGTCGCACAGGATCCGCGCCTCGGTCTGACCGTCGTCGTTCCAGGGGAGCACGGTGAACGTCGCCGGATCGGGACGCAGCACCATGTCGACTTCTTCGCCGCGGACGAACCCGTCGATCGAGCCGCCGTCGAAGGTCACCTTGCCGTTGAACGCGTCCTCGAGTTCGCCAACCGGGATCGAGACGCTCTTCTGAATCCCGAGCACGTCGACGAACGCGAGCCGCACCCAGCGCACGCCGCGTTCCTTCGCCGTCGCGAGCACCGCTCGCCGGGCCGCCGCCGCATCTTTCACGCTCGTGAGCACTACGCGTCCAGAGCGTCGACCGCGAGGGCGGCGCGAACGGTCAGTTGGTCGTGCGGCGAGTCGAGATCGAGCCGGCCGATCTCGCCGATCTGGCGCAGTCGATAGAAGACGGTGTGTCGGTGCACGTTCAACCGCGCCGCGGCCTCCTTGATGTTTTGCCCGACGTCGAAGAAGAGCTTCAGCGTGCGGACCAGTTCGGTTTGGTGCTTCTCGTCGTACGCGCGCAGCGGCTCGAGAACCCGCGTCGCGAAGGCGCGCCAATCCTCGCGCGTCGCGCCGGTGCGATGCAGCAGCGGGTAGACGCCCAAGTCGTCGTACGGCATCACGCGGCCGCCGCCGAACATGCGGCGTGCGATGATCATCGCCTCGCGCGATTCGTCGACGCTCTGCGCGACCGAGATCATCTCGGCGTGGCGGCCGACGCCGCCGACGACCTTCACGTCGAGGCCGGCGCGCACGATCCCGCGCGGGATCAGCGTCGCGGCCGTGCGCGCGTTCGCGGCGTCGACCTCGAGCGGTGCCGGGACGAGGAAGAAGAAGCCGCCGCCGCGCTCGATCACGATCACCTCGCCGGTGCGCGAGCCGAGCGTGTCGAGACAGACGCGGCGGATCTCCGCATTCTTCTGCGAGGCGACCGCTTCATCGAGCCCTTCGCCTTCGACCGCGACGGCGACGTAGCCGGGCGCCAGCGCGATCCCGCGCGCCTGCGCGTCTTCCCGTGCTTCGAGCGGATCTTCGTACGCGCGCGCGAGAAGCCGGTCCCAGAAGCCGCGCCGCCGCCCGCGTCCGCCGCCGGAATCGCGCGAGAGCTCGACCGCGATCTGCGCCGCGGTGAGCCGCACGAGCCCCGCGTGTTCGTCGAGCGCGCGCGTCCCCGCCGGAAACACGGAGATCCAGCCCAGCCGCGTCTCGCCGGCGCGCACCGGGAACGCGCGAGCGCGCGCGTCGGCCGGCGGCGCGAGGCGGACGCCGTCGTCGACGTCGGTGTCCTTCGGCAACAGATCGCGCACTGAGGGCGGAATCGCGCGTTCCGACGTCCCCGCTACCGCGAGATGGCGCCACTGGGTGTCTTCGATCAGCACGGCAGCGTCGATCGTCGCGGCAAGGTGTGCGGCCAGCGCTTGCGCACCGCCGCCGCCCGCGGCGACGCGAGCGAGCGCTTCGGCATAACCGAGCAGCGTTTCGGAGCTGTCGCGCCGGAGGCGCCGGGCGGCGACTACTTTTTCGTCGTGCACGTCCTCACCGTGCTTCCGCCTCCGCGACGGAGCGGCCTCTCCCTCCGGCGAAGGGCGCCGCCATGTCGCTGCTCACCGTCCACTTGTACGTCGCGTTCGTCGTCGCGGCGCTCGCCGTCTTCGCGGTCTGGCGCCGGCCGGAGCGAAGGATCACGCTGTACGTCGTCACGCTGCAGATCGCGCTCGGCGTGATCCTGGTGGTGCAAGGACTGCGCGCGCCCTCGCTGCACTACGCCCTCGGGGTGCTGGGCTGGGCGGGCTACATGGCCGCGAACGCGCTCGCAAAGCGCCCGGGACGCAAGAACGCCGTGCTGGCGATCGCTGGCATCTCCTCGCTGCTGATCCTGATCGGCTACTACATCGGGATGCACGCGGTGAAGACAGGAGGAGGCTGACCGAGAGTCAGGCGCCGGTCAACGACTGCCAGACGTAGACGAGCGCGAGCGATCCGATCACGATCGCGGTCGCCCAGGCGATCGCGTTGAGCGTGCGCGTGTTCACGTGGCTGCCCATCACGCGCGGGCGGTTGACGATCACCAGCATCAGCACGAGTTCGAGCGGAAGCAGCACGCCCTGCACGACCTGCGCGTAGATGATCAGCTTGAAGAGCGATTCCTTGGGAACCAGCAGAACGAGCCCCGCGGCGAGAAGGATCGCGCCCGCGAAGAGCGAGTAGAACACCGGCGCTTCGCGGAAGCGGCGGTCGAGCGACGCTTCGAGCCCGAACGCTTCGCAGACGATGTACGCCGTCGAGAGCGGGAGCACGGCCGCGGTGAACAGCCCGGCGTTGAGGATGCCGAGCGCGAAGATCACCTCGGCAAAATGGCCGGCGAGCGGTTCGAGCGCGCGCGCGAAGTCGACGGCCTGCGGGTTGGCGTTGATGTCGATCGGGTGACCGCCGTGCAGCGTCGCTTGGAAGATCGTCGCGCCGTTGGCGACGATCATGAAGCCGGCGAGCGCGATCGCGAGCACCGAGCCGACGATGATATCGGCCCGGATCGCCGGCAGATCGCGCGCGCGCGAACCCTTGTCGACCACCTGCGACTGCAGAAAGAACTGCATGTACGGCGAGATCGTCGTCCCGATCAGCCCGACGATCGTCACCAGAAATGCCGGATTCTTGACGATGCGCGGCACGACCGCATCGCGTGCGACCTCGCTCCAGTTCGGATGCGCCAGCACGCCGGAGACGACGTACGTCAGGTAGATCAGCGAGAAGACGACGAAGACGCGCTCGACGATCTTGTTGGGCAGGCGCAGGACGAGCAGGAACACGATCGCCATCGACGCCGGGATCGCGATGAATCGCGAGATGCCGAACAGCTCCGAGGCGGCCGCGATCCCGGCGAACTCGGTCGCCGCGATCCCGGTGTTGACGAAGAAGAGTGCGAGCATCGTGACGAACGTGATGCGCAGGCCGAAGTTCTCGCGGATCAGTCCGGCTAACCCTTGGCCCGTGACGGCGCCCATGCGGCCGGCCATCTCCTGGACGACGATCAGCGAGAGTGTGAGCGCGAGCAGCGACCACAGCGTCGCGTAGCCGAACTGCGCGCCGGCGGCGGAGTAGGTCGCGATCCCGCCGACGTCGTTTCCCGCCGACGCGGTGACGAAGCCCGGACCGAGCACGGCGAAGAAGGCGAAGAGCGATCGCCGGGAGAGCCGCAGCCGCACGGGTCAGCCGACCGTTTCCGCTCGCCGCTGCTGTCCGCGCTTGGTGAGGCGCGGGAGTTTGCGGGTGAGGCGCTCGGGGATGATCGCGTCGATCGCGTCGTCGACCGTGACGATGCCGAGCATCGTACCGCGATCGTCCGTGACCGGACACGCGAGCAAATCGTAGCGCGCGATCGTACTCGCGACGTCCTCGGCCGAGACGTCGGGCCGCACGCTGACGACCTCTTCGTCCATGATGCTGTGGATCGTCGCGTTGGGTTCGGCCAGCAGGAGCGTGCGCAGGGAGAGCACGCCCAGCAGCTTCTCCGACTGGTCGAGCACGTAGAGATAGTAGATGAATTCGGTCTCCGGCGCGATCTCGCGGATCTTCGCAATCGTCGCGGTGACCGTACGATGCGGATAGATCCAGAAGTAGTCGGTCGTCATCAGGCCGCCGGCGGTGTCGTCGGCGTAGGCGACGAGCTCGCGCAGATCGTCGGCGGTCTGCGCGTCCATTTCGGCGAGCAGCTCGTTCTGCCGGTCCTCCGGGAGTTCGCCGAGCAGATCGGCGGCGTCGTCGGAGTCCATCTCCTCGATGATGTCCGCAGCGCGCGCGGTCCCGAGGTCGTCGATGATCGAGCGCTGCACGTCGGGTTCGAGGTGTTCGAGCGCGTCGGCCGCCCTCTCGTCGTCGAGCGAGCCGACGACGCGCGCCGCATCCTGCGCGGAGAGGTCGCCGAGGATCTCGGCGAGTTCGGTCGGGTGCAGGCGCGAGAGGCGCTTCTCGCTGACGGAGAGCCGAATCTGCGTGGGGCTCAGGTCGCGCAGCGGCGCGACGTTGTCCCAGGCGATGAGCGAGCGCGGGACGCGATCGACCACGCGCGGCATGATCTTCGCGATGCCAAGCCGCCGGAGCAGTCCGCCGACGCCGATGTCGGCGGCGACGACCCGCAGCGCGCCGGCCGTCCGCGCGATCTCGATGTCGTTGATGCGCACGACCTTACGGCCGTCGACGTCGACGATCTGCTTGTCGAAGAGGTCTTCGATGAGATAGAGCGCTTCGTCGTCGGGAGGCCGCACGACGGTCGGCGCTTTGGTCAGCACGATTCCGCCGTCGTCGAACGACGCGACGTCGGCGATCGGCGCGGCGAGCTCGCCGTGGCGCGTCTTAACGATCACGGCGTCGATGCGCGGAAATGTATCCTCGGGATGTTCCACGACGAAGTCGGCGACCCGGCCGACCACGTCACGCGATCCTCCGCGTTCCACGATCGCCGAGCGCCCGACGAGTTCGGAGACGAACCCCTCGTGGAACGGCACCGGCCTAGGCCTCTCCCTGCACGAGGCCGGTCATCCCCGCCCGCACGACGTCAACCCTCTTGTTACGTATCCCGCCGGACCGCGGCGAGCACGAGCGCGGCCGCGACGAGCAGGACTGCTCCGCCGTAGATCGCCGTCGAGCGCTGGTGCAGGGCGTGGTAAGCCTCGCTGCGGACGTCGGTCGCGGCCAGCATCGGCGGCACGATCGCCCGCTGTTCGAACGCGACCAGGCACAGAGCGAGCACGACCGCCGCCGCTCGCACCGCGTCCCACACGCGATCGCCGGCGCCGGCGGCGCGCGCGAGCGTGACCACGACGGCGACGCCGCCGAGAACGTAGCCCCACGTCGAGAGCACGGCGAGCGACGTCGCGGTGAGCGTTGCGAAGCGGCCGACGTCGAGCGGTGCGACGATCCGGAATGCGAGCGGCGCGAAGACGAACGCAAACCCGACCAGTGCGCCGAGCCACGTGCCCAGCGCGACGGTCTCAACCGCCGCGAGGACGCGGTCGATGCGTCCGGAAGCCTCTCTGCGCATCATCTCCCCGCCATTCCCAGGAGGCTTCCCTTGGACCCGCTCGCGTTCATCACCGCGCTCGCGCGCGACGCCGGCGCGCTGCTGCGCGACCGGCTGAACGACCCGCGACGGATCGAGCAGAAGCAGCCGCAGGACTTGGTGACCGACGCGGACCGCGCGAGCGAAGCACTGATCGTCGAGCGCATCCGTGACGCGTTTCCGCGCGCCGCGATCCTCGGCGAGGAGGGCGGCGCATATCGGGGGGACGGCGACGAGCGCTTCATCGTCGACCCGCTCGACGGGACGACGAACTACGCGCACCGCTATCCGCTCTTCTGCGTCTCGATCGCGTACGAGCGCGCGGGGGTTCTCGAAGCCGGCGCGATCTATGCGCCCCTGCTCGACGAACTCTATGCGGCGCGCAAAGGCGGCGGCGCGACGCGCAACGGCGAGCCGATCTGCGTCTCGACGATCGGCGCGGTCGCGAACGCGATGGTGTGCACGGGCTTCAACCCGGCCCGCTACGCGCGCAACGGCCGGCACTTCGGCGCGCTCTCGAACCTCGCGCAGGCGGTGCGGCGCGACGGCAGCGCCGCGCTCGACCTCGCGTTCGTCGCGACCGGGATCTACGACGCGTTCTGGGAGTTCGATCTCAAACCGTGGGACATCGCGGCGGGCTGGGTGCTGATCGAAGAAGCCGGCGGTCGCGTCGGCGCAATCGCCGGCGGGCCGCTCGACCTCGACGAAGGTTCCATCCTCGCATCGAACGGCGCAATTCACGATGAGATCCAGAGCGCGCTCGCGCGCGCAGACGCAGGTTAACGCGAAACGACGTCGTCCATCGCGGCGAGGAAGACGTCGATCTCGTCGTCGGTCGTGTAGAGGTGCGCGCTGACGCGCAGACCGCAGCCGGGGCGGTGATCGACATAGATGCGGCGTTCGTGCAGCTCGTGCTGCACCTGCTCGGCGTGCGGCACGTCGATGCCGACCCAGCCCGTGCGTTTCGCCGGATCGAGCGGCGTGTTCACCGTCCAGCCGCGTTCGAGCGCGGCGTCGCTCAAGCGGCGCGTGAGCCGCGCGTTGTGCTCGCGGATCGTCGCGACGCCGACCTCGCGGATGATCTCGTGTCCGGCGCGCGCGGCGACGTAGCCGGGGATCGTCGGTGTGCCGGTAGCCCAGCGCAATTGATCGGGGGCGTAGTCGATCGGCGGCGGCTCGAACGCGAACGGCTCGCGATGGCCGAACCAGCCGGTGACCATCGGCCGAAAGCGCTGTGCGAGCTGCGGCTTGACGTACATCCAGCCGCAGCCGGGGCCGCCGCACAGCCACTTGTGCGATCCGCCGACGACGATATCCAGATCGAGTGCGGTGACGTCGAACGGGACGATCCCCGCGGTTTGATACGCGTCGAGGACGACGAGCGCACCGGCTTCGTGCGCGCGGGCGACGATCGGCGGGAGATCGATCAGCACGGCGCTCTGATAGTACGCGTGCGACAGCACGACCAATGCGGTGCGTTCGGTGATCGCCGAGCAGATGCGATCGGTCGGGATCGTGCGGCCGTCGTCGGTCGGCACGCGCAGCGTGCGCGCGCCGGCGCGTTCCCAGGCCTGCCAGACGTACGCGAGCGACGGGAACTGCAGCGCTTCGTACACGATCTCGTTGCGTTCGCCGCGCAGATCGAGCGACGACGCCAGCGCCGATTGTAGCAGGCTGACGTTGGGCGCGAGCGAGACCGTGCCGGGTGCCGCACCGACGATCGCGCCGATCCCGTCGCCGATCGCGCGCGCGTCGTCGAGCCAGCCCGGCCACGCGCCCTCGGGCCCTCCTTGCGCCCATTGCTCCCAGTACCGCGCCAGCGCCTCGCGCGCGGCATGCGGCGGGGCGCCCATCGAATGCGAGACCAGCCACGTGGCGCCGTCGAGTCCGGCGAAGCGCGGCCGCAGCGCGGCGGGCTGATGCTGCGAAGCGATCACGTCGCGCTCGTTCCGCCGAGCACGGTGCGAACCTCCCACAACTCGGGGAAGAAGCGGCGCGTCAGCGTCGTCTGAAGGTAGGCGGCACCGAGCGAACCGCCGGTCCCCGGCTTCATCCCGATCATCCGCTCGACCATGCGCACGTGACGCCCACGCCAGAGCAGCACGCGTTCGTCGAATTCGATCAGATCCTCGAGCACCAGATAGAGCGCGTAATGCGCTTCGTCGTGCTCGTAGACCGTGCGGAACGTCTCGATTAGCGCGTCGTGCGAGGCGACATCGAAGCCGGCGCGCGCGAGGTAGCCTTTGAGCGCGTCGTAGAGCGTCGGTTCGCGCAGGCGGCGTTCGAGATGCGCGCGTTCCTGCGGCGTGATGTCGAGGTGCTTGAGATAGTTCTCGTTGCCGCGCAGGCCGCAGCGGAACTCGATCTCGCGGAATTGCGCGGACTGAAAGCCGCTCGCCGGATTGAGCCCGTCGCGAAAAGCGTTGAAGTCCTGCGGCGTCATCGTTTCGAGCACGTCGACCTGCGTCTCGAGAGTCCGCTGGATCGCGTGAATCCGCCGGAACGCCTTGCCGACCTTCAGCAGATCGTCACAATCGAGGAACCGCACCGCCGCGTCGAGTTCGTGCAGCGTCTGCTTGAACCAGAGTTCGTAGACCTGGTGGATGATGATGAAGAGCAGCTCGTCGTGATGCGGGGGGGCGCTCAGCGGATGCTGCAGATCGAGCAGTTCGGGGATGCGCAGGTACGAGCCGTAGGTTAGGGTCGCGGTAGCCACCGGGCTGCCTTCGCGCTACGGCGTCCGTTTCCACGCGTAGACGTTCCACAGGTGCTCGCCGAGCACCGACGGGACGATCCCGGTGATCCCGTCGCGGTAGGCGACCGCCTCGCGGTTGAAGCCCAGGAAGATCAGATCCGACTGCTCGACCAGGCGGCGCGAGATCGCGCGATCGCCGCTCGCTTCCTCCGCGGGATCGATCGCCTGCAACTCGCGCCGCGCAGCCGCCTCGATGACGGGATCGCAGATGCGCGCCAGGTTGTCGCCGGCCGGCGGCCGCGTGTCGCAGCGGAAGAGGTACGAGTGATCGGCGACGGCGTTGGGCTGCCAGCCGCTGTATTCAACGTCGAACCGCCCGGTCTGATTGATCCCGTGCTGTGCCGCCGACGCCCACACGACGTTGTAGCCGTACGATTTTTCCGACGCGCGGATCCCGAGCTTCGCGAGCTGCTGCTGTGCGAGCAAGTCGAATCGGCCCGTCGTCGGCGATTCGGTCGTCGAGACCAGATCGAGCGTGAGCGGGCGCCCGTTCTTCTTGCGGACGCCGCCGTCGAGATGCCAGCCCGCCGCGTCGAGCAGCGCGGCCGCACGCCCCGGGTCGTACGGCGGCTGGCGGATCGCCGGATCGTAGGCGAACTGTCCGGCGAGCCGGTCGCTGTCGCCGGGGACGAACAGTTCGCCGTTGAGCTCGCGCATGATCCGGACGTGATCGATCCCGTACGCGAGCGCGCGGCGAACGCGGACGTCGTCGAGCGGCGGATGCGCCTGGTTGAGGATCACGAAGTCGAATTCGTAGTGCGGCTTTAGGACCGTGTGCGTCTGCGCTACCGAGCGAATCGCGTCATAGAAGACGCGGCCGCCGGTCGTGCGCGCGACGAGCACGTCGATCTGATGACCTTGGAAAAGCGTCTGCAGCGTGTTCGCGCTCGGCACGGATTCCAGATCGATCCGTTTGATCGCCGGCGGGCCGCGCCAGAAGTGCGCATCGGCCTCGAAGGTGAGCTTCGCGCCGTGCTGCCACGACACGAGCTTATACGGCCCCAGGCCGACCGGCGCCGCGTTGTAGGGATCGTTGTTGAGGCTTGCTTTGCGCGCGAGCAGATGGGCGGGGAGAATCGGATACGGGTCGTTCGCGCCCATCGTGAAGACCGACGGGACGAACGGCGAGAACGGCTGCGTCAGCCGCACCTGCACGGTGTAGGGATCGATTGCGCTCACCGACGCGACGTGATCGAAGCCGGTGCGGTCGGGGACGGCATTGTTCGGGTTGCGCACCGCCGCGAACGAGAAGAGCACGTCGCGCGCGTCGAACGGCGCGCCGTCGTGCCAGTGCACGCCGCGGCGCAGGTGATACGTGACGGTGCGGCCGTCGCGCGAGACGCCGCCGTTGGCGATCGACGGCACCGCCGTTGCGAGCGCCGGGATCAGCCTGCCCTCACCATCGGCGTCGAGCAGATAGCCGTGCACGAGCGGACCGAGATAGAAGACGGTCGCGTTGTCGAAGACCAGCGGGTTGAGCCCCGGCGGCTCGGCGACTTCGCCCATGCGCAGCGGCCCATCGCCGCCAGGTGCCGGAGCGCACGACGCCGCGAGCATCGCCGCGCACAGCGCGGCCCACAGCGCAAACACCTGGGGCTTCATCGGATGGCGTACTCTCGACCGAGCGGTGCGAAAGCCCTACCGGACACCCGCAAAGGCGCCGAACGCGCCGGGCGTGAAGTGCTCGGCCTCCTCGGCACGTGAAGGGAGGCGTCCATGCACGCCGGATTTCGATTGCTCGCCGCTTTGGGCATCTCCACCGCGCTGGCCGCATGCAGCGGTTCGACGAGCGGATCGCTCCCGGGAGCGCAGCGCGATGCCTTGAGCAGGCCGGCGCCGGCGCACGCGGAGGCACCGTCGCTGAACGGCGTCGTCGACGGCCACCCGATGCACGTGCTGCTTCCGAGAAACGGCGCGAAGGGCAGCAGCGTCGGAAACCTCGTCTACCACGGCGGCCCGATCCAGAAGAACCCCGTGGTCTACGTCGTGTACTGGGGCTTCACCGGTTCGGCGGCCGATCCCGACGGCGTGGCCCCCTATCTCACCGCCTTTCTGCAAGGGGTCGGCGGATCGTCGATCCTCGAGTCGTGACGCAGTATTACTCGACGGCGGCGGGCGCGATCACCAACCCAAAGCAGCAGTTCGGCGGCGAATGGTTCGACAACAGTGCGGTCCCCAAACAGCCTTCCGGCTCGGCGATCGCCGCCGAGGCCGTGCGCGCGGCGGCGCATTTCGGATACAACTTCGATGCGTCGTACATCGTGCAGCTGCCCCATGGCGCGTTCAATCATCTGGGATACTGCGCGTATCATTCGGTGACGTCGTCGCCATCCGGCGACGTGCACTACACCGACCTGCCGTACCAGCCCGACTTCCCGGGCTGCGGCACCAACACGGTCAACACCGGCGCACAAGGACTCCTCGACATCACCAGCGAGACCGCCGTGCACGAAGTCGCGGAGACGCAGACCGATCCGGACACGCGAACCGGCTGGTTCGACCAGTACGGCAACGAGATCGGCGACTATTGCTCCTTCATCAACCTGCAGAACATCAAGCTCTCGACCGGCACGTTCGCAATCCAGCCGCTCTGGAGCAACGCCGCGAACGGCTGCGCCGCGTCTTACCCGTAGGATTCGGTACGGCGTCCGAACGGCCGCTATACGAATCGCCCGCTGCGTCGCCGGCAATGGAGCCCCATGACCTTTCCCACGCAGGAGTCCGCCGTCGTGGCACAGCCCCTCATAGCGGTGCGCGACGTTCGCGCGAGTAGCCGCTGGTACGCCGAACTGCTCGGAGCAGACTCGCTTCCGGAACACAGCCACCGCGACGTGTATGATCGCATCTCGTGCTCCGGTCAGCTGCTGCTGCAACTCCACGCATGGGACGAGGAAGACCACCCGAACCTCGTCGGCGCCGACGCTGCGCCGCACGGACACGGTGTGCTGCTGTGGTTTCAGGTGGACGATTTCGACTCCATCGTGGAGCGAGCGCGCGGCTTGGGTGCCGAGATCATCGAAGAACCTCACGTCAACGACAAGCCGGGCCACCGAGAGATGTGGGTTCGCGATTCCGACGGTTACGTGGTGGTTGTTGCCGGTCCGGACGTCGAATACCTGAGAGGGTGAAAAAGCCCGGCCGCACAACGGTTCGGGTGCGCGGAGAGATGGCGGAGCGGTTGAACGCAGCGGTCTTGAAAACCGCAGGCCCTTCGCGGGGCTCGTGGGTTCGAATCCCACTCTCTCCTCCACGATGCCCCGTGGCATCGTGAACAGATGAGGAAATCCGCGATGCCGTACGCCGCAGCTGAGGACGGGGTGCGTCGCTACTGCGAGGAGTCCGGTACGCCGTGGTCTTCGTGCACGAGTTTGCCGGCGACTACCGTAACTGGGAACCGCAGGTGCGGTACTTTGCGCGGCGGTCTCGCACGATCGCGTACAACGCGCGAGGGTATCCTCCCTCGGACGTGCCGGAAACCGTCGCGTCCTATTCGCAGTCGCGTGCCGCCGACGACATCGCCGCGGTGCTCGACCATCTCGGCATTGCGACGGCGCACGTCGTCGGCTTGTCGATGGGCGGCTTCGCGACGCTGCATTTCGGCTTCCGCCACCCGCAGCGCGCGCGCTCGCTGGTCGTCGCGGGCTGTGGTTACGGCGCCGGGTCTTCCGGTTTTGTAGTGGGCGGGCGAGAGGAAATCGGTCGGCCGTCGTAATGCTACGCCATGCGAGACACCGAATTCATCCGCGGGTTGCTGCGCGTCGAAGATCCTTGGGACGTGACCGAATCAAAGCTCGATCTCGAGCGAAATCGGGTCGATGTTCGGCTTGAATGGCAAGGCGCGGGTCGCTGTCCAAAATGCGATCGGGAGTGCCCCAAGCACGATCATCGCGAGCGCGTCTGGCGTGACCTCGATCTGGCCGGCGACCAACTTTTCTTGCACGCCTCCGTACCCCGGATCGATTGTCCCGAGCACGGCGTCACGACCGTTGCGATTCCCTGGTCAAGCGGTCGCACCGAGTTTACGTCGCGCTTCGAGCGTTTGGCGATCGCCCTCCTACTCGAGATGTCCGTCGCGGCGGTCGCGCGTCGCTTGGGCATCAGCTGGGAGCAAGTCGATTCCATTATGCTCCGGGCGGTCGAGCGCGGTAAGCAGCGGCGACTGCCACGTCTTGTGCGGCATCTCGGCATCGACGAGAAGGCCGTCAAAAAGCGGCATCGGTACTTCACGATCGTGTCCGACTTGGACCGCGGCGAGGTCCTGTGGGTCGGTCGCGGTCGCAAGCGCGAATCGATTGACGCTTTCTACGACGGCCTTTCGCACGAACAACTTCATGCCATTGAGGGCATCGCGATGGATATGTGGCAGCCGTACTTCGAGTCGACCGTAGCACACGTGCCCGATGCGGCACGGAAGATCGTCTTCGATAAGTACCACATCACGGCATATCTCACCAAAGCCGTCGATCTCACTCGTCGAGCGATGATGCGTGACAAGACGCTCGACCGAACGGCATTGAAAGGGACTAAGTATTCCTGGTTGCGCTCGTTTGCGAATCTCGACCGCGACGAACGACGTGATCTGAGCGCCTTGCGGAGCCAGTACAAACGCCTTGGCCGCGCGTGGTCGATGAAGGAGCACTTTACGGAGTTCTGGCGATATCGGCGTGAGTCCGCAGCGCGTCGTTTCTTTGCCGATTGGTACCGGTGGGCGACGCACTCTCAATTGCCCGAAATGATCAGCGTCGCGCGCACGCTCAAACGTCACTTTGCGAACATCATCACGTACATTCGCAAGCCGATCACCAATGCGGCAGCCGAGAGCCTCAACAGCAAGATCCAAATGATCAAATTCCGCGCGCGCGGCTATCGCAATGAGGGCCGATTTGCAGCGGCGATTCTATTCCACTGTGGTGGGCTCGACCTCTTGCCCGCCCACCCGAAGTCCTGAAGCGCCACGGCGCCGAGCCCCACGACCGCGAGCGGTTCCGCGCCGAGGCCGAGCAGATCGCCGTCACGATCCTTCGCGATGGAATGGCGGCGTTTGCGGAAACGTACGCCTACGGCCCCGCGCGCGTGCAGTACGCACGCAAGGATCCGCTCGGATTTGCGGTCTTCAAAGCGCGCCTGGCCGAGGACTCCGCGCTCGGCTCCGCCAACACCCAGCGCGGGTGTCAGCGCGAGCGCCCGTCGCTCTACGATCTCACCACTGAGATGCGCGCGCTGACGGTCCCCACCCTCATCCTCACCGGCGACGAAGACGAGTCGTGTTTTGCGCCGGCCATCCTGATGAAGCGAACGATCCCGGCGGCGGCGCTGGCGGTGATGCCGAACTGCGGCCACGGCATCAACGAGGAAGATCCCGCCGAGTTCAACCGTCTGGTCGCCGACTTTCTCGCGCAGGTCGAAAGCGGCCGTTGGCCGCTGCGCGGATCGCCGTGATGGCTACGGTGCGGCGCGCTCGCACGCCGAGCGTGGCCGAACTCACGCGCTATTTTTTCGTGCTCGGTGCGACAGGGTTCGGCGGACCGGTCGCGCTTGCCAACATCATGCGCCGCGATTTGGTCGACGAACGCGGGTGGATCGACGAAGCGGCGTTCGAGCGCGGCCTCGCGGTCGCGACGACGTGTCCGGGGCCGATGGCGTATCAGCTCGGCGTTTACTGCGGCTACGTCACGCATGGAATCGGCGGCGCGCTCGCGGCGGCTCTGGCATTCGCGATCGCACCGTTCGCGATCGTCGTTGCCGCGGCGGCGCTCTACCAGCGCTTCGCGGGCGCGCGCGTGCTGCAGGGCCTGTTCTACGGGATCGGCCCCATCGTCGTCGCGCTGATCCTGCGCGCGAGCTGGACCCTCGGCCGCAAGACGCTTCGCCGCGACGTCGCGGCGTGGTGCGTCGCGGTCGTCGCCTGCGGCGTAACGGTCGCACTGCAGCGCGAACTCATCGTGCTGTTTCTCGCCGCGGGTGTCCTCGGGATCGTCGCGTTCGCGCCGCGCGCGAAGCCGGTGCCGCTCCCGCCCCCCGTCCTTCCGCCGCCGTCGTCGCTGCGGTCGCTGGCGCTTCCTCCGCTTATCGCGCTCGTGCCGTCGGGACTCGCACCGGCGCTGTTCTGGTTCTTCCTGAAGACCGGGTTTCTCGTCTTCGGAAGCGGTCTGGTGATCGTCTCGTTCGTGAAGTCGTACGTCGTCGATCAATATCACTGGCTCGACGATCGCACGTTCGTCGACGCGGTCGCGATCGGGCTCATCTCGCCGGGACCGGTCGTCATCACGGCGACGTTCGTCGGCTACGTAATCGCGGGATTCACCGGCGCCCTCGCGGCGACGGCCGGGATCTTTCTCCCGTCGATCGTGCTGACGGTGGCGGCGACGCCGCTGCTGCTCCGGTACGGCGGACGCCCGCGCGTCGCGGGATTCGTTCGCGGCGTCACCGTCGCCGTCGTCGGCGTCCTCGCCGGCACGACGTATCTGGTCGGCCGCCCGGTGATCGTCGATGCGGTCTCGGCGCTGCTCCTCGTCGGGGCGCTGGCCGCGCCGTTGCTCGTCAAGCGCGTCCCGGATCAAGCGTACGTCGTCGCCGGGGCCGCGATCGGGGTGGCGCTGCGTCACTGAGCGAAACGGCGCGCGATGGAACCACCCGCGATCGTCACGGCCGATCTCGTCGATGCGCATCAAGACGCCGTCGAGTCCTGCGAGGTGCAGTTCCGCCGGTTCGGCGGACGGCGCGCGTTCGCGGGACGGATCCGCACCGTGCAGACCTTCGAAGACAACGCGCTGCTGCGCAGCGTCCTCGAGATGCCCGGGGAGGGTGCGGTGCTCGTCGTCGACGGCGGCGGATCGCTGCGCGTCGCGCTCGTCGGCGACGTCATCGCCGGGCTCGCGCTCGCCAACGGTTGGAGCGGCCTCGTCATCAACGGAGCGTTCCGCGATTCGGCAGCGCTCGCCGCGCTCGACATCGGACTCAAAGCGCTCGGAACGAACCCGATGAAGAGCGCGAAACGGGGCATCGGCGAAGTCGACGTGCCGCTGCGGTTCGGCGGCGTCACGTTCACGCCGGGCGCGATGCTTTATGCGGACGACGATGGGATCCTCGTCAGCGACGCGCCGCTTGCAGAGCGTTCGTGAGTTCCCTCCGCACCGCGCTCCTGGCGGAGCTCCGCGCGTATGTACCGGCCGATGCGCGCGAGCGCGCGATGCGCGACCGGCTGGCAGCCTTCATCGCGTCGCAGCCGCGCGCGTTCGAGCGCGCGCTCACGATCGGTCACGTCACCGCGTCGGCCTGGATCGTGAACGCGGCGCGCACGCACGCGCTGCTGACGCATCACCGCAAGCTGGGGAAATGGCTGCAGCTCGGCGGCCACGTCGACGGCGATCCCGACGTCCGCGCGTCCGCGCTGCGCGAGGCGCGCGAGGAGTCGGGACTGCGTTCGCTGCGGTTCGCGAGCGAAGCGATCTACGACGTCGACATCCACGCGATCCCGGCGCGCGGGAGCGAACCGGCGCACGAGCATTTCGACGTGCGCTTCGCATTCGAAGCCGATGGCGCCGAGCCGTTCGTGGTCAGCGACGAGTCGCACGATCTCGCGTGGGTCGCGCTCGCGTCGCTCGCGGACTACGGTGCGGACGAATCAGTCCTGCGCCTGGCGCGCAAAACGGCGCACCTGTGAGAGAGACGGCGCGCGCAACGGGGTAGGAGCGCTCCATGCGCGCCCGCTTCGACTTCACCTTTCACACGCTTACGCCCGACGCCGCGGCGCGTGCGGAAGGGGACGCGACGCTCGATCTGCTCGGCGCGCAAGGCTGGGAGATCCGCGCCCTGGCGCCGCTTCGCGACGGCACCGTCCTCGTCGCGCTGCAGCGTCCGCGCGACGAGGAAATGCCGCTTCCCGACGCACCGGCGATCTCGGCGGCGCTCGCCGACCCGCTCGGACCGCCGTGATGGGCCGCCGCCGCGGCCCTACGACGATGAAGCGGCGAGCAGGGCGAGCGCGCGGTCGAGTTGGGGATCGTGGCCGGGTTCGCCCGGATGCGCGCCCGCAGGTTCGGGAACGACCACGTCGGGAGTGATCCCCACGCCCTCGATGTCGCGGCCGGCGGGCGTGCGGTAGCGCGCCGTCGTCATCTTGATCGCGCCGCCGTCGGGGAGCGCGAACGTCTCCTGCACCAGACCCTTGCCGAACGTCTTCGCTCCGACGAGCGTCCCCGCGCGGTTGTCTTGGATCGCGCCGGCGACGATCTCCGACGCCGAGGCGGTGTCGGCGTCGATGAGCACGGCGAGAGGCGCGTGCAGCAGCGGCGTCGCGGACTTCGCGGTGAAGACCGACGGCGCGCCGGTGCGCTCTTGCGTCGTCACGACGGTCCCGCGGACGAAATGCGACGCGATCGCGACGGCGTCGTCGCGGTACCCGCCGCCGTTCGCGCGCAGATCGAGCACGTAGGCGTGCACGTCCGGCGCGTGCAGCGTCGCGAGGACTCCGTCGAGCTGCTGCGCCGACCGCGCGCCGAACGACCGCAGCCGCACGTACCCGATCCCGCCCGGCAGCGCGTAGCCGGTGACGTCGGGTGCGACGATCGTTTGCCGCACGATCGAAAGCGGATCGCGCTGCACGCCGTCGCGCACGAGGACGAGGCGCACCGCCGTGCCGGCTTTGCCGCGCAGCGCCGCGAGCACGTCGGACGGCGATCCGGCCGGTGCGCCGCCGTCGATCGATGCGATCGTGTCGCCGCGCCGGACGCCCGCCGCTTCGGCCGGACTCCCCGGAAAGACGTCGACGACGCGCACCGCGTGCGTCTGCGGGTCGACGTCGAGTTCGGCGCCGATCCCGGCGTTCGCCGTTCCGTCGAGAAACGCGACGAACTTCTTGTACGCGGCGGCCCGGAACAGCACCGTGTACGGATCGTGCAGCGCAGCGAGCTCGCCGTCGAGCGTAGCGTTGACGAGCGCCGCGGTCTGCACGCGCGACGGATAGCGGGCGACGGCGAGCGCGACGTCGCGCGCGATCGCGTTCTCGGCGGCGTACCGGTCGGTGTGCGGCGGCAGCGCCGGGAGCGCCGGGTTGGCGACGCCCTGCTTGCGGAGATAGGCGACGATCCCGCGGCGTGCGCCGTCGACGAGAACGAGCGGATCGACCGGCCGGTAGTATCGCGCCATCACCGTCGTATAGCCGATTTCCAGCGCGATCAGATCGAGCGCCGAGAGCGACGCGCGCGGCGCCGCGCCGCGTGCCGGTACGGGGATCAGGAGCAGGACGGCGGCCAAGAGGGCGAGCGTGCGGCGCATCGGTGACCGTGTTCCCGCGATGGGTACGCTCATCCCATGGCACCTCGACGCTGGTCGCAGCACGTCACCGAAACGAGCGATGCGCTCGACGTCCCGCAGGGGACGTTCGCGCAGGACGATCCCGCGAAGGTCGCGCGCGAGCTCATGCACGACGCGGAGGGTTCGAAGCGCCGGAAATCCTCGCCGTACCGCTCCGCGATGTCGATGCCGACGTTCCTCATCAATCGCGCCGGAAAGAATCTGCCGGCCCGCCGAAAACGCGTCCTCGAACAAGCGAAGGAAGTACTCCGCGAGGAGTTCGGCCCGCAAGCCGCGGCGCCGCCGAAGACGCCGCGCAAGAGATCGCGACGCGCAAGAAGTCCGCGTCGTCGCAGAAGAAACGGACCTCACCTAGCTGTAGAGACCACGCGCATCGTTGACAGGGACTGACCCCGAAGAGGTGGGTGTTCGAGGCCTACTTCTCCGGAGGTCAGCCCTGTGATTATGCACCCTCAGGCCCGCACGACGCCTCTTATCCGGCGGGAAATTGTCGCTTTGGTTCAGGCCGGTGAGGCCGTTGCCGCGGTGGCTCGGCGCTTCAAGATCAGCCGGCCGACGGTGTACAAGTGGCTTGCCCGCTTTGCGCAGGCCGGAGAGTCTGGTCTGCGTGATCGGCGACCCGTTGCAATTCGCTTTCCGACGCGCGTCCGAAAGGCGGTTGAACGGCAGATCGACCGGCTTCGCCGCACTCGCCGGCTACTCGGTTGGCAAATCGCCGAAGCACTGTCGATGGCGCGCTCGACGGTCATCAAGGTACTCAAGCGGCTCAACATCGCGCGTCTGCGCGACCTTCGAGCCGGCCCGCTTTACGCAGCGTTATGAGTATCGCCGACCCGGCGAGCTCGTTCACATTGACATCAAGAAGATCGCACGATTTGAGCGCGTGGGGCACCGCATCCACGGCGATCGCACGAAGTGCTCCAGGCACGTCGGCTACGACGTCATCTTTGTCGCGGTCGACGATGCCAGCCGCCGGACTGAAACACGCGTATACACGCGGGAAGACGCGACCTCGGCCGCAGACTTCTTGCGGCGGCTCGCGATTCTTTACGCTCGTCGCGGCGTGCGAATCGAACGAGTCATGACTGACAACGGCAAAGTGTTCAGCTCGAACGCGTTCGAGTCAATGATGAGGTCGATCGGTGCGCGACACATTTTCACGCCGCCCTACACGCCGCGTTGGAACGGCAAAGCGGAGCGCTTCATCCAGACCATGCTGCGCGAGTGGGCGTACGCGGTCGCTTATCGCACCAGCGACGAGCGCCGAGACGCCCTCCCGGCGTGGCTCCGCTACTACAACGAGGACCGCCGGCACACGGCCATCAACTACCCCCGCCTCACGTTGGGCCGCGGCCCGTAAACGAGGCGCGTAGTCTCGACACCTAGCGCGGCGCGGCGGCGCGGGTGAGCCGGTCGCGCACCGCGGCATTCGCTTCCGTCGCCGGCGGCAGCGTCGCGACGATCGTCTCGCAGCCTTCGGCGTCGAGCGCGCGCAGCGTCGCGTAGAGCGAGCGCGCCGCCGCCGCGGCGTCGTCGGGGAGGTCGAGCAGCGCGACCCGTTCGCCCGCGGCGGCGCGCCGCGCAGCTTCGGCATCGCGCGCGGACGGCTCGACGAGCACCACGCGCGCGCGCGGCGCATAGTGCGACGGCAGTGTCCCCGGCGCGCGCACGTCGCCGCCGACGCGCGTGACGACGGCGGTTCCGAGCGCGTCGCTCAACTCCGATGCCGTGATTGCGCCCGCGCGCAGCACCGCCGGCACCGCGCCGGTGAGGTCGACGATCGTCGACTCGACGCCGACTTCGCACGGGCCGCCGTCGACCACGACGTCGACGGCGTCGCCGAGGTCGGCGCGCACGTGTTCCGCCGTCGTCGGAGAGACGCCGCCGAAGCGGTTCGCCGACGGCGCGGCGAGCGCGCTGCCGAACGCCGAGAGAATCGCGCGTGCGACGGGATGCGCGGGGACGCGGAGCGCGACAGTCTCCTGACCGCCGGTGACGGCGTGCGGCGTGCGCGGTCCGCGCGCGACGATCGCCGTGAGCGGGCCCGGCCAGAACCGCTGCGCGAGCGCTCGCAGCGCGGGCGTGAGTTCGGCCGCGTAGCCGGTCGCTGCATCGAGACCGGCGACGTGCACGATCAGCGGATGATCCGCGGGACGGCCTTTGATCGCGTACACGCGAGCGATCGCATCGGGGTTGGCGACGTCGGCGGCGAGCCCGTAGACGGTCTCGGTCGGGATCGCGACGACGCCGCCGCCGCGCAGCACGTCGACGGCGCGCGCGATCGCGTCGCGGTTCACGACACGTGCGGGAGGACGCTGCCGTCGGGCTCGATCGACGCGAACCCGGCGAACGGACGCAGCACCGTGGGAACGTCGACGCCGCCGTCGGCGCGCTGATAATTTTCGATCAGCGCCAGCAGGGTGCGCCCGACGGCGAGCCCCGAGCCGTTGAGCGTGTGCGCGAATTGCGGTTTCGCGCCCGGCTCGGGCCGGTAGCGGATCGCGGAGCGACGAGCCTGGAAGTCGGTGCAGTTCGAGCACGACGAGATCTCGCGGTACGCCTGCGCGCCCGGCAGCCACACTTCGACGTCGTAGGTCTTCGCCGCGTTGAAGCCGACGTCGCCCGCGCACAGCAGCATCACGCGATGCGCGAGCCCCAGTTCCTCGAGCAGGCCTGCCGCGTTGCGCGTGAGCGTTTCGAGATCGTCGAACGAGCGCTCCGGCGTGGAAACCCACATCAGCTCGACCTTTTCGAACTGATGCTGGCGCACCAGGCCGCGCGTGTCGCGTCCCGCGGCGCCGGCCTCTTTGCGGAAGCACGGCGTATACGCCGCATACTGCAGCGGGAGCGCTTCGCCGGCGAGGATCTCGTCGCGGTGCATCGCGGTCAGCGGCACCTCCGCGGTCGGGATGAGATACATCGGCTCGCCGGCGTCGTCGCCCTCGAAGACGTACATCTGATCGGCGAACTTCGAGAGCTGGCCGGTCGACCACATCGTCGATCGCGTCACCAGCAGCGGCGGGTTGATCTCGACGTAGGCGTTGCGGGCCGCGCGGTCGAGGAAGAACTGCACCAGCGCGCGCGAGAGCCGCGCGCCCGCGCCGCGCAGGACCGCGAAGCGCGCGCCGCTGAGCTTCGCGGCGCGTTCGAAGTCGAAGATCTCCAGCGCCTCGCCGATCTCCCAATGCGGTTTCGGCGTGAAGCCGAACGCCGGCGGCGTCCCCCAGCGGCGGATCTCCACGTTCGCCGCTTCGTCGGAACCGTCGGGGACGCTCGGATCGAGCAGGTTCGGGATCTCCGCGAGTTCGCGTTCGATCGTCTCGTCGAGGCGCGGAATCTCTTCGCCGGTCGCGGCGATCTGCGCGTCGAGTTCGGCGATGCGCGGACGCAGTTCGCCGGCGGCGGCTTTTTTGTCGGCGGCGTTCGCAATCTGGGCGGTGAGCGCGTTCTTCTCGGCCTTGCGCGACTCGACCGCGGTGGTCGCCGCGCGGCGCTGCGCGTCGAGTGCGAGCACGCGGTCGACGAACTCCGCCGTGCCGCCGCGCCGCCGTGCGGCGACGCGGACGTGATCGGGTTCGCGGCGCAGCAGCTCGAGATTCAGCACGACCGCGCGCCGTTACGCAGCGCGCGGGCGGTGTCCTACCGTAGCCGTGTCGAAGCGCGCGAGGATGCGAGCGATGCGCCCGGGCGAGGGCTTCGACGTCGAACGGCTGCGGGAGCCTGCGGAGGCCGTCGCGGCCTACCTCGCCGCGGTGCGGCCGATGCCGCCGGGGATCGAGCGGGTCGCGCTCGCCGACGCCTTCGGCCGCGTCCTTGCGCAAGACGCGGTCGCGGAAGCGTTCTACCCCGCCGATGCGCGCTCGACGATGGACGGCTTCGCCGTGCGCTCCACGGACGGCACGGCACTGCGGCGGATCGCCGGCACGATCCGGATGGGCGCGGCGCCGCCCGGACCGGTGCACGTCGGCGAGGCGATGCGGATCCCGACCGGCGGCGTGCTGCCGCCCGGCGCCGACGCCGTCGTCCCGCTCGAGAACGTGCGCGACGACGGCGAGTCGATCGCGGTCGACGCCGCGCCGGCCGCCGGCGACTCGTTCACGCCGCGCGGTGACGACATGCGGCCCGGCGACCGCATTGTCGGCGCGGGCTGCCGGATCGCCGCCCCGGAACTCTCGGTGCTGGCGACGCTGGGGATCGTCGACGTTCCGGTCTTCGTCCGCCCCCGGATCGCGGTCGTCTCGACGGGCGACGAACTCGTCGATGCGGCCGAGCATCCCGGGACCGGCCAGGTCCGCGACTCCAACCGCTGGGCGATCGCCGGCAGCCTCCTGGCGATGGGCTGCACCGTCGTGCACCTCCCGCGCGCAGTCGACGAGGAAGACGCGATCGCAGCGCGGATCGCCGACGGGCTCGCCGGCGCCGACGCGGTCGTCCTCACCGGCGGCTCGTCGGTCGGCGCCCGCGACCACGTCCCGGCGGCGATCGCACGGCTCGGGGCGCCGGGGATCGTCGTGCACGGGCTCAAGGTCAAGCCTGGGAAACCGACGGTGCTGGCGGCGATCGGCGCGCGTCCGGTCCTGGGGCTGCCGGGGAATCCCACCTCGGCGTTGATGATCCTCGAAGCGGTCGCGGCGCCGATCGTCCGCGCGCTCACCGGCGAGCGGCACGCCGCAGTCCGCCGGATCGCGACCGTCGCCGCGGCGCCGTTCGGCGGGCGGCCGGGCTGGACGTGGTACGTCCCGGCGGCGGTCGGCGCCGACGGCGCGCGGCCGCTGGTGCTGCGGTCGTCCCATACGAGCCTGCTCGCGCGCGCCGGCGGGTACGTCGTCGTCGGACCGGAGTCGTCCCGGATCGAATCGGGCGCCGCGGTGACCGTGCTCGGTTTCGGAGGTCGATGATGCGGCGCGCGCTCGCGTTCGCCGCCGGCCTGCTCGTCGCAGGCTGCGGCGGCGACCAGCAGACGAAAGCGCCCGAACCGTTCGGAACGCGCGCCGCGACCGATGTCCTGCGCGACGGCGTCACCCTCGCCGCTGTGAAAGCGAAGCTGACCGCCGAGGATCCCGACTCCGCGACGACGCTCGGCGTCGTAGCGCGCGACGGCGTCGTCACCCTGCGGGGCAGCGTCCGCAGCATGGACGCGAAGAAGCGCGTCGTGCGCTCGGCGCGCGGGGTCGCCGGCGTGCGCGTCGTCGTCGATCAGGTCCGCGTCGACCCCAACGGCCCGCGTCCCAAACGCCAACTCGGCGACGCGGCGCTCGCGACGCGCATCGTCGCCGCATACACCGCCGAACTCGGCTTTCAGAAGGTGTCGGTGCGCGTCGACGGCGGGACAGCGACCCTCGAGGGGACCGTCGCCGATGCGAAGACGCGCGACGCCGTCGTCGCGGCGGCGCGTGGAACGTCGGGGATCCGCAACGTCGTCGACCGCATCAGGGTCGAACAGCCGTGAGCCCGGAGTCCCGCCTGCCGCACCCGACGCCGCTCGTCGCGGCGATCCCGCCGATGACGCCGTTCGTCGCGCCCGAAGAGCTGGCGCGCCGGGTCGGCCGCACCGAACTGCTCCGCCTCGGCGCCAACGAGAGCGCGTTCGGACCGTCGCCGCGGGCGATCGCGGCAATGCGTGACGCGGTCGCGCTGACATCGTGGTACGGCGACCCGGAGTCCATCGCGCTGCGCACGGCGCTCGCCGCGCGCCACGGCTGCACCGTCGACGAGCTCGTGATCGCGAGCGGGATCGACGACCTCATGGGGCTGATCGTGCGCGCGTTCTGCGGCCCGGGCGATGCCTGCGTCGCGACGCTCGGGACGTACCCGACGCTGTTCTACCATCTCAACGCGTTCGGTGCGCGCGCGGAGTTCGCGGAGCCCGACGAACGAGGCGGGATCGTCCCCGATGCGATCGTGGACGCGGTGCGGCGCAGCGGCGCAAAACTCGTGTACGTCGCGAATCCCGACAACCCGTCGGGCGGCTTCGTCGATCGTGCGACGCTGGCGTCGCTGCGCGAGGCGCTCCCCTCCGACGTGCTGCTGTTCCTCGACGAAGCCTACGCCGACTTCGTCTCGCGCGACGAACTGCCGTCCGACGTGGTCGACCCGCGCACGATCCGCACGCGCACGTTCTCGAAGGCGTTCGGGATGGCCGGCGCGCGGATCGGCTACGCGATCGCCTCGAGCGACGTCATCGCGGCGTTTCAGAAGCTCCGGCTGCACTTCGGCGTCAACCGCACGGCGCAGATCGGCGCGCTGGCGGCGCTCGACGACGACGCGTTTCTGCGCGGCGTCGTCGCCGAAGTCGAACGCGGACGCGCCGAGTATCACGCGCTCGCCGCCGCGCACGGCGCGCCGTCGCTCCCGTCGCGGACAAATTTCGTCTGCATCGGGATCGGGACGCGCGCGCAGGCGGACGCGATGGTGACGGCGCTGCTGGAGCTGGGCGTGTTCGTGCGCAAGCCGTGGGCGCCGCCGATCGACGGCTACATCCGCGTCACCGTGGGGACCGCGACGGAGCGCGCCGCCTTCGCCGAACGCTTCGCCGAGGCGCTCGACGGGGTGCGGGAGAAGGCGGCCCGGTGAGGTACGCCGTCCTCTCGGACGTCCACTCGAACCTCGAGGCGCTGGACGCCGCGTTCGCGCAGATTCGCGACGACGACGCCGTGCTGTGCTTGGGCGATATCGTGGGCTACGGCCCCAATCCCAACGAGTGCGTCGAGCGGATGCGGACGCGTGCCACCGCGACGGTGCTGGGGAACCACGACGTCGCCGCGATCGACGACTTCGGACTCACGTACTTCAATCCGGCCGCGCGCGAGGCGATGAAGTGGACGCAAGGCGTCCTGCTGCCGGAAAACCGCGCGTGGCTCGATCAGCTCGGTTACGAGTTCCGCATGCCGGAGTTTCTGCTCGTCCACGGCGCGCCGGTCAACTACTTCGAGTACATCCTCGACAAGCCGGGCGCCGCGCGCGCGTTCGCATCGACCGACGCGCCGATCATCTTCATCGGACACACGCACATCGCCGAAGTGTACGCGCTCCAGCCCGACGGCAGGATCGAACATCAGCATCTCCAGCAGGGCGGCGAAGTCCGGCTGCTCGACGGCGTGCGCTATCTGATCAACGTCGGCAGCCTCGGCCAGCCGCGCGACCTCAACCCGCGCGCGTCGTTCGGCTTTTTCGATACCGTCGAGCGTACCGTGCGCATCGAACGGATCGAGTATCCGATCGCGCAGGTGCAGGAGAAGATCGCGACCGCGGGCCTGCCGGACGCGCTCGCCCGCCGGCTGCTCGTCGGCCGCTGAGCGCGAGGCAAGCGGAAGTCGCCGCCGGCGGCCGAACCTGCACCATCGCTGTGATCCGACGTCTCTTCGCGCTGTCGCTCGCCGTGTCGTGCGGCGTCCCGCTCCTGGCCGCGTCGCCCGCGCCCGCTCCGGCGCCCGCCGCCGCGCGCGACGATTACCGCAACGCCGCGTTCACCGGTCCGCTCGGTCAGGGTTTCCGCGGCTTCTACACGCGCGATTTCGACGCGGCGCGCAAAGGCTTCGACGCCGCGCTCGCGGTCATCCCCGACAACACGCTCGCGCTGTCGTTCATGAACGCCACGGTCGCGCAGACGCCGGGCGCGCTCGACTCGCTGGTGAACGACGAAGAGGACGCACTGGCGAAGAATCCCAAGAGCGCGCTGGTCCACATCCGGCTCGGATTCTCGTATCTCTTCGCGTCGCTGGCGGGACGCGACCGCACGGTCGACGCGCGCGAGGAATTTAACGCCGCGGTGCAGCTCGACCCGGCGTCGCAGGCCGCGCACACGGGCCTGGGGATCATGCGCGAAGCCGAGCGCAGCGCCAACCGCGCGAAGACGGAGTTTCTCGCCGCGCTCGCGAGCGATCCGCACAACGTATTGGCGCGCGAGTACCTCGCCGAGATCTATCAGATCGATCTGAAGGATCCGCAGCGCGCGCTCACCACGATCATCGATGTCCCCAACCACGTTCCCGACTACGCCGACATCTACTTTCATATCGCGTCGGTGATGCACGATCTGCAGCAGTACGACGCCGCCGTCTCATACATCACGCGCGGCCTGCAGGCCGACGTCGGTCACGTCGGCGAGTCGGGACAGCACGGCTACACGCTGCTCGCGCGCATCTACCTCGACGAGAAGAAGCCCGACGACGCGCGGCGCGTGCTGAAAGCGTCGATCACCGCCGGCTCCGACGTCGCCTACGCCAGCACGCTGCTGCGCAAGATCGACAACGGCGACTACGGCAAGGTGACGCCGGCTCCGTCGCCGCTCGCGTCGGCGACGCCGGCGTCGAAGAAGAAGAAGTGACCGATCGGGCCTACGTCGACGACGGACACTGTTTCGCGTGCGGTCCGCTCAACCCCGACGGACTGCACTTGGAGTTCGCACCTGACGGCGACGACGGCGTGCGCGCAAAGATCGCGCTGCCGGAGAAGTTTCAGGGCTGGCGCGGGACGGCGCACGGCGGGATCGTGATGACGCTGATCGACGAAGCGATGGCGCACGCGTGCGGCCGCGTCGGCGAGCGCGGCGTCACCGCGTCGATGGATCTGCGCTTTCGCGCGCCGGTGCCGCTCGGTGAACCGCTCGTCGTCAGCGCGACCGTGCGCTGGAAACGCCGCAACGTGCTCGGCCTCGATGCGTCGATCGAGCTCGCCGACGGCACGCTGCTCGCGAGCGCCGAAGGTTCGTTCGTCTCGCGCGGCCCGCTCGGCAAGGAGCGGTACGGCATCCCGGACGCGGTCTGATGGCGCGGATGAAGCAGGTGCGCGAAGCCGCCAAGGCCGAGCGCGCCGTGAAGAAAGCACCGGAACCATCGTTCGACAACCGCCGTGCGCGCCACGAGTACGAGAAACTCGAATCGCTCGAAACCGGGATCGCGCTCACCGGCACCGAGATCAAGACGATCCGCCAAGGGACGATCTCGATCAACGAAGCGTTCGCGCGCCTGCGCGACGGCGAACTCTGGCTGATGAACCTGACGATTCCCGTCTACAAGGAGGGCTCGTACTTCAACCACGAGCCGAATCGGCCGCGCAAGCTGCTGCTGCACCGCGAGCAGATCGCGCGCCTTGCCGGCCGCGCCGCCGAGAAAGGGCTGACGCTCGTGCCGTGGCGGATGTACTTCAAGAACGGGCGCGTGAAGATCGAACTGGCGCTGGTGAAGGGCAAGAAACTCTGGGATCGCCGGCGCGACATTCAAGCGCGCGACGTCGAACGCGAGATCGCGCGCTCGGTCTCGCGGTAGCGGACGTGCGCGAGCCGAGCGGGCGGGCCTGAACGGTGCGCGGAGCGCGGCCCGAGCGCGCGCTCGACGCGATCGTGCGCCGCGTGCTCGGCACGGACGCCCGGCGCGGCGTCTGCGTCGCGATCTCCGGCGGCCCCGACTCGGTCGCGCTGGCGTCGCTCGTCGACCGGCTCGTCCGCGAAGCCGGCGGCGACGCGGTGTTCGCCTTCGTCGATCACGGGACGCGCGCCGGCGCGCTGCAGGACGAGTGCGTCGTGCAGTCGATCGGGACGCGGCTCGGACGGCGGGTGCGCGTCGCACGTCTGCAGGCTTCGCGCGACGATGAAGCGACGCTGCGCGCGCTGCGCTACGACGCGCTCGGCCGGATCGCCGCCGCCGAGGGCTGCGCCGCGGTCGTGACGGCGCACACCGCCGAAGATCAGACGGAGACTGTGCTGCTCGCGCTCTTTCGCGGCGCCGGGTTCGCGGGGCTCGCGGGGATCGCCGAGCGGCGCGCGTTCGGCGACGGGATCGCGCTGGTGCGTCCGCTCCTGCGCGTCGCGCGCGACGAACTCCAGGTTGAATTGCGGCACAGTGGTCTGCCGTACGCGCTCGATCCCACCAACGACGACCTGCGCTATCGCCGCAACGCGTTGCGCGCGCACCTGGCGGCGCTGCGCCGCGACTTCCCGCGGCTCGACCGCGCCGTCGCGCGGTACGCGGCGATCGCGCGGGCCGAGATCGCGGCGACGCCGACGGGCGAACGCCGGCGAGCCCTGCGCGCGCGGCTCGCCGCCGCCGACGCGCGCGACGTCTCGCTCGCGCTGATCGACGCCGTGCTCGAACGCGAGGGGGATCCGGGCCCGCCCTGAGGTTCGAGCTCGCGCATCCGCCGCGGCACCACGGAGTTTCCGGCCCGCCGCGCGAACGCGCTCGCGTGCAGCACCAGACCCTCCCGCCGGGGATCGAGACGATTCTGCTCGACGCGGAGACGATCGCCGGCGCGATCCGGCGCATGGCCGGAGAGATCGCGCGCGATTACGCGGACCGGCCGCTGGTGCTCGTCGGCGTCCTCAAAGGCGCGGTCTTCGTGACCGCCGACCTCGCGCGAGCCCTCGCCGAGGTCCCCGGCGGCCCGACCGACGTGCAGCTCGATTTCATCGCCGTCTCCTCGTACGGCAACGCGCACCGCTCGAGCGGCGAGGTGCGGCTGGTCCAGGACACCACCTACGCGATCGAGGGGAAGTACGTCGTGATCGTCGAGGACATCATCGACAACGGTCACACTCTGCACTACCTTCGGGCGATGCTGGGGAATCGCCAGCCGGCGTCCCTGCGGGCGGCGGTCCTGCTCGACAAGCCCTACCACCGAGCGATCGACGTGACCGTGGATTACACGGGTTTGACGTGCCCGGACGAGTTCGTCGTAGGGTACGGTCTGGACTATCAGGAACGTTACCGGACTCTCCCCTATCTCGCGAAACTGAGGCCGGAGGTGCTTCCCGCGTGAAATCCCGGCACCAATCCCTCACGAGACGAGTCTTCACGAGAAACGTTCTAATGAAAGAACGGTAAAAGGGTCTCGCAACGCATGGGTAAGCACCTCAAAAGCATCCTGGTCGTCCTCGGCATCTTCATCCTGGTGATTTTCATCGTGGATCGGCTTGTCATCGGGGGGACGCCGAGCCAGCAGCTGTCGTACTCGCAGTTCTACAACGCGGTCAAGCATCACCAGGTCAAAAAGCTGACGATCACCGGCAAGGAGATCTCCGGCGACCTGGCCGATCAGGGCCACTTCACGACGACGGCGCCCGACGATCCGCAGCTCATCCCGACGCTGCGCGACAACAACGTCGACTTCACCGTCGTGAGCACGCAGTCGCAACCGCTCATCGGCTACATCGTGCAGTTCGTGCCGTTCATCCTGATGGCGCTGCTGCTGATCTTCATTTTGCGCCAGGCGCAGAGCGGAGGCAGCCAGGCGCTCTCGTTCGGCCGTTCGCGCGCGAAGCTCCTCAGCGAGAACCGGCCGAAGGTGACCTTCGCCGACGTCGCGGGCGTCGAGGAGGCGAAAGAAGAGCTCGGCGAGGTCGTCGAGTTCCTGAAGTATCCGAAGAAATTCCAGGCGCTCGGCGCGCGCATTCCCAAAGGCGTGCTGCTGCTGGGCCCGCCGGGTTCCGGAAAAACGCTGCTGGCGCGCGCGATCGCGGGCGAAGCGGGCGTGCCGTTCTTCTCGATCTCCGGTTCCGATTTCGTCGAGATGTTCGTCGGCGTCGGCGCCTCGCGCGTGCGCGACCTCTTCGAACAGGCGAAGAAATCGGCGCCGTGCATCATCTTCATCGACGAGATCGACGCGGTCGGGCGCCAGCGCGGCGCCGGCCTGGGCGGCGGTCACGACGAGCGCGAACAGACGCTCAACCAGCTGCTCGTCGAGATGGACGGGTTCGATCAGAACACCGGCGTCATCCTGATCGCCGCGACGAACCGGCCCGACGTGCTCGATCCGGCGTTGCTGCGCCCGGGCCGCTTCGACCGCCAGATCGTCGTCGATCGCGCCGACGTGCGCGGCCGCCAAGCGATCCTGATGGTGCACTCGAAGAACAAGCCGCTCTCGAAGGAAGTCTCGCTCGAGACGCTGGCGCGGCGTACGCCGGGCTTCTCCGGTGCCGACCTCGAGAATCTGCTCAACGAAGCCGCGCTGCTCGCGGCGCGCCGCAACAAGTCGGTGATCGAGATGGTCGATTGCGACGAGGCGATCGACCGCGTCATGGTCGGGCCGGAACGCAAATCGGTCGTGATGTCGATGCGCGAGAAGGAGAACACCGCCTTCCACGAGTCCGGCCACGCGATCGTCGGCGGGCTGACGCCCAACTCCGATCCGGTCCACAAGGTCACGATCATCCCGCGCGGGATGGCGCTCGGCCTCACCTGGTCGCTCCCCGACGACGACCGTCACTCGCAGACGAAGAACGAGATCCTTGCCGTCATCAAAAAAGCGCTGGCGGGGCGCATCGCCGAGGAGATCAAGTTCGGCGACGTGACGACCGGCGCGTCCAATGACTTCCAACAAGCGACGGAGCTCGCGCGCCGTATGGTGACGCAGTACGGGATGTCCGACAACCTCGGCCCGATTCAGTACGGCCGCGGCAACCACCAAGTGTTCCTCGGCCGCGACTTCGGCGAGGACCGCAACTACTCGGAAGAGATCGCCGGGAAGATCGACGCCGAAGTCCGCCGGATCATCGAGACCTGCTACGCCGACGCGCGCAAGATCCTCGAGGTCAATTGGGACAAGGTCGAGCGGATGGCCAACTCGCTGCTCGAGCACGAGACGGTCGAGACCGAGGAAGTGCTGGCGATCCTCGCCGGCAAGCCGTGGCCGCCGCAGAAGCCGCTCGAGCCCGAGCCGCCGACGGATCTTCCGATCGCGGCCTCGGCGCCGCCGGAGCCCGATCCGCGGCCGGAGCGTCCCAAGCGCCTCCCGCCGACCATCTCTCCGGAACCCGCGTGACCGCTGCGGGCACACGAACTGGGGCCGCGCTCGTCGCGGCCCTTCTCGTCTCCGGGCCGCCGGCGGCGCGGGCCGCCGGGCCGGCACCTGCGGCGACCGCAGCACCCGCCGGGCTGACCACGATCGTGCGCCCCGATCCCGCCCAGAACGCGGCGGCCGTCGCGCTCTGGTATCGTGCGCCGACGGGCGGCTTCGGTCCGAAGCCCGTCCCGGGGCTCTCGCGGCTCGCCGCGATGACCGTCACGGCCTCCACCCCGATCACCGGGACCTCGCTTGGCCGCCTCGTGACGCGGTACGGCGGCCGGCTGACCGTCGCCGCCTATCCCAGCGCCGTCTCGATCACCGCCCTCGTCGGTCCCGAGAGCGCCCCGGCGATCGTGCGAGCGATGACCGCAGACTTCTTCGCGCCGGTCGTCGATCAGGGCGGCCTGCAGTCGGGCCGCCGCGACGCCGCCGAGGACGCGCTGCTGCGCTCATTCGAGCCGTCCGAGGCGATCGAGAACGCGCTCGGCACCGCGCTCTTCGCCGACGGACCGTTTCACGACGGGACGATCGGGACGCCGGCGACGCTCGCGAGCGTCCCGCTTGCCGACGTGAAGGCGTTCGCCGAGCGTGCCTTCCGGCCGGCGAACGCGGTCCTCGTGCTGACCGGAAACGTCGACCCTGCCGCGGCGCAGAGCGCCGTGACGCGCGACGGCGCGGCGCCGGATCCTGAACCGATCCCCGCGCCGGCGAGCCGGGCCGCCGGGCCCGTCGTCCTGCGCAGCGCATCGGTCGACGGGCAGGGCCTGGGCTGGGCCGGCCCGCCGATCGGCGACGAGGCGTCCGCAACCGCGATGGACTTTCTCGCCGAATCGCTGTTCGCGCCGAAAACGGGGAGCGTCCGGCGAGCACTCGGGCCGCTGCGTGCGACGGTCACCGGCAAATTCGTTACCTACCACGATCCCGGAACGTTTCTGGTGACGATCGCCGGCGACGACGCTGCTGCCGCCCTGCCGATCGTCGAGCGCGCAATCGCCGCCGCCGCGACCCCGTTGCCGCCGGCGGCGTTCAACGCCGCCCGCACCGCCTTCGTCTATCAACTGCTGAGCGAACTGCAGACCCCGGCCGAGCTCGCCGACACCTTCGGCTGGTACGCCGTCGAGGGAAACGCGCCGTACGCCCCTGCCGAAGCCGGGATGCAAGGCCGTTACTTCACCGCCGCCGCCGCGCTGACGCCGCAGGCCGTCGCCCGCGTCGCGGCGCGCTACCTTGCCGTGCCGCCGGCGGTCGTCACGCTGACGAAAGCCGCGCCGGCCGCCAAGCGCGCCTGAATCGATGGGATCCCGCATGCGTCCGAGCCTCCGCGCCTGCGCCGCCGCGCTCGCGCTCCCGTTCCTGGTCGCCGCGGCGCCCGCCGCTCCGCCCGTCGCCGGCGTCGACGGCGGCGGCGGGCGCGCGTTCGTCCGCGCCGATCCCGCCCTTCCGCTGGCGGGGATCGCACTGTTCGTCCCTGCCGGACTGAGCCGCCAGAGCGCCGGCCAGGACGGTCTCGCCGCGCTCGTCGCCGAGGCGCTGCTGCACGAGCCGGTCGACGGCGTCGCGCTCGAAGACGCGGTAGCGGCACGCGGCGGGTCGATCGCGTACGTCGCCTCGGCGCAGTACGTCCGCTTCTATCTCGAAGCACAGCCGCAGGCGCTCGCCGCGCTCGCGCCGCTCGTCGCGCGGGCGTTCGCGAAGCCGGCCTTCGAGCCGGCGGCCCTCGCGGCCGCGCGCGACGCGCTCGGCCGGCGGATCGCCGACAACGAGCGCGATCCGCGCTGGGTCGGGCTCGAGATGCTGCGCCGCTCGTACTATCGCGACGCGGCCGGGACGCCCGCGCTGGGGACGCCCGCCTCGCTGGCAGCGCTCGACGGTGCCGCGGCGCGCGCGTTCTACGCCGCGTGGTATGCGCGCGGGGCGGCACTGATCGCGTCAGTCGGCCAGACCGGCGCCGCCACCGCGGCAGCGGCGCGCACGATCGTCGCCGCGCTCCCCGCCGGCGCAGCACCGGCGATCGCGCCGGTGGCGGTGCGCCCCTTCGGCGCGCAGCCCAAGCGGATGGTGACTCGCCGCGACGTTTTCGCGCCGTACGTCGTCCTCGGGTTCGCGGCGCCGCCGCTCGGCGACGGCGACTTCGCCGCGGCGCTGGTGGTACGCGCGCTCATCACCGACGTGTTCGAAGCATCGACGTCGGCGACGGCATCGCCGCTGTTCCGCCCGGCCGGTACGATCTACGGCTACGACACCGCGCCCGCGCAGCTCGCCGTGTGGCTCAACGGCTCGCGCATCGATCCGACGACCGCGCTCGCGGGCGTCGACGCCGTCCTCAAAGACGCGGCCGCGAAGCCGCTCGCGCCGGCGCTGCTGGCGCGTTATCGGGAGACGGCGCGCGGCGCGTGGGCGCTCGAAAGCGTCTCGCTCGACGAGCGCGCGTTCGCGATCGGCAACGCGGCCGCGCAGGGTCTCGACGCCGGGGCCGCCGATGGGGTCGGCGCCGCCATCTCCGCCGTCACCGCAGCCGACGTCGAGCGCGTCGCGAAACGCTGGTTCCGGCGTTTCGACGTCGCGCTGGTCCTGCCGCGGCAATCCGGCGACGGCGGAGCGGGGAACTGACGGCCGGCGCTTCGGTTCCGCGCACCGCGCTCGTTCACGATTATCTGAATCAGCGCGGCGGCGCGGAACGCGTCTTCGCGCACTTCGCGTCGGGCTGGCCCGACGCGCCGGTGTACACCGCGCTCTACGACGCGCGTGCCGTCGGCGATCTCGTTCCCGCTGCGCGGGTGCGCACGTCGTTTCTTCAGCACGCGCCGCTGCGGTCGCGCGCGTTCCGGCTGTACGCGCCGCTCTATCCGCGCGCGTTCGAGAGCTTCGACCTCTCGGCGTACGACGTGATCGTCTCGTCGACGACGTCGTGGGCGAAGGGCGTGCGCTTTCGCCCGGACGCGGTTCACGTCTGTTACATCAACACGGTCTCGCGGTTCGTCTTCGACGCCGCGCGCTACGTCGGCGGGTTCGGCGCGGGGATGCTCGCGCGCCCGCTGGTCGCGCGGCTCGCGGCGTGGGACGTGCGCGCGGCGCAGCGGCCGACGCGGTTCGTCGCGAACTCGCGCAACGTCGCCGAGCGGGTTCGCCGATGGTATGGACGCGACGCCGACGTGCTCCCGTGTCCGGTCGACGTCGACCGGTTCACCGCCGGCGCCGGCAACGGCGACTACGTCGTCGTCGTCTCGCGGCTGCTGCCGTACAAGCGGATCGATCTCGCGATCGCCGCTTGCGCGCTCGTCGGCATCCCGCTGCACGTCCTCGGCACCGGGCCCGACGAACGCCGTCTCAAGCGCCTCGCCGCAGGCACGCGCACGACGTTTCACGGGCTCGTCGACGACGCGGCGCGCAACGCGATCGTCGGCGATGCGCGCGCCGCGATCCTGCCGGGTGAGGAAGATTTCGGTCTGGTCCCGCTCGAGGCGGCCGCGGCCGGCCGGCCGACGATCGCGCTGCGCGCCGGCGGTGCGCTGGAGACGATCGTCGAGCACGAGACCGGCGCGTTTTTCGACGTCCCCGAGCCCGCGTCGCTGGCGGAGGCGCTGCGGCGGTTCGATCCGGCGGCATACGATCCGCAGTGCCTGCGCGCCCACGCCGAGCGCTTCGCGCCGCCGCGTTTCCTCGCTCGGCTGCGCGCGATCGTCGACGAGACGGCGGCGCGCGGATGAAGCCGACGCGCGCGGTGACGATCGCCGCGCTCGCCTTCGCCGCGCTCTACATCGCGCTCGATCTGAACAAACTTTATGCCCTGCGCTACGGCGCCGACACGGGGACGTTCGTGCAGTGGCTCGCCGGCGAAGCGCACGGCCGCGGTTCGTGGAACGCCGCCGAGTATCGCCCGCATCTCCAGGTCCACGACTCGTGGATCCTGCTCGCGCTCGTTCCGCTGATCGCGCTCGCGCCGTACGCGCAGACGCTGCTGATCGTGCAGGTGCTCGCGATCGCCGGCGCTTCGCTCGCGCTGTGCGCGTTCGCGCGCGCGTGCGGGTCGACGCCGCGCGGCGCGAGCGTCGTCGGGATCGCGTACCTGCTCTCGCCAAGCGCGCAGGGACTCGCCTACGGAAACTTCCTGGAAAACGTGTTCGTCCCGCTGTTCGCGGCGCTCGGTGCGCTCGCGGTGCGGCGGCGCAGCCTCGTCCCAGCGCTGCTCGTCGCGCAAGTGCTGCTCGGACTCAAAGAAGATCAGGCGCTGTTCGTGCTGTGGTTCGGCGTTGCGTGCGCGCTGTGGTGGGATCGCCGTATCGGGATCGCGCTCGCCGGGCTGGCGCTCGTCAACGGCGCCGCCTTCCTGCTCGCGGAACGGCTCGCCGGCGCGCAGCCCTCGCAGCCTGCGTATGCGCTGCAGGTCGACGATCCGCTCGCGAAGCTCGCGTTCTTCGCCGCACTGCTCGCGCCGTTCGCGTTCGCACCGCTCCTGCTGGGCGGGCGCATCCTGCTCGCCGCACCGCTGGTCGCCGAGCTGACCTTCAACCGGCCGTGGGCGTACCCGATCGCGCGCATCGGGACGCATTGGACCGCGCCGCTCGTCGCGGCGGCCGCGCTCGCCGCCGCGTACGCCGTCGCAAAGCGTCCGCGGATCGCGACGCCGATGCTGGCGTGCGCGATCCTCTGCGCCCTGACGATCAACGACACCGTGCTCAAAGCCGGGCGCTGGCCGTACGTCGTCGACCGCGCGGCGTACGCGCGCGCGGCGGCGCTGCGGGCGTCGCAGCGCGACGTCGTCGTGCGCCGTCCGCAAGAGGGCGTCTACGCCGTCGCGGCGGCGAATCCGCACGTGCATCTCGCGCGCTACGATCCGCGCGAGGGCGGTTACTGCCCCGCGTACGACCGCGACGCGCGCGCGTTCTTCGCCTCGCTGGGCGTCGGCGCGTGGCCGGCCGCAACGGCGCTGTGCGGCGGCGTCCCGGTCTCCGCTATGCCTGGTGGAACACCAGCAGCGCGGTGACGCCGGCCGCGTTGAAGAGCCCGTGCGCGATCGTGGTCGCGGCGAGCGAACGCGTGCGCTCGTAGACGAGCGCGAGGACGACGCCGCCGCAGGCGAGCGGGACGATCGCAAGCGCCGAAAAATGCGCGGCGCCGAAGACGAGTCCGGAGAGAATCGCGGCCCAGGCGGTGGGCAGATAGCGGCGAAGCGCGTTATAGAGGAAGCCGCGGAACTGCAGCTCCTCGAAGAACGGGGCGATGACGCACGCGAACGTCACGAACAGCGTCGTGAGCAGCGTCCCGCGCGTCGCCTTGAGCAGATCGATCGCGGTCTCGGTGATCTTGGTGTGAAAGAGCCGCTCTTCGAGGCTGCCGACGAGATCGACGGCGACCAGCATCGCGACGGCGCCGGCGAGCCCCCAGCCCACCTCGGCCGCGTTCGGCAGGCGCAGTCCGAGGTCGGCGAGCGAACTGCGGGCCAGCCGCGGCAGATACGCGAGGCACACGACGAGCACGAACGCGTACGAGACGAACTGGAGCCCCAGCGCCGTCGCCGGCGAGGTGAGGTCGCTCTTCGTCATCGCGTGTCCGACGAGCAGAAACGCCGCGACGAAGATCGGAAGGACGACGCCCGCCGCGATCAGCGCGAGCGCGAAGAGCAGGGATCGCCACCACAGGAATGCGTCAGCCGAAGAGCGCGTCGGTGAGCCGGGCAAAGGTCGTGAGGTCGAGATGTTCACCACGCACGTCGGGATCGAGCGAGAGGGAGGCGATCGCGTCGGCGATCCGGTCGCGCGGACATTCCAGCGCGAGTGAGAGCGAGTTCGCGAGCGTCTTGCGCCGGTACGCGAACGCGCCGCGCACGACCTGTTCGAAGCGCGCGCGATCGCGGACCGGCGCCGCCGGCGTCGCGCGGCGCCGCAGCACGACGACCGACGACACCACGCCGGGCCGCGGAAAGAACGCGCTCGGCGGGACGCTGAACGCGCGCTGCGTCGTCATCGTCAGCTCGATCGCGATCGTCAGGCTGCCGTAGGACGGCGTCCCGGGCTTGGCCAGGAGCCGGTCCGCGACGTCCTTCTGAATCATCGCGACGATGCGCTGCGGCGGACGCGGGAGCGACGCCAGCCGCACCAGGGTCGGCGTGCCGACGTTATAGGGAAGGTTGCCGGCCGCGCACCAGTCGCGTTCGCCCGTCCAGCCCGCGTAATCGAAGGTCAGCGCGTCGCCCGAGCGGATCTCGGCGCCGGCCAGATCGGGACGCGAACGCAGGATCGCGACCATGTCTTCGTCGAGGTCGAAGGCGGTAACGTCGGCTTCGAGCCGCAGCAGCGCCGCGGTCAAGGCGCCGGTCCCGGCCCCGATCTCAAGGACGCGGTCGCCGGGCGCGTGCACGGCGAGTCGCGCGATACGGTTCGCCGTCCCGCCGTCCATGAGGAAATGCTGACCGAGCCGCTTTTTCGGGCGCAGGCCGCGCGATGCCAAAAGCGCACGCGGATGCGTGCGCTCGTCGCCGGCGGCCGGGGGTTCGGGAGGCGTTATTTGATCAGGTAGACCGTGATCGGCCGGCGGCCGAACTCGTTGGCCGCCGCGTTGGAGTTGAAGCCGAGGTCGATCCGGTTTCCGCGAATCGCGCCGCCGGTGTCGCCGGCGACCGCGTGCCCGTAACCCGGGATGTACATGTGCGTCCCCAGCGGGATCACGGCCGGATCGACCGCGACGACGCCGTGCCCGGCGGGTCGTCCGCTGGCCGTCGTGCCGGTGCAGCCGCCGCAGCTCGCGGTATAGGCCGTGGCGACCATCGAGAGGGCGCTGCTGGCGAGCCGGAGCGTCCCGGCGATCCCGCGTTCGGCAAAGTGCGCGAGCGCGGCATACTCGCCGACCCCTTCCGCGACGATCCGGGCTTGCGGCGCCCGCAGGACGCGCGCGAGCAGCAGGGTGCGGCGGGTGGCACGGCGGTCCGGCGTGCGCGCGACGCTGTAGCGCACCTCGCGGATCCCGGCGTGTCCGGCGCTGATCACCTGCGACTTGCCGGCCGGCAGGGTGTACGCAAAGCGCTTCACGACCGGGACGCGGATCGCGTTGCGGACCGTCTCGGTCCACGCGTCGACATGGCGCACGTTGACGACGACGTCGTTCTCGAGCGGAGCCGCCGGAGCGGGTGCGAGTTCGTCGTGACGGTCGTAGGCGACGCCTTGAGAAGCGAGCAGGGCGCCGACGGTGGGCGCGGCGCTGCGCAGTTGACGGGTCTGACCGTCGACGATGATCGTGACGGGGACGGCTGCGCGATAGGAGACGGTCTCGCCGTCGGTGAGGGGGCTTTGCGGTGCGACGCTCAGGGCGTCATCGGCGGCCCGCAGGACGCCGCGCTCCGCGAGAAGAGCGTCGGGCGTGGGGGCATGGGTTGCCAGCGTCTCGGAGACGCCGTCGCGGATGAGCGTGACGTGCTTGGCGGGGCCGGGATCCGCGACCGCTGCGACGGTATTGGCGATCCGGTCCGCGAACGAACCGCTGCCGAGCGGAAGGAGAAGCCCCAGGGAAAGCACGCCCGTCGCCGCGAGTGGTGATGGAAGATCGCTTCGGATCGTCCGACTCCTTTCTCGTGCGGTGGGTGCATTTTCTGAGCGTGCGGAGCGCTGCTCCGTACCGATCTGATGTCGCACCCGACGTCGTAGCGGTGGTCGGCGAGCCAGCAACGGCTCGGTCGAATGCTCTCGGACCAGACGGGTCCGGCGAACCCGCCGAGATTAGCACGGGGCTCCCCCGGGGTCAAGTTGACAAAGTCGTAGCGAAGCGGTATGCGGTTGGGCTACGCGCGAGCACCGATACAAGCGAGCGCCATGGTGCTGCGGCCGCACCGAGAAACAGCGTCAACGTCGTGCGAATCGGGTTCTTCACCGAATGCTACAAGCCGATCGTCAACGGCATCGTGTCGAGCATCGACGCGCTGCGCGAGGGCTTGCGCGCGCACGGCGTCGACGTCACGACGATCGCCCCGCACTTTCCCGATTTCGTCGACGACGCGCGCGACGTGGTGCGCATCCCGTCGCTGCCGCTCCCGACCCGGACGGCGTATCGTCTGTGCGTCCCGTATCTGAACGCCGGCGACCGCCGCCGCGTGCGCGGGATCGACGTCGTTCACGCGCACTCGCCGTTCGTCACCGGCTGGATGGCCGCGGCGTACGCGCGCCGGCATCGCATCCCGCTCGTCTTCACGTATCACACGCGGCTCGACGCGTACGCGCATTACGCGCCGTTCGACCGCGTCGCGACGGAGCGCGCGATGGTGACGCTCACCCGACGCTACGCGAACGCCGCCGACGCCGTCATCGTCCCGACGCGCGCGATGGAGATGCGATTGCGCGAGCTGGGCGTGCGCGCGGCGATCGCGGTGGTGCCCAGCGCGATCGACGTCGCGGCGTTTGCCGCCGGCGTGCGGCGCTCCGACGTGCGCGCGCGGCTCGGTGCGGACGACGCGCGTCCGCTGGCGCTCGTCGTCGCGCGCCTCGGCGCGGAGAAGAACGTCGAGCTCGCGCTCGACGCGCTGGTACGGCTGCCGGAGGCGCGGCTCGCCGTCGTCGGCGAGGGCCCGCAGCGTGCCGAGCTCGAGGCGCGGGCGGCGGCCCTGGGCCTGTCCGCGCGCGTGCGGTTCACCGGCGCGCTGCCGCGGGCGAGCCTGGCCGACGTCTACGCCTCAGCCGACGCCTTCGTCTTTCCGTCGACGACCGATACCCAGGGACTGGTCCTCGCCGAGGCACTGGCGGCGGGTCTCCCGATCGTCGCGGCGGAGAGCGCGGCGTCGCGCGACGTGCTGGCCGGGGCGGGGCGCATCGTCGCCGCCGACCCGGCAGCGGTCGCGGCCGCCCTGAGCGCCGCATTCGATGCGGGACGCGATCAGAGTGCCGTACATTTGGCATACTCACGCTTTACGGTGGGGATGCAAGCGGGCCGGATCCTCGAGCTGTATCGGGGCGTGCTGGCCGCGCGGGCAGCTTGACTCGCACATACGTTCGATATAGGATAGAAGCACGAGCCATGCGACAGACCATCCGCCACCGCTCCGCCGACGTCGCCGTCGGATACGCCGCCGATCGTTCGGGCCTCGGGATCGCCTTCGCCGCGATCGCGACCGGAACCGGACGCGGCGTCGTGAAAGTCCCGTTCTCCGCCGCGCCGCTCCCCGCGCTCGAGGGGCGCGAGTTCGGCTACGCGGCGGTCGCCGCGGTCGCCGCGCACCTGCGCGGAGCGGGCTTCACGCGCGTCCGGATCCGCGTCGCCGACGAACTCGTCGTCGACGATCTCAACGCCCGCCGTCCGGTTCCGCCGGCACTGGCGATGGCCTACGTGAAGACCCGCTGCGTCCTGCACGGCTTCGCGCTCGTCCGCGTCGAACGCGCCGAGCCGATTGAAACGCACGAACTCACCTCGCGCGCAAGCACCGAGATCGCCCTCCGCAAGCCCGCCGCCGCCTAGCGCGCGCGGCGGAGCGGCGTTCGAGCCGCGGCTCGTCCGCGCCGATCTTCCGCACGAGACCGTCGCCTTGGCCCGCGCCCTGATCGGCACGCTGCTCGTCCGGGAGCGTGAAGGCGAGCTGCTCGTGGGCCGGATCGTCGAAACCGAGGCGTATCTGCCGCACGATCCGGCGTCTCACGCCTTTCGCGGCGAGACGTCGCGGAATCGTGCGATGTTCGGTCACCCGCTGCACGCGTACGTCTACTTCGTCTATGGTGCGAACTGGTGTCTCAACATCACCAGCGAAGCGCACGGGATCGGCGCGGCCGCGCTGGTCCGCGCGTGCGAACCGGTCGCGGGGCTGACGACCATGCACGCGCTGCGCGGACGGACGCTCCCCGATCGCGAGCTCGCTCGCGGTCCGGGCAACGTGTGCCGCGCGTTCGCGATCGGCCCGGCGTTCGACGGCGCCGATCTCGAATGCGATCCCGCGCTCTGGCTCGCGCGCGGCGATCGTCCGGTCGAGATCGGAACGAGCGTGCGGATCGGACTGACCAAGGCGGCGGAGATGCCGCTGCGGTTCTATGCGCGCGGCAGCCGCAGCGTGAGCGGGCCTCGCGCCTTGTCGCCGTGACGCGGGTGTGCTAAACTCCGGGGCGTCGCGCGGTCCCGTATCGCGTCGACCTTCGCGTTCCTCGGCGCTGCGCGCTGACGTGCGGCCCCGGCAGCCTCGCCGGACGGGCCCCGTCGCGCGGATCGCCCCGTCTCCCCGAGGGAGCACTTCGCTGCAGTTCGACAATCGTCCCCAGAACAACGGTCGCCCCGAGGGCGGAGGCCGTCGCCGCCGCTCGCGGCGGAACCGCAACCGCTTCAACGACGGCGCGGCTCCGTCGCAGCAGCAGGACGTCTTCACCCAGCCCGAGTTTCCGCAGCCGGTGGGACCGCCGCTGCTTTCCGCCGAGCAGTTGACGGAGATGAGCAAAGCCGAGCTCAACGAGCTCGCGAAGACCTTCGAGATCGAGAATCCGACGAAGATCAAAAAAGACGATCTGGTCAAGCAGATCGTCGAGATCCAAGCGCAGCGCAGCGGCTTGGAGAAGGCCAACGGCGTCCTCGACGTCCTTCCCGAGGGGTACGGCTTCTTGCGGCGCGACGGCTATCTGGTCGGCGCCGAAGACATCTACATCTCGCAGTCGCAGATCCGGCGCTTCGAACTGCGCCGCGGCGATCTGGTGGCGGGTCAAGTCCGCCGTCCCAAGGAGAACGAGAAGTACTACGGCATCGTGAAGGTGGAGACGGTCAACGGCCTCTCGCCGGAGCAGATCGCCGGCCGGCGCGTCTTCGACGACCTCGGCGCCGAGCCGCCGTCGCAGCGCTTCACCCTTGATGGACGCGGCGATCTCGCGACCCGCGCGCTCGATCTGTTCGCGCCGCTCGGAAAGGGCCAGCGCGCGCTCGCGATCGCACCGCCGCGCAGCAACGAGGCGGCGCTGCTGCTGCGCATCGCGAAGGGGATCGAAGCGCATCACCCCGACGCTCAGGTCATCGTGCTGCTGATCGACGAGCGCCCCGAGGCGGTCACGCATTTGCAGCGCACGCTCGACGTCGAAGTGGTCGCGACGACCTTCGAAGAGCACGCCGACAACCACGTCGCAACCGCCGAACTCGTCTTTGAGCGCGCGAAACGCGTCGCCGAACTCGGAGGCGACGCGGTCGTCCTCGTCTCGTCGTTCAGCCGGCTCGTCCGCGCGTACGCGACCCTCGCGCATCACAAAGGAAGCTTCGCCCAGCTCGATCCCGCCGTCATCCAACGCGCGAAGCGGCTGTTCGGAACCGCACGCGCGGTCGAAGGCGGCGGTTCGCTGACGGTCGTTGCGACGATCGGTGCCGGATCGTCGGCTTTCGACGCGCTGGTGCTCGAAGAGCTCGCGCCCGCAGCGAACGCGGAGATCGTGCTCTCCCGCGAACTGGTCGACGTGCGCGCGTATCCGCCGGTCGATCTGCTCCGCAGCTCCAATTGGTACGAAGAGCAGCTGCTCAGCGAGATCGCGGCGCACAAGGTCGCCGATCTGCGCCGCGCACTCGCCGGCGTCTCAACGTTCGAAGCCTCGGAGCGCATCTATGCCGCGCTGGGCCGGACGAAAACGAACGAGGAGTTTCTGACCTCGCTCGATCTCAAGAAGGTGTAGCGGCCGCGCTGCGACTGCAGAAGTATCTCGCGGCGGCCGGCATCGCGTCGCGGCGCCGCGCGGAAGATCTGATCGTCGCCGGCCGCGTGCGCGTCGGCGGCCGCGTCGTGCGCGAGCTCGGCACGAGCGTCGGCGACGACGCACTCGTCGAAGTCGACGGACGCGTCGTCCGGCCCGTCGCCGCCCACACGTACGTCGTGCTGCACAAACCCGTCGGCGTGATGACGACGATGCGGGATCCCGAGGGTCGCCGCACCGTCGCCGATTTGATCCGGCGCGCGGGGATCGCGGCGCGCGTCGTCCCCGTCGGACGGCTCGATTACGACACCAGCGGCGTTCTGCTGCTCACCGACGACGGCGAACTCGCCAACATCCTCACCCATCCGCGCTACGGCGTCGAGAAGACGTACCGTGCGACCCTGCGCGGACGGCTCGAGTCCGACGCGGTCGAGCGGATCCTGCGCGGGGTGCGTCTCGAAGAAGGCCGCGCCGCGCCGGCGCAGTTGCGGGTCGTCGCGGTCCGCCGCGACGTCTCGCTGGTCGACCTCACGCTGCACGAAGGCCGCAACCGCCAAGTCCGCCGGATGTTCGAGGCGCTCGACCATCCCGTCGTCGCGCTCGCGCGGCTGCGGTTCGGGCCGATCTCGCTGGGCGAGCTCGCGCCGGGCGCGACGCGCGCCGTCTCCGAGCGCGAGCTCGCGGCCCTGCACCGCATCGCGGGCGCATCCGACGACGAGGAGGAGCCGGCGTGATCGTCATGCGCGGGATCCGCGGCGCGATCACCGTCGCGCGCGACGAGCCGGCGCTCATCTTGGATGCGACCGAGCGATTGTTGCGTGCGATCGTCGAACGAAACGGCTTCGCGCCCGCCGACGTGGGCTCGGCGCTGTTCACCGTCACGCCCGATCTCGTCTCCGAGTTTCCGGCGGCTGCGGCGCGCCGGATGGGCTGGACGCTCGTCCCGCTGTTGAACTTTACCGAGATCGGGGTACCCGGTCGTTTGGAGCGGTGCATTCGCGTCCTCGTGCACATCAACACCGAGATGACGCAGGACGCGATCGAGCACGTGTACCTCGAGGGTGCGGTCGTGCTCCGCCCCGATTTGACCGGAAGGTGAACCCGCGGGTGCCGGTCAATCGCGCCCGGTCGATCCGCCGGCGGGCAGGCGGAACTCGCCGGCCTCCGTTGCTCGTTGCACCCCGTATCACCACGTGACTAGAGGTACCATGGCCGTTCGGACGTCTCGCCTGCTCGCTGCATCGTCGCTCGCCGCCCTCGCCGCAACGCCGTTTGCGGCGCACGCGCAGACCTCGCAGTTCTACACTCCGCCCAAGCTCGTCAAACAGGGTTCGGCGACGTCACCGGTGACGGGGAGCGGTGCGGTGACGATCCAGGTCTTCGTGAAGAAGAACGGCACGATCGGCACGACGCGCGTCGTGAAATCGACGAATCACGGCGACGACGCCCCCGCACTCGAGATCGCGCGGTCGTCGACCTACAAGCCGGGGCTCAAGGACGGCAAAGCCGGCGACTACTTCTACACGATGAAGCTGCGTTTCAGCGGCAACAGCGTCGTGAACGACACGGGGACGTCGTCGAACCAGCTCATTCAAGCCAACGCGCTGATCCGCGCCAACAAGTTCTCCGACGCGAAGACGATCCTGCAGTCGTATCTCGCGAGTCATCCCTCCGATAAGGACGGGCAGGCGCTGCTCGGCGTCGCCGACTCGTACCTGAACGACTCCGCCGGCGCGGCCGCCGCGTTCGATGCCGCCGGCACGATCCCCGATCGCTTCAAGGTCGTCGCGGCGAAGGCGTACGCCGACGCCGCGGTCGACGCGCTCAAGGCAAAGAACAACGATCAGGCGATCGCGCTCTCCGACAAGGCGCTGGCGCTCCAGGTCAACGTCAACACGCTGTTCATCCGAGGCACGGCGTACGCGAACGCGCAGAAGTACACGCAGGCGATCGGCGATCTCGAGAAGGCCAAGGCGCAGGCGACGGGCGGGCACGCCGACGCCGCGACGCTCAACGCAATCGACTCGTCGCTGGTGACGGCGTACCTCTTCGGCGGTCAGCCCGACAAGGGGCTTGCGCTGGCGCAGGAGCTCAAGCGCCGCGACCCCTCGAACACGCGCGTCGACGACGCGATCGCATCGTACTATAACCAGCAGGCCGTCGCGGCGGTGAAGGCCGGACGCAAAGCCGATGCCGTCGCGATGCTCGAAAAAGCGGCGCAGTCGACGCCTTCGCAGGCGCCGGTCCTCTACGTTCAGGCCGCGAATCTGCTCGCGCAAGGCGACAAGCCGGACTGGAAAGCGGTGAAAGCCGAGGCCGACAAGGCGCTCGCGATCAACGCGTCCGACCCGCACGCCAACTACGTGGCGGGGATCGCGCTGGCGAATCAGAGCGACACGAAGAACGCGATCGCGTACCTGCAGAAGGCGAAGGCGAACGCCCCGGCGTCCGACACGCAGTTCAACGCCGACATCGACACCGCGCTGAAGAAGCTGGGCGCCGCCAAGTGACGGCTCTCGCCGCGGGAGTAGGAATGCTCGCCGAGACCGCCAACAGGTAGGGCCGCGCCGGGAGCGCCATCCCGCCGTCTTTCGTTTTGCCCGGCGCCTCTGCCGGGCAGCCGCGGCCCGGGCGCCGCTTGCCCGGAGCGCGTTTCCTCACCCGGAACGGCTCCGGAGCTTCACCCTCGACTCGGAGGCTTCACTCGACCTCGTGGATATTTTCAGCGGATTTCTCACCACGATCAACCAGGGCGGCTTCGCGATGTACGCGCTGCTCGTGCTCTCGATCGTCGCGGTCGCCATCGTGATCGAGCGGCTGCTGTTCTTCTCGAGCCAGCACTCCGACTCGAAGGGCCTGCTCAAGGCGATCGGCGATCGTATCGCCGCCGACGATCTCCCCGGCGCCATCACGATCTGCCGCCAGAACAAGGGCATGCTCCCGAAGATCCTGGAGTTTGGACTCCAGCGCGGTGAAAAAAATCGCGCCGACATCACCGATGCGCTCTCGATCGCGCTGATGGAGAACCTGAACTCGCTCGAGCGCAACCTCGGCGTCATCGGCACCATCGCCGTCATCGCGCCGTTCGTCGGTCTGTTCGGGACGGTGCTCGGCATCATCCGCGCCTTCCAGGACATCGCGCTCAAAGGCAACTCGACCCCGGCGGTCGTTGCGGCGGGCGTCTCGGAAGCGCTGATCACGACCGCGGCCGGCCTGTTCGTCGCCGTCGTCTCCGTGATCTTCTTCAACTACTTCAAGACGCGCATCAAGGCGTACAACCAGGAGATGATCGTCGCGAGCAACCAGCTCGCCGAGATGCTCCACTTCCACAACACCGGTGCGGCGATCCCCACGGATCTCTATCAGCCGGCCAAGTAGGCCGTTGAACCTCCCGGTCCGAGGACTCGACTCATGAGCATGGTCTCTGCGTCGCAAGACGACGAAGTCATGGCCGAGATCAACATCACGCCCTTCACCGACGTGCTGCTGGTGCTCCTCATCATCTTCATGATCCTCGCGGCGCTCTCCGCGCCGCCCGGCTTCGAGAAGCAGCTGCCCGACAAGAACGACAACACCCCGCAGCAGCAGCAGAAGAAGACCGACGACATCGAGGTCCTCGTCAACGAGACGGGCGTCATTTACATCGACGGCAAGCGTACCGACGTGCAGCACATCTACGCCGACATGTCGGACGTGCAGCATCGCAAGGGCAACAAGCACGTCTCGCTCACGGCCGATGTCAAAGCACCCTACGGGACGATCATTCGCATCCTTGATGCGGCGAAGATCGCCGGGCTCGAAGACGTCGGTTTCGTCACCTCGTAACGACGCAGAGAGAGAAGGAAATCCCCCACGTGGCCGTCACCACCGGACAAGGCGAAGAAGAAGTGATGTCGACGATCAACATCACGCCGTTCACGGACGTGCTGTTGGTCCTCCTGATCATCTTCATCATCCTCGCCTCGGTCATCAAAGAGCCGAAGCTGCCCGACGCGAAGAACAAGACAAAAGTTCATCCGTCGCAGATCGTCGTGCTCGTCGACGAGAAGAACCGCGTGCAGATCGGTTCCAGCGTCGTCAACGAGACGGAAGCGAAACAGCAGTTCGCGCAGCTCGTCAAATCGACGGGCTCCGGCTTGAAGACCGTGATCATCAAAGCCGATCCGAAAGCGAGCTTCGGGACGATCTTGCGCGTGATGGACGCGGCCAAATCGGCAAACCTGACGACCTTCGGCCTGGCCAACCACATCGAAGGGCTGCCCGAAGGACAGACGGGAGGCTGAGATGGCGAGCAACAATGCCCCCAAGCCTCCGGTGGTCACCGCCGAGCGGGCGAAGAATTTCCTTGCCTACGGCTTCCTGATCTCGATCGTGCTGCATCTGCTCGTCGGTCCGTTCATCAAGTTCCAGCGGACGCAGACGGAAGAAGAGCAGCCGCAGAAAGTGACGGTCGTGCGCGTTCCGACGCCGCCGCCGACCCCGCCGCCGACGCCGACGCCCAAGCCGACGCTTCCGCCGACGCCGCCGCCGAAGTCGACGCCGCCGCCCAAGCAGACGCCGGCCCCGCAGCAGCCGAAGATCAAGATTAACACGCAAAAGACCGAGACCAAGTCGAACACCGGTCCGACCGAAACGACCAACAAATACACGACCGGCAACACGCAGGGGATCCCGCAGGGTCAAGGGACTGCCGCGCCGTCGACGGCGCCGCCCGCAACGCCCGCGCCTGCGACGGCGACGCCGAGGCCTACGCCGACCCCGCTCGCCTGCGCGCGGCCGAACGTCCCGGCGGGAACCGACCACGCGGTCGAACCCGACATGCCGGCGATGGCGCAGCAGCAGGGCGTGCAGGGCGACGTGCAAGTCGTCGTCTCGCTCAACGAGAACGACAAGGTAACCAATGCCAGCGTGCGCAGTTCACCGAGCGCCCTGCTCAACCAGGCTGCTCTCTCCGCCGCGCGCCAGTCGACGTTCCACACCGAGATTCGCGACTGCAAGAAGATCGCCGCCGACTACATCTTCGTCGTCACCTTCAGCTCGCAGTAACGATGTCGCGCTGAGCCTGTCGAAGCGCAGCCCGAATCGCACGCTTCGACGAGCTCAGCGTGACTACAGCACGCCGAGGTCGCGGAGTTTGTACATCATGTCGATGTAGCCCAGCAGCTGGGACTCCTGTTCCGGAGTGCGGTCGGTGAATTCGACGCCGATGCGGTGCGTGCCGAGCAGCGGGTCGAAGCGGCACCAGCGCACATCGCCGGTGAGGCGGAGCGGCGGGCGCGGATCGCCGCGCAGTTCGAGTTCGAGCCGCAGCGCCTGGCCGGCCGCGAGTTCGGCGGCGGAGAACATCGCAAGGCCGCCGAGACCGATGTCGTACGTCTGCGTGAGCGCGGCCGCGAACTCGTCGCCGATCGTGTACGAGACGAGCAGGGGCGCATCGTTCAGCCGCCGGTGCGACCGTGCATCACTCACGCGCGCGGCTTCACCGCGAGCGGGAAAGCCTCCCCTGCATGCGAACCGTTGCGGACGTGACGTTCGTGCAGGCGATGCTGCTCGCGGTGCTGCAGGGTGTCAGCGAACTCTTTCCGATCAGCAGTCTCGGGCACACCGTGCTCGTACCCGCATTGCTGCGATGGAACATCGACGAAGGTTCCGAGTCGTTCCTGGCGTTCGTCGTCGTTCTTCACCTCGGAACCGCGCTGGCGCTGATCGTCTTTTACCGCCGTGACTGGATCGCGATCGTCCGTGCGCTCGTTGCGAGCGTCGTGCGCGGGCGCATTGGCAGCGATCCGATCGAACGCACCGCGTGGCTCCTCGTCGCCGGAACGATCCCGGTCGGCGTGCTGGGCGTGCTCTTTCAGTCCGCGGTGAAATCGCTTTTCGCGTCGCCGATTCCGGTCTCACTGTTTCTCTTCGCCAACGGCTTCGTGATGCTGCTGGGGGAGTGGCTCCGGCGCCGCCAGCACGCGCGGCCGGACCATCCGTACCGGCGCCTGCCGGAACTGACGCCGCGTGACGGCGTCCTGGTCGGGCTCGCACAGTCGCTGGCGCTGCTGCCGGGGATTTCGCGCTCGGGCTCGGCGATCGTCGCGGGGCTCTTGCGAGACCTGCACCACGACGACGCGGCGCGCTACTCGTTTCTGCTCGCGACCCCGGTCATTCTCGCCGCCGCCGTGCTCGAGATCCCGACCCTCTTCGCTCCCGAGGCGCACGTCGTGCTCGTCGAGTCGGCGGTCGGCTGCGTCGTCGCCGGCGTCACCGCCTACGCCTCGGTGGCATTTCTCACCCGCTGGTTCAAGCACAACGACTTGGCGCCGTTCGCGTGGTATTGTGTCGCGGCGGGAGCGATCTCGTGTTTCCTCTTCGTAACGAAAGTGATTCCGTCGTGAAACAAGCCGCGCTCGTCCTCGCCGTCGTCTTCCTGATCGTCGCCGTGCTGTATTGGACCGGCCACTTCATCCCCTCCGGCGTGCACGTCAAGCACGGGATCGTCGCGGTGATCCTTGCGTTGCTCTCGCTGGTGTGGTACCGCTTCCAGTCAGCCGAACCCGCGCGCTGACGGCGTTTAGCGTGAGGCGATGAGGTAGTGTTCGTCGGCGTTCGGGCTTACGGTCTCGACGCGCGGACGTGATGCTTCGACGTAGGGCGCCGCCTCGGCTGCGGCGAGCACCTCGCCGACGGCGCGGTCGTAGGCGGGATCGTCGTGCGTGCGGCCGCCGAAGACTTTGTCGCGGTACAGACGCTCGACGTTAAGGTAGGGATCGCCCTGCCACCATGCTTCCCACATCCACACCCGCGGGTCGATCTTCGCGCTCGAGATCCGGCCCGGCGGCGCGATGTAGACGGCGTCGGCGCGGACGCGGCCGAGCGTCGCGGCGAAGTCGCCGCGGCGCACCGTGTTGCGTTTTCCGTTGTCGATCACCCAGCGCTCGGTCTCGCGAATGTAGTGCCACGCCAGTTCGCTCGGCGGGACGTCGACGAGATCGTCGGGATAGCGCGCCTTGAGCAGCCAGTGGCACAGCACGTGCCAGAGCCCGGCGATCGCGAGACCGGTTTGGCCGTCGCTGCGCAGCGCGTGCACGTTCGCGTGCCACACGCCGAGATAGCGGCACTGGTCCTCGCTGAAGAATACGCCTTCCCACGCGCGGAAGAGATCGTTCGGATAGATGCGCCCGGGCAGCATCTCGACGACCTCGGCGACCTCGCTCTCGCGCAGGATCGTGAAATCGTTGACGACCAGGCCTTCGCCGGCGCGCACGAACCACTCGAGCAGGTCGCCGCCGTGCACCGCGATCCCGTGCCGCTTGAGCGCGTTGAGGTGCATCGGCAGGCCCATGAACGGATCGACGGGGCTCGCGATCCCGCGCGCTTGGCACAGATCGAGGAGCCGCGTCCCGGAGACGCGGCGCGTCGTCACCGGCAGATCGATCACGTCGGCATCCCGAGCGCCGCCAAGTACGCCTGCACGACCGCCGGATCGAACTGCGTTCCGGCGGCGGCCGCGATCAAACGTGGAGCGTCGTGGGGCGGCAGCGCGTCGAGCGCGACCGCGACGCCGAGCACCGCGGCGAGCGGCTCGCCGGCCCGCTCTTCGTACCAGCGCGCCGACGCGGCGAGAACCGGCGCGTCGCCGGCGAACCGCGGTACGGCGGCCGCGATCGACGCCGCGCGCCGCGCCGCGGCCGCGCGGCGCTCGCGGGCGAACCGCGAGAGCGGATCGAACGCGTCGTGCTCGGGTTCGGCGACCGCGCCGGTGAGCGCGAAAAGCAGGCCGAGCCGGCGCGCCGCGGCCGCGTCGAGCGCCATGCGCTTCGCTATCTGCGCGGCGATCTGCGCGATCCGTTCGCTGCGTCGTGCGGTCGACGGATCGCGTGCGTCGAGCCGCGCCGCGAGTTCGGCGACGAGCGCGTCGTCGTCGGGGACGGGGAGCGCCGGTTCGTCGAACGCCGTCGCGTCGGCGCCGGTACGCGCGACGAAGTCGCGGAACGCGCGGACGAGTTCGACGGGGAAGCGCCGTCCCTCGGGCGAACGCGGGTCTTGCGGATCGTCGGCCGCTTCCAGGAACGCATGGACGATCCCGAGCGCCGCCGCGTCGCGCGGAATCCCGTCCAGCGCAGCCGGTCCGGGAATCCGGTGCCGTCGGCGTGCTCGCGATGCCAGCGAATCAGATCGGCCGTCGCGGGCGGCAGACCGGGGATCTCGGCGGCGATGCGCGCGCCGTAGAGCGGGGCGTCGGCGACGGCGAGCGACCGCCGGTGTTCGCCGGCGTCGGCGGAGACGATCACGGCGAGCGCGCCGATCTCGGCGAGGAGTCCGGCGCACCAGCTCGCGGAGACCGTGTCCTCGTCCTCACCGCGATGGCGGGCGAAGCCGCCCGCGAGGGCCGCACGCCGGCGCCCGAATCCGAGCCCGCGTCCGGCAAGTGCGTCGCCGACGGCGCCGTACAATCCGAGTGCGCCGTCGGCGGAGTGAACAGGAACCGTCATCCTCGCCGGACGACGTTCACCGCACCGTGCCGAATCCCTCACCAACCTTCGCAACCGCAGTGCGCGACGGCGTCGCCGGTACGATCGGGAACACGCCGCTGATCGCGCTGCCGAAGCTCTCGGCGGCGATCGGGCGCACGATCCTCGGGAAAGCCGAGTTTCTCAATCCCGGCGGCTCGGTCAAGGATCGCGCGGCGCGCGGAATCATCGACGACTTCGAGCGGCGCGGTCTGCTCGCGCCCGGCGGAACGATCGTCGAAGGGACCGCCGGCAACACCGGGATCGGGCTGACCGTCGTCGCGAACGGGCGCGGCTACCGCACCGTCATCGTCGTCCCCGACGATCAGGCGCCCGAGAAATACGCGCTGCTGCGCACCCTCGGTGCCGACCTGCGGATCGTCGCCGCCGTGCCGTTCGCCGATCCCGCCAACTACTACCACCAGGCGCGCGCGCTCGCGGAGTCGATGCCGGGCGCGGTGTGGGCGAATCAGTTCGAGAACCTCGCCAACCGCGACGCGCACGAAGCGACGACCGGTCCGGAGATCTACGACCAGGCCGGCGGCGCGCTCGACGCGTTCGTCACCTCGGCCGGGACGGGCGGAACGATCGGCGGCGTCTCGCGTGCGCTCAAGGCGCGCGATGCGTCGATCCGCACGGTCCTCGCCGATCCGTACGGTTCCGCGCTCTACTCCTACGTGAAGCACGGGACGCTCGACGTCGAAGGCGACTCGAACGCAGAGGGAATCGGGATCAAACGGATCGTCGCGAACTTCTCCGGCGCACCGGTCGACGACGCGCTGCGCGTCGACGACCGCGCGATGGTCGAGATGGCACACTGGCTCACGCATCACGAAGGGCTGTTCGTCGGCGGCTCCGCTGCGCTCAACGTCGTCGGCGCAGCGCGCTTCGCGCGTATGCTCCCCGAGGGCGCGCGCGTCGCGACGATCCTGTGCGACGGCGGCGACCGCTACCGCTCCCGGCTCTACGACGCGGCGTGGCTCGCCGAGAAAGAACTCACCCCGTCGGCGACGGACCTTTCGTTCCTGTGAGCGCGCCGAAGCTCTCGCACGTCGCCGCCGACGGTTCGCTGACGATGGTCGACGTCGGCGCGAAGCCCGCGGCGGCGCGCAGCGCGCGCGCCGAGGCCCTGGTGGTGCTCCCCGCCGCAGCCGCCGCCGCACTGCGCGACGCGACGCTGGCGAAGGGCGACGCGTTCGCCGCCGCCCAGCTCGCCGGAATCATGGCAGCGAAACGGACGGGCGAGCTGATCCCACTCGCGCACCCGATCCCGCTCGGCGCCGTCGACGTCGCGTTCGCTTGGGACGACCAGACGACGCTGCGGATCACCGCTCACGCGAACACCGTCGGTCAAACCGGCGTCGAAATGGAAGCGCTGATCGCGGCGAGCGTCGCGGCGCTCACCGTCTACGATATGTGCAAGGCCGTCGACAAAGGGATCGTCATTCGTTCGATACGCCTGCTCGAGAAGACCGGCGGCAAGTCGGGGGCGTGGGCCGCGTCCGCCACGCCGTGACGACGCTCTACCCGGTCGCGGTGATCGTGCTCTCCGATCGCGCCCACAGCGGCGAACGCCCCGACGCGTGCATCCCGGTCGTGCGCGACGCGCTCCTGGGCAATCCGCTCGCGATCGACGACGAACGCGTCCTCCCCGACGATCCCGCGGCGCTGCAGGCCGCGCTGATCGAACTGTGCGAGGGGCCAACGCGACTCGTCCTCACCTCGGGCGGGACGGGCTTGGGTCCGCGCGACAAGACGCCCCAGGCGACGCAAGCCGTTCTCGACTACGAAGTGCCGGGGATCGCCGAAGCGATGCGCGCCGCTTCGATGAAGCACACGCGCGGCGCGATGCTCTCGCGCGCCGTGGCGGGCGTGCGAAACCGTTCGCTGATCGTCAACTTACCGGGGAGTCCGAAAGCGGTGCGCGAGACGCTCGACGCGATCGCCGGCGCGCTTCCGCACGCGCTCGAGCTGCTCGCCGGCGACGCAACAGATCGTCATCCGACCGGGTGTCACGAGGTATGACGTTCCAGGCAGCGCAGTCGTACCTGCTCGGCTTGATCAACGAGAACGCCTCGCGGCGGATGCCCAACCGGCTCGACCGCATCGCGGCGTTTCTCGCCGCGCTCGGTAATCCCGAACGCGCGTATCCGACCGTGCACGTCGCCGGGACGAGCGGGAAGGGCTCGACCGCGACGATGATCGCGGCCGTGCTGCAGGCAGCCGGGAAGCGGACCGGGCTGCACGCCAAGCCGCACTTGAGCAGCGTGACCGAGCGCGCGCGCGTCGACGGCGTCCCGATCCCGCAGGAGGCGTTCGGCGATCTCATCGGCGAGATGCAGCCGGCGGCGGAACGGATCGCGTACGAGTTCGGCCGCCCGACGTATTACGAGACGCTGCTCGCGCTGGCGTTCTTGTGGTTCGCCCGCTCGGAGGTCGACGCCGCGGTGATCGAAGCGGGGATCGGCGGGATGCTCGACGGCACCAACGTGCTGCGTCCGGAGGTCGCGATCATCACCAACATCGGCCGCGATCACACCGAGATCCTCGGCGACACGCTCGAAGACATCGCGCGTGACAAGGCCGGAATCGCGAAGCCCGGCGTTCCGCTCGTGAGCGACGTCCGCGATCCCGGCGCGCGCCGCGTCATCGAGCTCGCGTGCGCCGACGCCGGCGCGCCGTTCATCTCCGTCGCCGACACCGCGACGATCGAACCCCTCGCCGGCGAACGCTACGGACAGTCGTTCGCCGTCACCACGCCGGTCGACCGGTACGACGTCTCGCTCCCGGTACTCGGCGACTTCCAGCAGCGCAACGCGGCGACCGCGATCCGCGCGCTCGAACAGCTCCCGCCGGAACTGCGCCCGTCGCGCGCCCAGATCGAAGACGGACTCTCGCGCACGATCATCCCCGGACGGATGGAGTATTTTCCGTCGCATCCGGGCGTCGTCTTCGACATCGCGCACAACCCCGACAAGGCGGCGAGCCTCGCGTACGCGCTGGCGCAATCGTTCCCCGGACGCCGCTTCACCTTCGTGATGGCGATCGGCGAGTCGAAAGACGCGGCGGAGGTGATCGCGCCGTTCTTCCCGCTCGGCGGATCGTTTGTGTTCACGTCGTTCTCGGTCGCGGGGCGCACCGCGTCGCGTCCGCAGCGATTGGCGTCGATCGCGCACGAACTCGGCGCGTGGGGGCGCGCGATCAGCGATCCGGTCGAGGCGTTCGCGATCGCGCGGCGCAACGCCGACGCCGGCGGCGTCATCGTCGTCACCGGATCGACGTTCGTCGTCGCGACGCTGCGAGAGTGGTGGCTCGCGAACGTGGCGAGCAATGTCTGACCGGTTGACGCGGGGGCGCGGCGCGCTGTTCGTCCGCGGCCGCGCGCTGGCCTGGGGCGAGCGCACCTACGTGATGGGGATCGTCAACGCGACCCCGGACTCGTTCTCCGGCGACGGGCTCGTCGACCCCGCGCTCGCGGCGCAGCGCGCGCTCGCGCACCTCGCCGCGGGCGCCGACCTGATCGACGTCGGCGCGGAATCGACCCGTCCCGGCAACACGCCGATCAGCGACGCGACCGAACGCGCGCGGCTGCTCCCGGCGGTGCGCGCGATCCGCGCGGCAGCGCCGGATGCGATCCTGAGCGTCGACACGTTCAAGCCCGAAGTCTTTCGCGACGCGCACGCGGCCGGCGGCGATCTGCTCAACTCGATCTGGGGCGCGCCGCCGGAGCTCGTCGACGCGGCGGCGTCGTGCGGGGCGCCGATCGTGGTGATGCACAACAAAGCCGTGGCCGTGTACGAACGTGACGTCCTCGACGAGGTGCTCGCGTTTCTCGACGATGCGGCGGCACGCTGCGTCCGCGCCGGGATCCCGCCCGACCGCGTAATTCTCGACCCCGGGATCGGCTTCGGGAAACTCCCCGAGCACAGTCTCGCGCTGCTGCGCGCGCTCGACCGTCTCGTCGCGCTCGGCTTTCCGACGCTGATCGGGACGTCGCGCAAATCGACGATCGGCAAACTCACCGGCCGCACGGTCGACGCGCGCGAGTTCGGGACCGCGGCGACCGTCGCGCTCGCCGTCGCGGCGGGGATCGACATCGTGCGCGTGCACGACGTCGCCGAACAGACCGACGTCGTCCGCGTCGCCGACGCGATCGTCCGCGGCTGGCGCCCCGCCGGCTGGACCGAACGCCTCCCATAACGCACATGGCGATGGAGCGAGCGCAGCGGGATCGTGAACGCGACGTCATCGAGTTACGCGGGATTCGTGTGTTCGGGCGGCATGGTGCGAACCCGGGCGAACAGGACGTTCCGCAGCCGTTCGAGATCGCGCTGCGGCTCGAGGTCGAGATCGCCGCCGCGCGCGCGAGCGATGCGCTCGCCGACACCGTCGACTACGCGGCCCTCCACGCTGCCGTCGTGCGAATCGTCGCGCGCGAGCGGTTCGCGCTCCTCGAGCGGCTCGGCGACGTCATCCTTGACGCCGCGCTGGCCGATCCGCGCGTCGTGCGCGCATCCGTTTCGATTGCCAAGCCCGCACTGCTCGGCGGCGCGACGCCGGTGGTGACGCTGCACAAGGGACGCCGCTGACTCGTGCCGCGCGCCGCGATCGGGATCGGTTCTAACGTCGGCGACGCCGCCGCGAACGTCCGCCGCGCGTTCGCTCGGCTCGGCGAGCTCGGCGACGTCGCGGCGCGTTCGTCGCTCTATCGCAGCGCGCCGTGGGGAGTGACCTATCAGGACGCGTTCGTCAACGCCGCCGCCCTGCTCGACACCGCGCTCGCGCCGCACGCGCTGCTGCGCGAGCTCAAGCGCATCGAGACGGAAGAGGGGCGCGTCGTCACCTATCGCTGGGGGCCGCGCGTGCTCGACCTCGACATCCTGGCGTACGGCGACGTGAAGGTTGCCGATCCGGACCTGGAGATTCCGCACCCGCGCCTGCACGAGCGAGCCTTCGCGCTGATCCCGCTCGCCCAGATCGCGCCCGAGTACGCGGCGAAGTGCGAGCGGCTTCCCCCCGGAGAGCGCGACGCCGTCGTCGAACTCGCGCCGCAATGAGACGGTACGCCCTCGCGGCGCTCGCTGGTCTTCTGACGCTGCTCCCGGCTGCCGCGCGCGCGGACGTCTTCTCGTCGCTCTCGTACGGCGTCCACGTCAGCACGATCGGCGACGGGATCACGCTCGAAAAACCGCTGCTCTACGACTTCAGCCTGCGGCTCGCGACGAACACGGCGAGCGTCTCGCAGCAGCTCGAGTACGACGGCAACCCGTACACCTCGACCGCGAAATACAACAACATCGCCGTGATCGCCGATTACCGGCCCTACGCGGGGCGCTACCGCATCAGCGGCGGGCTGGTGTTCGGGAACGACCGCGTCGACAACACCGCGCGCGATGAGAACGGCACCATCCGCGTCGGCAGCGGGGTCTATCCGGCCGCGGCGACGGGGACCGTCACCTCGCGGCTGGCGTTCGACCGGCCGTCGATCTACGCCGGGGTGGGGACCGGAACCGGTCTGATCCGCGGCCTCGCGCTGGCGTTCGATGCCGGCGTGCTGTTGCGCAACGGGACGCCGAGCGCCGCCGCGACCGGGCCGCTCGCCGCCGATCCGGTCTTTCGCGCCGACCTCGCCCGCCTGCGCGGCGAGCTGCGCACGCGGGTCGTCGTCCCGGTGTTCAGCATCGGGCTGACCTTCCGTCCGTAGCGGCGGACCGGGCCGGGGGCGGGGCCCCGCGGGCGTCGAACCCACCGCCGGATGACCGACGACGTGATCGCGACGCGCACCCGAGCCCTGGCCGGAGCGCTCGCCGAAAGCGGCTTTGCGCGCCTGCGGGTCCGCGAGGGCGAAACCGAGATCGAACTGCGCCGCTCGCCCCGGTCCCCGTCGCCGTCCGCCTCGGCGCAGGCGTCAAGGCACGACGCCGATGCGCCGACGAAGCCGAGCGTCGCCGACCGTACCGTCGACGCGATCGCGAGCGACGTGGTGGGGATCGTCCGGATGCTCCGTCCGGCCGTGTCGGAAGGTCAGATGCTCGAGGGCGACCGCGACCTCGCCTACGTCGAGACGCTGGGGATCCGCAACCCGGTGCGCTCGCGCGGACCCGGACGGATCGCGACGATTTTCGTCACCGAAGGGCAGCCGGTCGAGTACGGCCAGACGCTGTTCGCGATCGAGCGGTAGCCCATGTTCCGCAAAGTCCTGATCGCGAACCGCGGCGAGATCGCGCTTCGCATCAATCGCGCGTGTCACGAGCTCGGGGTCGCCACCGTCGCGATCTTCTCCGAAGCTGACCGTCAGTCGCTGCACGTGCGCCACGCCGACGAAGCGTTCTGCGTCGGGCCGGGTCCGGTTGCGCGCTCGTATCTCAACATCCCGAACATCATCTCGGCCGCGATGATCAGCGGCTGCGACGCGATCCATCCCGGCTACGGCTTCCTCGCCGAGAATGCGCGCTTCGCCGAGATCGCCGCCGACCACGGCCTCACGTTCATCGGACCGCGACCCTCGGTCATCAACGCGATGGGCGACAAGGCGACGGCGAAGCGCATCATGCGCGAAGCCGGCGTCCCGACGACGCCGGGGAGCGACATCGTCGCGTCGGTCGAGGAGGCGCGCGAGGTTGCGGAGCGGATCGGGTTCCCGGTCCTGCTCAAGGCGACCGCGGGCGGCGGCGGCAAAGGGATGCGCGCGGTCAGCGAGCCCGAGGAACTGCCGACGGCGTTCGCAACCGCTCAGGCCGAAGCCGAAGCATCCTTCAAAGACGGCCGCATGTACGTCGAGAAACTGATCCTCAACCCGCGCCACATCGAGGTGCAGGTCCTCGCCGACGAGCACGGCGGCGTCGTGCACCTCGGCGAGCGCGACTGTTCGGTGCAGAAGCCGTCGCATCAGAAGCTGATCGAGGAAGCGCCGGCGCCGGAACTCGATCACGTCTTGCGTGCGCGCCTGCACGAAACGGCGGTGACGGCGACCCGCGCCGTCGGGTACACCAACGCCGGAACGCTCGAGTTTCTGGTGAGCGGCGATGACGTGTACTTCATGGAGATGAACACGCGCATCCAGGTCGAGCATCCGGTGACCGAACTGATCTACGGCGTCGACTTGGTGAAGGAGCAGATCCGCATCGCATCGGGCGAGTCGCTCGGCTTCTCGCAAGACGATCTGCATCCGCACGGCCACGCGATCGAGGTGCGCGTCAACGCCGAAGATCCCAACCACAACTTCGCGCCCGCCGCCGGAACGCTCACCACCGTCGTGTTCCCGGGCGGACCGGGGATCCGCGTCGACACGCACGTGTACGGCGGCGCGATGGTCCCGCCGTTCTATGACTCGATGCTGGCGAAGATCGTCGCCGTCGGGCGCACGCGTGAATCGGCGATCCTGCGCATGGAACGCGCGCTCGACGAAACCCGTATCGAAGGCGTGAACACGACGGTCGACTTCTGCCGCGAGATCCTCGCCGATCCGGAGTTCCGCGCCGGCGGGATCGGCGTCGCCTGGCTCCCCGCGCTGCTGGCCCGGCGGGTCGCGACGGTCTGATCGTGGCCTCGTTGTCGCGCCGGCATGCGCGCGAGCTTGCACTGCAAGCACTCTACGGGTCCGAGGTGGGCAAGCGTCCCGCGGATGAGATGCTGACCGAAACGCTCGCGCGCACCGACGCCTCCGAGGCGCGCGCGTTCGTGCGCGATCTCGTCTTCGGGACGCTCGAGTCGGAAGCCGAATCCGACGCGCTGATCGCGCCGCTCCTCGAAGGCTGGACGCTCGACCGTCTGCCGACGATCGACCGGATCGTGCTGCGCATGGGCGCGTTCGAACTGCGGCATCGCAAAGAGACCGATCCGGCCGTCGTCATCAACGAAGCGGTCGAACTGGCGAAGAAGTTCTCGACCGAAGACTCCGGCCGTTACGTCAACGGCGTCCTGGGCCGTCTGATGGAGCGCGCCGCGCGATGAGCCGCGCGCTGGCCGGTTCGGGGACGCGCGTGCGGCGCCGCACGCGAAAGCGGCGCGGCCCGGGCGCGATCGCGCTGCAGATCGTCAAGTGGCTCGCGATCGCGGCCTTGTTCGCGATCCTGCTGTTCGCGGGGATCGTCGCCGGGATCGTCGCGTCGTACTCGCGCAACCTCCCGGACATCAACCGGATGGCCGACTATCAGCCCTCGCGCTCGACGCAGGTGTACGCGCGCGACGGCGAACTGCTCGCCAACCTCTATCGCGAGAACCGCACCTGGGTGGGGATCGCGAAGATTCCGATCCCCGTGCGGGAGGCGTTCATCGCCACCGAGGACGCGCACTTCTACCAGCACCACGGCGTCGATTTCTACGGCATCGCGCGCGCGGTCGTCGCTGACTGGAGCCACAAGCAGTTCCAAGGCGCGTCGACGATCACGCAGCAGCTCGCCCGCGGACTGTTCCTCTCGAGCGAGGTCTCGTACTCGCGCAAGATCCAGGAAGCGCTGCTGGCGATGGAGATCGAGCGCTACTACACGAAGGACGAGATCCTCGAGCGCTACCTCAACCTGATCTATTTCGGCTCGGGCGCGTACGGCGTCGAAGCCGCGGCGCACACCTACTTCGGCACCGACGTCCGGCGCCTCACGCTCGGCCAGGCCGCGATGCTCGCGGGTTTGCCGGCGGCGCCGTCGGACTACTCACCCTACGTCAATCTCGCGCACGCGAAGGAACGTCAGCATCACGTCCTCGAGCGCATGGCCGACGCGGGCTTCATCTCGCGCGCGAAAGCCGACGCGGCCGAAGCCGCGCCGCTCGCCCTCGTCGGAGAACGCCCGCAGGGGCTGACCTCGTACCGCTTCCCGTGGTTCACGACGTTCGCGACGCACCAGGTCGAGTCGCAGTTCGGCAGCCGGGCGACGTTCGAAGGCGGCCTGCAAGTCTACACCACGCTCGATCCGCGCATCCAGACGATCGCGCAGAGCGCGGTCGATTGGGGGATCGCGTCGGCGGTGAGCGAGGGGATCGGCGCGCATCAGGGCGCGCTCGTCGCGATCCGCCCGTCGACCGGCGAGATCCTCGCGATGGTCGGCGGTGCCGGTCCGTTCTCGCTGAAGAACCAGTTCAACCGCGCGTGGCAGGCGCGCCGTCAGCCCGGTTCGTCGTTCAAGACCTACGTGTACACGGCCGCGATCGACGCCGGCCGTCCGCCGACGGCGGTCGTCGACGACGCGCCGGTCTCGTATCCGATGGGCGACGGGACGCGCTGGGCGCCGATGGACGACGACTTCCGCTTCCTCGGTCCGATCACGCTGCGTTACGCGCTCGCGCAGTCGCGCAACGTCGTCGCCGTGAAACTGGCGCAGGATCTCGGGGTCGACCGCGTGATCGAATATGCGAAACGCATGGGCGTCACCGCGGCGCTCGATCCGACGCTCTCGCTCGCGCTAGGCTCCTCGGGCGTCTCGCCGCTCGATCAGGCCGTCGGGTACGCGACGCTCGCCAACCAGGGGATCCACATCCCGCCCTCGGCGATCCGGCTCGTGCGCGACACGCTCGGGACGCCGGTGCTCGACAACACCTACCCGCAGCAGACCGAAGTGGTGAGCGCGGGAACCGCGTACATCGTGACCTCGATGCTGCAGTCGGTCATCAACGAAGGGACCGGCTATCCGAACGCGCAGATCGGACGGCCGGCGGCCGGCAAGACCGGGACGACGTCGAGCTTCCGTGATGCGTGGTTCGTGGGCTACACGCCCGATCTGGTCGCCGCGGTCTGGATCGGCAACGACAACTACGCGCGCATGAACGAATCGTACGGCGGCAACATCCCCGCGCGCATCTGGGCGCGCTTCATGAAAGCGGCGCTGGCGAAGACGCCGAAGCACGAGTTCGCGTATCCGTCGGGCGAAGTCCGCAAGGTGCGCTTGTGCGAGACCGGCAAGCCCGAGTATTTCCTCACCGGCACCGAGCCCGGACATGGCTGCGGCTACGACTACGCAGTGCCGTCGCGGCATCGGCGCGCGCAGGTGCCGGTCCCGGCCGCCGCGCCGGCCGCGCCCGTCGCGGCCGTGCAGCAGCCAGCGATTCCGCCCCCGGTGAAGCCGCTGACGCCGGCACCCGACACCATCGGCGACGGCCAAGTGCAGGCGCCGCTCACCGACCCGACGACCGCGCCGTGATCGCAGGCCGGCCCGACGTGCGCGTCGTCGCGGTCTCGCGGCTCGCGAACTACGTCAACAAACTGCTTTCCGGCAATCGCCACTTGGTGCTCATCGGCGTGAGCGGCGAGATCTCGAACTACCGGCCCAACTCGAACGGCAACGTCTACTTCGATCTCAAGGACCGCGACGCGCTGTTGAACTGCGTCGCGTTCAGCGAGGCCGCGGCGGCGTTCCCGGCGATGGCGAACGGCGATCAGATCGTCGCCTACGGTTCGGTGACGACGTTCCCGCGCAAGTCGACGTATCAGCTGCGCGTGCTCGAGGTGCGCACCGAAGGCGAAACCGGCGCACTTCACCAGCGCTACGAGACGCTCAGGGCGCGTCTGGCCGCCGAAGGACTCTTCGCCGATGAACGCAAGCGCGCGCTCCCGCGCTTTCCGTTCCGCGTCGCGCTGGTGACGTCGCGCAGCGCCGAGGGAGCGCGCGATTTCGAGACGCAGGCGCGCGAGCGCGCGCCGCACGTCGAGATCGTCGTCGTGCCCACCACGGTGCAGGGCGAAAAAGCGGCGCCCGAGATCGCCGCCGCGATCGCGCGCGCGGAGCGGCTCGACGTCGACGTGATCGTGCTGGCGCGCGGCGGCGGTTCGTTCGAAGACCTCTTCGCGTTCAGCGACGAGCGCGTCGTGCGCGCGCTCGCGGCGTCGCCGATCCCGACCGTCTCGGCGATCGGTCACGAAGGCGACGCGCCGCTGACCGACTTCGTCGCCGACCGGCGCGCCGCGACGCCGTCGGCCGCGGCGCAGACGCTCCTCCCGCGCCGCGACGATCTGCTGCGGATGGTCGACGAGCGGCGGCGGACGCTCGCGCGCGACCTCGACCGTCTCGTATCGTCGCGGCGGCAGCTCGTCGACGCGCGCGCCCGCCGGCTTTTCTCGGCAGCGCGCGAGCGCGTGAGCGCCGAACGCGAGTCGCTGCACCGCTACGAGCGCCGGCTCAACGCCGCCGGGCCGGCAGCGCGGCTGGCCCAGCGCCGCGGCCGCTTCGATGCGGTGCGGGCCGGTCTCGCGCGCGAGATCGTGACGCTGCTGCGGCGCCGCCGCGAGCGGCTCGCCGCCGCAGCGCAGCGTCTGGGTCGCGTCGATCCCGCGTTGCGCATCGCGCGTGCCGCGGGCCGCTCCGAGGCGACCGCGGCGGGACTCGACGCGGCGCTGCGCCGGCTGCTCGAGCGGTGCGCCGCGACGCTGCGCACGCTCGCGGTGTCGCTCGACGGCAACAACCCCGAAACGATCCTGCAACGCGGATACGCCATCGTGCGAGGGATGGACGGGCGCCCGCTGCGGGACGCGGCGGACGCACCGCCCGGCACGACGATCACGGCAGAACTCGCGCGCGGGCACCTGCACGCGCGCGTCGAACGCGAAGGGACGGATGGCGGACGACAGATCGGCCTCTTTTGAAGGCTCGCTCCAGCGGCTCGAACAGATCGTGAAGATCCTCGAATCGGAAGAACCCGATCTCGAGCGCGCCGTCGCGCTGTACAAGGAGGGACGCGAGCTGGTCGGCCGCTGCGAAGGTCTGCTGAAGACCGCGCATGCGGGGATCGACGCCGCCAACGCCGCCCCCGCGCGTCCCGTCGAGGACGCGCTCGATGACGACGAAATCGAGATCTGAGGCGAACCGCTTGGATGCAGCGGTCGCAGAGCAGGCCGGGATCACGCGCTCGCAGGCGCGCGCCTTGATCCTTGCCGGGAAGGTTCGCATCGACGGCGTCCCGGCGACGAAGCCGGGCGCGCACGTGCGCGCCGGCGCCGCGGTCGCGGTCGAGGAACCCGCGCGCTTCGTGAGCCGCGGCGGCGAGAAACTCGACGGCGCGCTGCGCGACTTCGGGATCGATCCCGCCGGGCTCGACGCGCTCGACGTCGGCGCCTCGACCGGCGGTTTCACCGACGCGCTGCTGCAGCGCGGCGCGCGGCACGTAACCGCGCTCGACGTCGGGTACGGGCAATTGGCGTGGAAGCTGCGCGGCGACCCGCGCGTCACGGTGATCGAGCGGACGAACTTCCGCACCCTCGCCGGCGACGCGTTCCCCGCCGGATTCGACCTGATCGTCGTCGACGCGTCCTTCATCTCCCTGCGCACGATCGTCGCGCGCGCGGTCGCCTATCTGCGCGACTGCGGTGCGATCGTCGCGCTGGTCAAACCGCAGTTCGAAGCCGGCCGCGAGCGGCTCGGCGGCGGCGGCGTGGTCCGCGACGCAGCGGTGCACGCGGCGGTGCTGCGCGAAGTGCGCGACGCGGTGCGCGCGGCCGGCGTGCGCGCCGTGCGCGCGACGGTTTCGCCGCTGCGCGGCCCGGCCGGCAACGCGGAGTTTTTCTACGAACTGCGGCGGAGCGGTGCGGAGGTGAGCGACGACGTCCTCGACGCGCTGGTCGCGCAGGTGCACGACCCGGGACGATCCTCGTGAAGGCGATCGCGCTGTACGTCAACACGATCCGCGCGCGCGCCGCGGAGACGGCGCGCCACGTTGCGCGCATCGCCGCGGATCACGACGTGCGGATCGCGCTGGTCGACGGCGCCGGCGTGGAACTCGACGTCGACGTCGCGCGCTGCGATCTCCGCGAAGCGCAATTGTTCGTCACCGTCGGCGGTGACGGGACGCTCCTGCGCGCGGCCCGCATCGCGCACCCGCTCGGAATCCCGATCCTCGGCGTCAACACGGGCCGGCTCGGCTTTCTCACCGAGGTCGAAGCGAACGACGAAGGGTTCGCGGCGCTGGCGCGCGTGTTCGCGGGGATCGCGCTGCGCGTCGAAGAGCGCGTCGCGCTCTACGCGCAGGTCGCCGGGCACGGCGAGCGTCACTTCGCGCTGAACGAAGTGGTCGTCCGGCGCGTCGAGCAGGCCCGTCTCGCGCCGTACGGGCTCTCGCTCGACGGCGAGATGGTCGCGCACATCCCCTCCGACGGGGTGATCGTCGCGACGCCGACCGGATCGACGGCGTACTTCCTGAGCGCCGGCGGCCCGATCATCCATCCGCGCGTCGAAGCGATCGGCGTCGCGGCGCTGATGCCGCACACGCTCTTCGCGCGCCCGCTGCTCGTGCCGACGGATGCGACGATCGAGATCACCTGCGACGGCGAACTCACCCGCGCCAACCTCGAAACGGACGGGATGGTCGCGAGCCCCCTGCAGGCCGGAGACCGCGTCACGATCCGTCGCGCCGACACGCCCGTACGTTTCGCGCGCGTCCGCTCGGGAGCGTTCTTCGCCCGGCTCGAAGAGAAACTGCAATGGGGCGTTCCGATCAAGTCGCTGTGACGGGCGCAGCACCGGCCGTGACGCTGCTGCGCCTCACGCTCGAGAACGTCGGGTTGATCGCGCGCGCCGAACTCGAGTTCGGCGCCGGCCTCACCGTCGTCACCGGTGAGACCGGCTCGGGGAAGACCATGCTGCTCGGCGGCCTCGCGCTCGCGCTGGGCGGCCGCGCCGAGAGCGACGTGGTGCGGGCCGGCGCGGAACGCGCGCGCGTCTCGCTCGAGATCGCGCCCGACGCCGCGCTGCGCGCGCGGCTCGCCGCGGCCGGCTTCGCGCTCGCCGACGACGACGACGTGATCGTGCACCGCGAGGTGCTGGCCGGCGGCCGGTCCCAGGCGCGGATCAACGGCGTCGCCGCCGGCGCGAGCCAGGTGCGCGACGCGATCGGAACGCTCGTCGACATCGTCTCGCAGCACGAGGCGCAACGGCTCCTCGCCCCCGCCTATGCGATCGACCTCCTCGACCGCTACGCGGGCGCGCCGGCGCTCGCGCTTCGTGACGACGTACGCGAACGCTGCGACGACGTGCGCGAAGCGCGCGCGCGGCTCGCCGCGTTGCGCGACGACGACGGCCGCGCGCTCGCGCGGATCGAGTTCGCGCGCTTCGCGCTCGCCGAGATCGACGCCGCGGCGATCGCGGACGACAACGAGGACGAACGCCTGCGCGAGCGCCGCGACGTGCTCGCCGACGCCGAACGGATCCTGGCGTCGCTCGCGGCGGCGTCGGCGGCCCTCGAAGACGAGGGCGGTGCGGTCGACGCGCTCGGCGCAGCCGAGTCCGGGCTCGCGGCGCTCGCGCGCTACGGCGAACGCTTCGCCGAACTCGCCGCCGCCGCCGGCGCGCTGCAGTCGGACGCAAACGAACTTGCGGCGCGGATCGCCCGCGAGCGCGAAGCGATCGAACTCGACCCGGCGGAGCTCGACGCGCTGAGCGCGCGTCTCGACGCGCTCGACCGGCTGAAGAAGAAGTACGGCGGAACGCTGGCGGAGGTGGGCGCGCAGCGCGAGACGTTCGCAGCGGCGATCGCGGACGTCGACGAACGCGATACGCGGATCGCGCAGGCCGAGCGCGCGGTCCGCGAACGCGAGGCGGCGCTCGCGGCGCGCGCCGCCGAGCTGACCGCGCTGCGCGCCGACGCCGCAGGCGCGCTGGCGCGCGCGGTGCGTGACGAACTCGCCGCGCTCGCGATGCCGGCCGCGACGCTCGAGGTCGCGCTCGAACCGCTCGCGGAGATCGGGCCGCACGGCGGCGAACGCGCCGAGCTGCGGTTCGCGGCGAATCCGGGCGAACTGCTGCGGCCGCTCGCGCGCGTCGCGTCCGGCGGCGAACTCTCGCGGGTCCTGCTCGCGCTCGTCGTCGTCCTGGCCGACCGCCGCGAACGGACCGCGCTCGTCTTCGACGAGATCGATGCCGGGATCGGCGGTGCGACCGCGAGCGCGGTCGGCGCGCGGCTGGCCCGGCTTGCGGAGAACGCGCAGGTCGTGTGCGTCACCCACCTCGCGCAGATCGCCTCGTTCGGGGACGCGCACGTCGCGCTGCGCAAACACGCGCGCGGCGAGGCGACGACAATCGAGGCGCTCCCGCTCGACGCGCGCGGGCGCACGGCCGAGATCGCGCGCATGCTCGCCGGCGACGAACGCGGCGTCGCGCTCGAGCATGCCGGCGCGCTGATCGATGCGTCGCGGCGCACCGCGCAGGCGGCGCGCGCGCGATGAACGTGCTGTTCCTCGCATCGGCGGGCGGCGAGGCGCACCGGCGCACCCTCGCGGCGCTGGTCGCCGACGCCGCGAGCCGCGGCGACGTGCGCGTGCTGGCGCCCGACGCGGAGGGGAAGGCAATGCGCGGATCGGGTGTCACGATCGAGTCGTGGAAGCCGGCCGGGCTTTTCAGCGTGCTGCGCTCGATCGGCGCGCTGCGCCGCGCGGTCGACTATCACGCGCCGGACGCCGTGCACGCCGTCGGCTGGACCGCCGCCGCCGTTGCGCTCGGCGCGCTCCCGCCGCCCTATGTTGCCCGTACGTTGGTGACGCTGCTCGATCCGATCGTCGACGGCGAGATCCCCAAGCAGTTCATCGAGAAACGGCTGCCGGAACTGATCCAGCGCGCGGGCGCCGTCACGTGCGCGTACGCGACGCTCGCGGACGAGGTCGTCGAGCGTTTCGGTGTTGCGGCCGAGCGCGTGCACGTGATTCCGCCCGGCGTGACGCCGACGCACGGCGAAGTCCTTCAGCGGCCGCCGGGACGCAACGGACCGATCGTCGGCTATCTCGGACGGCTGGGCGGCGACAAGACGTGGGAACAGGCGATCGACGCGCTCACCCAGGTGAAGATGCGCTATCCCGAGGCGCGGGTGTGGTTCGAGTGGACCGGTCCGTCGCGCAATCTGGTGCGCGCGTACGCGCGCGGGCGCGGCGTGCTTCACGAAGTGACGTTCTTCGACGATCTCCCCCCGCACGAGTTCTTCACCGGGATCGACGTCGCCATCGTCCCGCGCGGCCGCGATGCTCTGCCGTACGCTCTCCTGCAGGCGCTCGTCGACGGCGTCCCGATCGTCGCGACCAACTTCGAGGGTCTCGCCGACACGCTGGGTCCCTATCCGGTCGGATGGCTCGTCCCGGAAGGCGCCGAGGGGATCGCCGCCGGCGTCGTAGACGCGTGGAAATCGATCGCGTCCGCCTGGGAAGGCGCACAGGCGCAACGTCACGCGGCGATCGCCGCCTTCGATCCTGCGGCGATCGCGGAGCGCTACGCGCGGCTCCGCGAGCAGCTTGCCTTAGGAAGCAATGAGGAAACGCGTCCGCCGCTCGCTGGAGGGACCCCGGAGGGGTAGGATCTGACAATGCGGACGCTGCTGGGCGCTGCGCTCCTCGCCCTCGCTCCGCTCGGCGCGCTCGCCCAGGAGGAGCCGACGGTCGGCGGCGTGCTGGCCGCGCTCGCGGCGTCGCCCGATCAGCCGACTGCGTACAAGGCCTCCGTCGCGCTGCACGTGCGCCTGCGTGTCTTCCCGTTCATCCGCATGACGCTGCACGGCGACTCGTGGTACAAACGGCCCGGACTCTACCGCTTCGTCTTCCGCGGCGTCCCGCTGATCGCCAAGGCGTTCTCCGACATGAAGTACGATCTCGGTGATCCCGCGCAGTGGCCTTCGCGCTACGAGATCGCCTTCGCGCCGCAATCGACCGCGGCGCAGCCGGTCCTGCGGCTGACGCCCAAGACGCGGCTAATGGTGAAGACGCTCGACGTCACCGTCGATCCGCTGCGCGGCCGGATCCTGCGCGCGGTCTGGTCGCGCAATGACGGCGGCACGATCGCGCTGACGCAGACGTACGTGCCGAACCCGGCGACGCGCTCCGTCGTCACGCAGCAGTTCGCCACGATCGATCTGCCGCGCATGAAAGCCGAACTCGAAGCGGACTACGCCGACTTCGCCGCCGACGAGGGGACTGTCGGAAGCGCGACCGCCGCGCCGTAAGGAGCCGCGGCGCGCGAGCCGGAAGGCTCCGCGCGATGCAGACCGCCGACGCCCGCCGCGCCTTCGCCAGCGACAACAACGCGGGGGTGCACCCGGCCGTACTCGCGGCGATCGCCGACGCCAACGCCGGGCACGTCGCAGGTTACGGCGACGATCCGTACACCGAACGCGCGACGGCGGCGATCCGGCGGCTCGTCGGCGACGATGCGCAGGTGTTCTTCGCCTTCAACGGCACCGGCGCGAACGTGATCGCGCTCGCCGCGGCGCTGCGCCCGCACCAGGCGGTGATCTGTCCGCAGTTCGCGCACCTCAACGTCGACGAAGGCGGCGCCTTCGAGCGTTTCGCCGGCGCGAAGCTGATCGACGTTCCGGTCCATCACGGAAAGCTTACCCCCGACGACGTCGAGCGTCAGATGCACGGTATCGGCGATCCGCACCACGTCCAGCCCGCGGCGATCTCGATCTCGCAATCGACCGAGGTGGGGACGGTATACGCGATCTCGGAGCTGGGTGCGCTCGGCGACGTCGCGCGCAAGCACGGTTTGCTCTTTCACGTCGACGGCGCGCGGATCGCGAACGCCGCCGCCGCGCTGGGCGGCGATCTGCGCGCGATGCTGGTGGAGACCGGGGTCGACGTGTTCACGTTCGGCGGGACGAAGAACGGCCTGCTCTTCGGCGAGGCGGTCGTCTTCACGCGCCCGCATCCGGCGGCGGCGCTGCTGCCGTTCGTGCGCAAGCAGGGGATGCAGCTTGCCTCGAAGATGCGCTTCGTCGCCGCGCAGTTCGAGGCGCTGCTGGCCGACGGGTTGTGGCTCGAGAATGCGGCGCATGCGAACCGGATGGCGCGCCGGCTTGCGGCGCATCTCGCGCGCATCCGCGGGGTCCGGCTCGCGTATTCGGTCGACGCGAACGGCGTCTTCGTGCAGGTCCCGCGCGCGGCGATCGCGCCGCTGCAGGTCTCGCGCCGCTTCTACGTGTGGGACGACGAGGCGTCCGTGGTGCGCTGGATGTGCTCCTTCGACACGACCGAAGACGACGTCGACGACTTCGCCGCAGCCATCGACCGCGAAGTCCGCCCCCTGTCACGCTGAGCCTGTCGAAGCGCCGCCGCCTTCGTGCACGTCAAGGACGACGCTTCGACAAGCTCAGCGCGACGAGGCTTAGGGTGAGACGGGGAGGCGGTGGATTTTGAGGACGTTGGTACCGCCGGCGCCGACGGGCATCCCGCTGGTGATCGCGATCGTCTCGCCGGGCGCGGCGTGGCCTTCGGCGACGATCCGCGCTTCCGCGATTTCGATCAGCGTTTCGATGTAGCGGTACGACTGCACCACCGACGACTCCACGCCCCACACCACCGCCATCCGGCGAGCGACGTCTTCGAGCGGCGTGAGCGCGACGATCTTCGCACGCGGACGGAACGACGAGACGTAGCGCGCGGTGTTTCCCGTCGTGCTGCCGCTGACGATCAGCCGCAGGCCCAGCGTGTCGGCCGCGCGCACCGCCGACTCGGCGATCGACATCCCGATCTCGGCGTCGGTCTCGACCACCGACGACTCCGACGAGATGCGGCGCGCGCGCATCTCGAGGTGGGGGTAGTGTTCCTCGACGTGCAGCGCGATGCGCGCCATCGTGCGGACCGCTTCGAGCGGGTACGCGCCGCGCGCCGTCTCGCCTGAGAGCATCACCGCGTCGGTCCCGTCGAGGATCGCGTTCGCGACGTCGGTCGCCTCGGCGCGCGTCGGCCGCGGCGACGAGATCATCGACTCGAGCATCTGCGTCGCGGTGATCACCGGCTTCGAGACGCGGTTCGCGCGCGCGATCAGATCTTTCTGCGTCAGCGGGACGTCTTCGAGCGGGATCTCGATCCCCAGATCGCCGCGTGCGACCATGATCCCGTCGGCGGTCGCGAGGATCGCGTCGATGTGTTCGAGCGCCTCGTGCTTCTCGATCTTCGCGATCACCGGGATCGTGCGCTGCGCTTCGGCGATGCGTTCCTGCACGCAGCGCACGTCCTGCGCGGTGCGCACGAACGAGACCGCGACCCAGTCGACGCTCTGCGCGATCCCGAAGTCGAGATGCTCCAGATCGCGGTCGGTCACCGCGTCGAGCTCGAGCGTCCCGTCGGGATAGTTGATCCCCTGCTTCTCGCGCAGTTCGCCGCCGGTCTCGACCGTCGTCGTGATCCGGCCGCCGTCGACCGCGTCGATGTGCAGCGCGATCGCGCCGTCGGCGAGATAGATGCGCTTGCCGGGTTCGACGTCGCGCGCGAGGCCCGGATACGAGACCGAGACTTGATGCGCGTCGCCGTCGACGAGGTCGGTGCACAGGGTGAAGGTCGCGCCCGGCGCGAGCATCACCGAGCCCGTGCCGCCGGCGAAGGTGCCGGTGCGGACTTTCGGGCCGGGGAGATCCTGCAGCACTGCGACGTGCAGGCCGAGTTCGCGCGCGACGCGGCGCACGTCGGCGATCGTCGCCGCGTGCTCGTCGTGCGTTCCGTGCGAGAAGTTCAAGCGCACGACGTTGACGCCGGCGAGGAAGAGCGCGCGCAGCATCTCCGGGTCGCGCGAGGCGGGACCGACCGTGGCGACGATCTTCGTGCGTTTCGGCGGCGGCTGCATCGGCGCGCGGCGTTCCGCGAGTAGTCCGTTGGTCCTGCGGCTGGGAGAAATCACCGTCACATCGGCCAAAGGGCGCACGCTCTTTCCGCGCGCCTGCATGGTGTTCGACGCGGCAGAAGAAAGAGAGCGCCCGTCGTGACGCCGGAGTCGCCGCCGCCCGACGCCCACATCGAGCGGCCGTCGCGACGGCGCGATGTTGTCTCGCTGGGCGTCTCCCTCATCATCCACGCGCTGACCATCCTGGTTGCGCTGTGGCTTGCCGTGCCGACCGGCGAGACGACGAGCGAGGGGAGCATCACCGCCGACCGGATCGTCCTCGTATCGGCTCCGACGCCAACGCCGGTTCCGCCGGCCCCGACCGCGCCGCCCGCCCTCGCGGTGACGCCGACGCCCGCGCCTCCGCCCAGCCCCGTCCCGGTTCGGCCTGTCGTTCGCGTCCGGCCCACACCGAAACGCATCGCCTTGCCGCCGACCCCGCCGCCGAAGAAACACGAACTCGCGGTCCAGCGGCCGTCGGCGTCGCCGCAGCCGACGGCCGCGCCCACCGAGCCGCCGACGCTCCCCCCGACGATCCCGCCGACGGTCCGTCCCACGAGGGTGCCGACGGTCGCGCCGACCCCGCTTCTCGCGCTGGAAACCGCCCCGCCGACGGTGCCGCCCACCTTCAAGCCGACCGTCGCGCCGACGGTCCCGCCGACCGTCGCCCCGACGAAGCAGCCGACGGTCGCCCCGACCGTCGCGCCGACCCTGCCGCCGACGCTCGCCCCGACGGCCGCGCCGACCGTCCGCCCGACCACGGCCCCCACGGCGCCGCCGACCGCGGTCCCGGCGACGGCGGTGCCGACCGAGGCACCGACCCGTGCCCCGGCAACCTCCGCTCCGACGGCGCGAGCGACGGCGGCGCCCACCCTCCCCGCGGCGGTCGCGCAAGCCTCGACGGCGCCGACCGCAGCGCCCGGGACGCCGCGGCCGCTCGCGTCGGCCGCCCTCGCCGGGACGCCCCGGCCGGCTGGGACGACGGGTCCGCAGCCCGCGAGCGGCCCGAAGCCCGGTGCCTCCGCGCTGCCGGGCGCCTCCGCGTCGCCGGGCGCACCGGGTGCCGGCCGCGGGGCGACCCCGGGACCTGGGAGCGGCGCGCGGCCGGGAGCCCCCGGCTCGGCCCCCGCGGCGCCGCTCGGAACGGGGACGACGGCGAACCCGGCCGCACCGCCCGGCGCGGCCGCCGGGGCGAGCGCGCCGCCCGCCGGGTCCGGAAACTCGCTCAACGACAAACTCCGCGGCCTGCTCCCGCACGGCGCGGTCGACACCTACCGCAGTTACGGCAACAGCGGGATCGACCCCGCGACGGTCGCCGCCGAGTACGAGAAGCTCGTCGCGGTCCCGCTCGAGATCCTCGCCAAGACCTTCGGGATACTCCGCACGCCGCGGACCGCGCGCAACCCCGATTCGGTATCCTACGTGTACGAGCGCAAGCGTGACGCCTTCGGGCGCGAGGTCTGCATCGCGTTCACGATCGTCGACCACCCGCTGCTGCCGCCGCCCGGCCGGTTCGATCCGAACAAGGCCCAGTTCCCCGACCGCAACCCCGATCTCAAGCCCGAGGTGATCGAACGGCACGCGATCTCGTGCAACGACCCGCGGATCCGGGCCGTGACGCCGGGTTCGCTCCAAACCCCGGTGCCCCGCCACCCGTAGTGGCCGGCGCGGGTTGCACGAATCGGCACCGCCGTCGTATGATCTCGGTTGGAGTTGACGCTGGAAGCGTGGGCACTGCCCGCGCTTCTCTGTTGTAAGAGCAAAGGATCGTACTGACGCCGGGATGCGGATGAAGGGAGGGGCGATGGACGGAACGGAGCCGCAGGGTCTGTTCACCGAAGCCTTCAAGCGGGTCGTGCACGCGCTGCCGCATCAGCCGGAGTTCCGGGACGTGGAAGTCGTCGCAACTAGCGCGCAGCGGCACCGCCGCGATACCGCGCTGCACGTGACCGTCGATCGCGAGGGCGGCGTCGACGTCGCGACCTGCGAGCGGATCGCCGCCCGGATCAACGCCGCGCTCGACGCCTTCCCCGATCCCTACACGCTGGAGATCGAGTCGGCCGGTCTCGATCGCCCGCTGACGAAACCCTCCGACTACGAGCGCTTCGCCGGACGCGCCGCCAAAGTCGTCACCACGCTCGCGATCGGCGGCGCGAAGACGCACCGCGGAACCCTCGAGGGCGTCCGCGGCACCAACGTGATCCTCACCCGCGACGGCAGCGAACTGCCGATCCCGCTCGCGGTCGTCAAATCGGCAAACTTGGAATACGACGTACGCGCCGACCTCCAGCGCGCGAAACAACGAGAGAAACGGAAATGAACGCAGAGATGATCGCGGCGCTCCGCGAGATCGAAAACGAACGCAACATCAGCTTCGAGTCGCTGCTCGAGGCGCTCGAAGCCGCGCTCATTTCCGCGTACAAGCGCAACTTCGGCGGCGAAGCGAACGCGATCGTCACGATCGACCGCCAGACCGGCGACTATCAGGTCTATCACCGCCGCAACGTCGTCGCCGACGACGAAGTGCAAGATCCCAAGCTCGAGATCGCCAAGAGCGAGGCGGGTTCGCGCTACGAGCCCGGCGACTTCTACGACGAGGTCGTGACGCCGCGCGATTTCGGGCGCATCGCCGCGCAGACCGCCAAGCAAGTCATCGTGCAGCGCATCCGCGAAGCAGAGCGCGACACCGTCTACAACACGTACTCGGCGAAACTGCACGACATCGTGCTGGGCACGGTGCAGCGCTACGAGCAGCGCAACATGTACGTCCTGCTCGACGATCGCAAGACCGAAGCGCTGCTTCCGTTTTCCGAACAGGTGCCGCGCGAGAACTACCGCATCAACGACCGCATCCGCGCCTACGTGCTCGACGTGCGCAAGACCAACAAGGGCCCGCTGGTCGTGCTCTCGCGTGCCGCCGAAGGTCTCGTGCAGCGGCTGATCGAGTTCCAGGTCCCGGAGATCCAGGACGACATCGTCGAGATCATGGCGATCGCGCGCGAGCCCGGCGCCCGCACGAAGGTCGCGGTCACCTCGAAGCGGCCGGAGATCGACGCGGTCGGCGCGTGCCTGGGGCCGAAGTCGTCGCGGGTCGCGAACGTCTCGGACGAACTGCGCGGCGAGAAGATCGACGTGATCCGCTGGGCTCCCGATCTGCCGACCTTCATCGCCAACGCGCTCGCGCCGGCGAAGGTGCTCGGCGTCGAGCTGTTCGAGGAAGAGGGGATCGGGCTGGTCACCGTTCCCGACCACCAGCTCTCGCTGGCGATCGGGCGCGAGGGTCAGAACGTGCGGCTCGCAACGCGCCTCACGGGCTGGCACCTCAACATCACCAGCGACTCGGAAGCCGCCGAAACCCGCGAGCGCTACCTTGCCGAACGCGAGGCGCGCGCGGCCGGGACGACGGTCGAGGAGGGCGAGCCGGAGAGCGTCGAGGTGCTCGCCGAGGGCGAAGAGGCCGAAGAGGCGGCGATCGATCAGGACGAGCTGCTGCGCCGGCTCGAGGAGTTCAAGCGGGAGATGTTCACGAACGAATGATTCCCGCCCGAACGTGCGTCGGCTGCCGGACGGTCTTCCCGCAGCCGGCGCTGCGCCGCTTCACGCGCGGCGCGGACGGCCGCTGGACGGCCGACGCGGGGCGACGCGCCGACGGGCGCGGGACCTATCTGTGTTCGCGCGCCTGTGCGGAACGGGTTGCAAAGAACAAACGTTATCCGGGGTTCAATGTCGAAGCTCTGCTACAATGGTGACCCCGGGTCACGGAGACTTCGGAATGAAATAAGGGCGGTGGCGCCCGCGTTGGCGCCGTTTCTAGAAGGATTGCATGGCAACCGGTAAACCCAGGATTTTCGAGCTCGCCAAAGAGCTCGGCATGACCTCGAAAGACCTCCTCGCGCTGTTCGGGCGCCTGGGTCTCGAGGCGAAGAACCAACTCAGCGTCGTCGAGCCGAAGGTCGCCGACCTCCTGCGCGCACAGCTGAAGGGCGCCAAAGCCGCGCCCAAGGCCAAGCCCGCCGCCGCGTCCGCGCCGGCTCCGGTTGCCGTTGCGCAGGCCGCCCCGCCTGCGGCGCCCCCGGTTGCGCAGGCCGCCCCGGTCGCCGCCGCTCCGGCTGCGCCGTCGCCTGCCGCGCCCGTCGCCCCGGCGGCCCCGCCCGCGCCGGCGAACGGCGTCGCGGCCTCGGCGCCGCCCGCGGAATCGCCGGCGCCTAGCTCGCCGGCCGTGACGCCGTCGGCTCCCTCCGCACCGTCCGGCAAGCCCGCTGCGCCGTCCGCTCCGGTTCCGCAACTGCGCCCGGTGCCCAACGCGCCGGTGCGCCGCGCCGCGCCGCCCACGCAGCAGCCGGCCGCGCCCGCGGCCGAGATGCCTGCGGCCGCCGCGCCGGCCGCCGCCACACCGCAGGGAACGTCCGCCGCGCCGCCGCGCCCCGGCGTCGTCCCGCGTCCCGGCCAGCCCGGCCCGCTGCCGCCGCGCCGCCCGAGCGCTCCGAACGAACCGATCCCGACCCTGCAACCGGTCCCCTCGGGCCAGTCGTCAATCCGTCCCCCGCGTCCGCCCGCCCGGCCGCTCAACCCGCCGGGCCAGGGGAACGGGCAGATCCCCGGCCGCCCCGGCGTCGCGCCACGGCCCGGTCAGGGCGGCCCCGGTCAGTATCAGCAGCCCCGTCCCGGCACGCCGGGAGCGCAGGGCGCGGGGCCCGGCGCGCCGCGCCGGCCGGCCGGCAACGGTCCGTTCCGCCCGATCCCGGGCGCGACCGCGCCCGGCGGTGCCCGTCCGTTCACGCCGCGTCCCGGCGGCCCGATGTCGCCGCCGAGCGGCGGCGGCCCGTCGCCGTCCTCCGGAGCACCCGGCGGACGTCCCGGCGGCCGCGGCCGCTCGACGCGCGAACAGCTCGAAGCGAAGAAGGCCCGCGATGCGGAGATGCTGCTCGAGAAGCAGCGCCGCCGCAAAGGCGGCGCGGATTACGAACGCCATGACGATCCGTCGAAGAAGCTCGAATCGATCGAGATCCCCGACGTGCTCACGGTGCAGGAGCTCGCGACTTCGATGATCGTCCCGGCCGCGGACGTCATTCGCGAGCTCATCCGCATGGGCACGATGGCGACGATCAACCAGAACATCTCGTCGGATCAGGCGATCGCGGTCGCGCGCAAGTTCGGCTTCAACGCGATCGTCAAGGAAGCCGGCGAAGAAGTCGTCGTCGAGCAGGAAGAGGACAAGCCGGAGATGCTGCAGCCGCGGCCGCCGGTCGTCACCGTCCTCGGTCACGTCGACCACGGCAAAACCTCGCTCCTCGACCGCATTCGCGCGGCGAACGTCGCGGGCGGCGAAGCGGGCGGGATCACGCAGAAGATCGGCGCGTACACCGTCTCGCAGGACGGGCGCCCGATCACGTTCATCGACACACCGGGTCACGAAGCGTTCACGGCGATGCGCGCGCGCGGTGCGAAGGTCACCGACGTCGCGATCCTCGTCGTCGCGGCCGACGACGGCGTGATGCCGCAGACGCGCGAAGCGATCTCGCACATCAAGGCCGCCAACGTGCCGATCGTCGTCGCGATCAACAAGATGGACAAGGAAGACGCGCAGCCCGATCGCGTCAAGCAGCAGCTCACCGAAGAAGGTCTGCAGCCCGTCGAATGGGGCGGGAAGATCGAGATGGTCCCCGTCTCGGCGCGCACCGGGAACAACATCGCGCAGCTGCTCGAGACCGTGCTGCTCGAAGCCGATCTCAAGGAACTCAAAGCCAACCCGCACCGGCGCGCCAGCGGCGTCGTCATCGAATCGGCGCTCGATCGCGGCCGCGGTCCGGTCGCGACGGTGCTCGTGCAGACGGGAACGCTGCGGGTCGGCGACGTCGTGGTCGTCGGGCCGACGTACGGCAAGATCCGCGCGCTGATCGACGACAAGGGCAAGCAGACGAAGAAGGCCGGACCGTCGGTTCCCGTCGAGATCATGGGCCTGGGCGACGTCCCGTCGGCGGGCGACACGCTCATGGTCGTCTCCGATGAAAAGACGGCTCGCGAAGCGGCCGCGAAACGGTCGACGAAACGCCGCGACGTCCGCATGGCGGCGAGTGCCGGGGGCGCACGCGTCTCGCTCGAGACGTTCATGCAGATGCCGGCCGACAGCGGTCAAAAGACGCTCAACCTCATCCTCAAAGCCGACGGTCAAGGTTCGGTCGAAGCGCTCCGCTCGCGGGTGGAATCGCTCTCGACGTCCGAGGTCGACATCCGCGTCATCCTCGCCGGCGTCGGCGGGATCACCGAAAACGACGTCAACCTCGCCTCGGCCTCGAACGCGGTGCTGATCGGGTTCAACATCCGGCCCGACGAAGCGGTCAAACGCCTCGCCGAATCGGACCAGGTCGATCTGCGCTTCTACCAGGTCATCTACGACGTCGAAAACGATCTGAAAAAAGCGATGGTCGGGATGCTGGCGCCGAAGTTCCGCGAAGTCGTGCTCGGCCGCGCGGAGGTTCGCGAGATCTTCAAGGTCTCGAAGGTCGGCACGATCGCCGGCTGCTACGTGCAGAGCGGGAAGATCACGCGCAACTCGAAGGTGCGCGTCCTTCGCGACGCGGCGGTCGTCTTCGACGGCGAGATCGAGTCGCTGCGGCGCTTCAAGGACGACGTGCGCGAAGTCAACGAGAACTTCGAGTGCGGCATCCAAGTTGCGCGCTTCGCCGACCTCAAAGCGGGCGACGTTATCGAGGCTTGGACCTCCGAACTCGTCGCCCCGGAACTCCAGCCGGCCTAATGCTGGACGTGGTGGCGGGCGTGGGCGGCGCGTGTGAGGCTGCTCCGGGGACGCCCGCGATTTTCCATCCATGGAAAATCGCTGCTCGGTCGACAATTCGCTCTCGCCATCCTGGCTTCGCGAATTGCTCGAACGCCCCGGCGCGGCCTCACACGCGCCGCCCACGCCGGCACGATCCTGTATCAGGTCGCCACTCCGGTGATGGACCGAGCGCAGCGAAATCTTCCGCGTGCCGTCAGGTCGTTGCGAGGGCGCGTCGGGGGGCCCCGCGCGCGAGCGTGGGGGGCGCGCAGCAAGAGCGGAGCGTCGTGCAACCGTGAAGCAGCAGCGGCAGGCGAAGATCGATCATGAGATCCAGCGGGCGCTGGCGAAGATCATCGGCGAGGATCTCAAGGATCCAAGGTTGGGGTTTGTGACGGTGGTGCGCTGCGAGATCACGCAGGATATGAAGCATTGCAAGGTCTTCGTCTCGATCATCGGCGACCGGCATGTGGCGCGTCAGACGATGGATGCGCTCGCGAGCGCGTCGCGGTTTTTGCGGGGCGAGCTTGGGAACGCGATCGACCTGCGGTACACGCCGGAACTCACGTTCGTCGAGGATCGGACGACCGAGAGGGCGATCGCGCTGCACAAGACGCTGGAGCGTGCCAAGGTGATCGATGAGTAGCGCCGAGACGACCGTCGCAGAGTCGAATACCACCGACGAAGTCGTCGCGGAGCTGCGGCGCCGTTCGTCGTTCGTGTTCGTTTCGCACGTGAAGCCGGACGGCGATACGCTCGGCGCGGGGCTCGCGTTAGGGCTCGCGCTCAAGCAGCTCGGCAAGCGCGTCGCGTATTTTCAGCAGGATCCCGTCCCGCGCAACCTGCGTTTTCTGCCGGACTCGGAGGACGTGACGCGAGACGTCGCGGCGGATCTGCCCGCGGATACGCTGTGGGTGTTCTGCGACATGAGCGATTTCACGCGGGCCGGCGAGTATCTCCCGGCGATCCCGCGCGAGCACATGCTCGACATCGATCATCACCTCGGCAACTCGCACTTCGGCGCGTTCAATTACGTGCTCCCGACCGAGGCTTCGACGGGGACCTGCGTCCTGCGGCTGCTGCACGCGCTGGGCGTGACGATCACGCCCGAGATCGCGACCTGCATCCTCACCACGATCATGACCGATACCGGCGCGTTCATGCACACGAACACGACGCCCGCGGTGCTGCGGATGTCGGCGGAGATGATCGAACTCGGTGCCGACAAGCCGCTGATCACCGATCAGATCTTCGCGAATAAGCGCTTCGCGGCGACGAAACTGCTCGGGATGGCGCTCGAACGCGCAGTGCTCGACGACGACGGCCGGTTTTGCTGGACGTACGTCGACGAGGCGATGCTGCGCGAAGCGAACGCCGACGGCGAAGACACCGAAGAGATCGTCCAGCATCTGCGCGCGGTCGACGGCGTCGAATGCGCGGCGCTGTTCAAAGACTACGAGGGCGCGGTGCGCGTGAGCCTGCGATCGCGCGGCCGCATCAACGTACAGGCCGCGGCGGCGATGCTCGGCGGCGGCGGCCACTTCATGGCGTCCGGCTTGACCTATCCCGAGCGGGACCTGCGCAAAGCGGTCGACGGCGTGCACGCGGCGCTGCGCGCGCAGGGGTTGTAGAACCGCCCGTCTGATCGTGCTCGGCTTCGTCAACCTGTTCAAGCCGGCGGGACCGTCGTCGACGCAGTTCGGCGCGCGTCTGCGTCGCGTCTACCGCGATCCGGCCGGGAAGCTCGCGATCGGACATGTGGGCACGCTCGATCCGCAGGCGGCGGGCGTCCTTCCGATCGCGCTCGGCAGGGCGACGCGACTGATCCCCCTCATCACCGACCGGCGCAAGCGGTACGTGTGCACGCTGGTGCTCGGACGTGCGACGACGACCGGCGATGCGACCGGCGAGACACTCGTGGAACGCGACGTTCCGCCGGACGTCGACGCGCGGCTCGACGCGGCGCTGCCGTCGTTCATCGGCGCGGTGCAGCAGATCCCGCCGATGTTCAGCGCCGTCAAGAGCGGCGGCAGGCGGCTCTACGATCTCGCGCGCGCCGGGACGACGGTCGAACGCAAGCCGCGCACGATCACCATCTACGCGATCGCCGTGCTGGGCCGCGACGCGAACGTCGTGCGGCTGCGCATCGCCTGCAGTGAAGGGACGTACGTGCGTACGCTGTGCGAGGATCTCGCTGCGGCGTGCGGGACCGTCGGTCACATGGGCGCGCTGCTGCGCGAGGCGTCGGGGCCGTTCGTGCTCTCCGAGGCGCTCACGTACGACGAGGTCGAGCGCGACCCCGGCGGCGCGCTGATCTCGCCCGAGCGCGTCATCCCGATCCCGACCGTCGTCCTCGACGCGCGGCTCGCGACGGATTTTCGCGCCGGCCGGCTCGTCCCGCTCGCCGAACCGCCGCCCGACAAGCACGTCTTCGTGCGCGACTCGTCGCGCGTGCTCGTCGGCGTCGGGGAGACCGTCGGCGCGCTGCTCGCGCCGCGCAAGGTCTTCGTGTGAAAGTCCACCACGCGTTGCCCGATCGTGCGCCGGATCGTCCGCGCGTCGTCGCGATCGGCGTCTTCGACGGCTTCCATCTCGGCCATCAGGCGATCGTGCGCGCCGCGCTGCGCGAGCGGCGGGCCGGCGAGCGCAGCGCCGTGCTGACCTTCCGCGAGCATCCGTCGGCGTTCTTGCGGCCCGGTCAAGAACCGCCGATGATCGCGACGCTCGAAGAACGGGTCAACGCGTTCGCGCGCGCCGGCGTCGACGAAGCATACGTCCTGCCGTTCGATGCCGCGATCGCCTCGCTGACGCCGGCGCAGTTTCTCGACGAGACGCTCGCGGGGCGGATCGGCGCGCGCGCGATGGTCGTCGGCGAACACTTCCGCTTCGGACACAAGCGCGCCGGCGACGTGCCGTTCGCGACATCGTACTTCGCGGCGCAAGGCCGCACGGCGATCGGCGTTCCCAATGCGCTCGCCGACGGCGAGAGGGTCTCGAGCACGCGGATCCGCGCGGCACTCCAGGCCGGCGACGGCGAGACCGCAGACCGCCTGCTGGGCGCGCCCTACGCGGTGCGCGGAACGGTGACGTTCGGTGCGGGCCGCGGACACGATCTGGGCTTCCCGACCGCCAACGTCGCCGTCCCGGCGAACAAACTGCTCCCGCCCGACGGCGTGTATCGCATCATCGGCCGCCACGACGGCCGCAACTACCCGGGGCTGGTCTCGATCGGGACGAATCCGACCTTCGACGGCCGCGAGCGCACCGTCGAAGCCTGGCTGCTTGATTTCAACGGCGCGCTATACGGCGAAGAACTCGCGCTGCGCGCCTTCCGCTTCGTGCGCGCGCAGCGCCGCTTCGATTCGGTCGACGAGCTGATCGCGCAGATGCACGAGGACGCCGCAGCGGTGAAATTCCCGAGCGTGGTCTAATGCGCAGAGGTAACTTTCCGCCGTTTGCGGGCGTTGTATCGGGCGTGCGATTCCTTCCGATCGCGGCGGCCGCCGCGCTGGCGTTCATCCCGCTGACCGCACTCGCCGTCCCGCAGAAGGGTCAGCCGGCGCCGGCGTTCGCGCTGAAGTCACCCGACGGCAAGCCGGTGACGCTCGCGAGCGTGAAAGGGAAGCCGGTCTATCTGAACTTCTATGCGTCGTGGTGCGGGCCGTGCAACGCCGAAGCGCCGTCGATCAAGAGACTGCGGGCGAAGTACGCGCCGCGCGGCCTGCAGGTGCTGGGGATCGACGAACTCGACGCGCCCGGGCAAGCCGTCGCGTTTCAGAAGAAGTACGACAACCCGTATGGCGTGGTCGCCGTCGACGAGAGCGGCGAGGTCGGCAAGACGTATGGCGCCATCGCGATGCCGGTGCACGTGTTCATCAATCGCCGCGGCGTCGTGCGGACCTATCGTCTCGGGGAAATGAACCCGGTCGAGATCGAGACCGCGATCAAGGACGCGCTGAAGTAGCCGCCGCGCACAGATCGACCGCGGCACGCGCGTCGCTGCGCACTTCGATGTAACGGCCGCCGCGCGCAGCGCCCTGCGCAGACGAAAGTTTCGCGGCCGCCGCAGCCGTGTTCGGCGAGCGGAGCGCGGCGCAGTTCGCAACTGCACCGCGCGCCTGCGCGACGAACGCATCGGCGTCGACCTGCGCGACGCTCCCGCCGGCGGGCGGAAACGGCGCGGTCTGCAGTGCGCTCGTCTGCGGGATCGTCGAACGCAGCTCCGGGATGACGAGCGGAGCCGCGCGATTCGCCGCGATCAGCGCTTGCCCCGCCTGCGCGCGCGCGTTGGCGAGGTCGCCGACGTTGTAACGCTGCACCGCGTGCTGGTACGAAAGCGCGGCGGCGGCACCGGCTTGCGGGTTCGTCGCGTTCGCGCGCGCCGTCGCGAGCATTGCATCGAAGATCAGATTCGCGGTCGCGTTCGCGCCGGGCTGCGGCGGCGTCGTGAGCGGAACGGTCTGCCCCGCCGCGCCTGCCGCGAGCGCGAGCGTCAGCGGGCCGGCGGCGGCGAACGTCCGCGCGCCGGCGGCGGCGAACGTCCGCGCACCGGCAAGCATCCGCATCACGCCGCTTCGACCGTGATCGCGCTTCCGTCGTAGTCGACGCGCGCGGTGTGGCCGCTCGCAATGCGCCCGCGCAGGATCGCCTCGGAGAGCGGGGTGGTCACGTGGCGTGAGATCGCGCGCGCAACGTACCGCGCGCCGCTGCCCTGCGCCGCGCTTTCGTCGGCGAGGAACCGCCGCGCGCGCTCGGAGAGATCGAGCCGCATCGCATGGGCGCCGACGCGGTCGGCGAGCAGCGCCACCTGCAGCTCGACGATCCGTTCGATCTGCGCGGGCCCGAGCTCGGCGAACACGATCACTTCGTCGATGCGGTCGATCAATTCGGGCCGCAGCGTCGATTCGAGCTCCTCGCGTTCGAGGTTCGACGTCAGCACGACGATCGCGTGACGGAAGTCGATGGTGCGGCCTTTGGCGTCGGTGACCCGCCCGTCGTCGAGGATCTGCAGCAGGATCGCGGCGACGTCCGGGTGCGCCTTCTCGATCTCGTCGAAGAGTACGACGGAGTAGGGACGGCGCCGGATCGGTTCGGTGAGCTGGCCCGGTTCCTCGTGCCCTTGATAGCCGGGCGGCGCGCCGATCAGACGAGAGATCGTGTGCGACTCGGTGTATTCGGAAAGATCGAGCCGGATCAGCGCATCGTCGGTGCCGAACAGCGCGTGCGCGAGCGCGCGGGCGAGTTCGGTCTTCCCGACGCCGCTGGGGCCGATGAACAGAAACCCGCCGACCGGCTTGCGCGGATCCTTCAATCCGGCGCGCGCGCGGCGGATCGCTTCGGCGACGGCGCGGACCGCGGCGTCCTGACCGATCACGCGCGCCTCGAGCTGTTCCTCCAGCGCGAGGAGGCCGGCGCGCTGTGCGTCGGTGATCGTCCCTTGCGGGATCCCCGTCCAGCGCGAGACGACGGCGGCGACGCGCTCGACGTCGACCGTGCGTTCGCTGCGCATCGCGGCGGTCGCCGCCGCTTCGTCGACGACGTCGATCGCTTTGTCGGGGAGATAGCGATCGGCGATGTAGCGCGCGGATAGCGAGGCCGCGGCTTCGAGCGCGGCGTCTTCGATCGTCACGCCGTGGTGCGCGGCGTATTTGGGACGCAGGCCGCGCAGGATTGAGACCGTCTGCTCGATCGTCGGCTCGTCGACCTGCACCGGCTGGAAACGGCGCTCCAGCGCGGCGTCGGACTCGACGTACTTACGGTATTCGTCGAACGTCGTCGCGCCGATGCACTGCAGTTCGCCGCGCGCGAGTTCGGGTTTGATCATCGAGCTCAGGTCGAGCGAACCTTCGGCTGCGCCGGCGCCGACGAGCGTGTGCAGCTCGTCGATGAACAGGATGATGTCGCGGCCCGCGCGCTTCACCTCGTCGAGGATGCGCTTCACGCGGCTCTCGAACTCGCCGCGGTATTTGGTGCCGGCGACGAGCGGTCCGAGAGAGAGCGCGAGCACGCGCTTCTCGCGCAGCGCCTGCGGGACGTCGCCGCGCGCGATCCGCTGGGCCAGCCCTTCGACGATCGCCGTCTTGCCGACGCCGGGTTCGCCGATGAGCACCGGATTGTTCTTGCTGCGGCGCGCCAGGATCGAGACGACCCGTTCGACTTCGTCGTCGCGCCCGATCACCGGGTCGAGCTCGTTTTTCTTCGCCGCGTCGGTGAGATCGCGCGAGTACTGGGCGAGCGTGCTCGGCCCCGTGCTGAAGACCCGTCCGAGTCCGCCGAGCGACGGCGAGGGAGGAGGCTCGCTGCGCGGATTCTGCCGCCGGGCGTAACTGTCGACCGCGACCGCGGCGCCCCCGACCAGTGCCACCGCCGCGGCGGCCACGCCCAGGAAGGTCAGCGGCGCGCGGCGCCGCCGCCGCGCGCAGTCCTCGCAGACCTCGGCCTCAACCCAGCGCCCGCCGCGCAGCGCGTAGTCGTGAACTTCGGCCGGCTTCGCGCGGCAGACCTCGCAGGTTGCGGTCATCGTCTCTCCACCTACCCCGGGCGATGCGGCGCGGTTTCGGCGTTCAGGGAGCGATCTGGTACGTGACGTCGACCGTGGCGGTGACGGTGAGGTCGCTGGCCGGAATCTCGGTGGGAACCGGCCCAACGGCCATGCGCGCGGCGAACGGGACAGGGCGGGGCGTGACGCCGCCCGGCGCGGCGTCGATGCGCGCGATCCGCACGATGCGCACGTGCGCTGCCTCGGCGAGCGCGCGCGCCTGCGCGTCGGCGTCTGCGACGGCGAGCGCCTGCGCAGCGCGATACGCGCCGCGCTGATCGCGCAGCGTGAAGCCGACCGCGTTCACGCCGGTCGCGCCGCCGGCGACTCCCGCGTCGACGATCGCGCCGGCCTGCTCCACGCGATCGGTCGTCACGGTCATGTCGCGGCTCACGACGTACCCGTAACGCTGGCCGAACTGCGGGTTCGGCTGCGGCGGACGCGGATTGTAGTTCAGGTTGAACGACGTCGTCTTGATCGCCGACTGCGGGATGCCGAGCGCGGCGATCTTCGCGACGACCGCGCCGTAGGCGGCGTTGTTCGCCGACGTCGCTTTCGCCGCAACGGGGTCGTCGGTGACGACCGCGAGCGTCACGACCGCACGATCCGGCGCCCGATCGACGCTGCCTTGGCCTCCCACGACGATCGTCGCGGCGCGCGGCCCGGGCGGCGCCGTCTGCGCGCCCGCGGGGCCTATGGCTGCCAGCGTCGCGACGGCCGCGGCGATCAAAAATCGGCTCTTCATCGTACCTACACAACGAAACGGGCGGCTGTTCCGTGACCGTTTCGTGGGCCACCTTCCAGGGAAGGTCTTAAGGGCCATCGCGGCGGTGCGCCGCACTCCAAGACACCGGAAAGGGACACACCACCAAATGAGCATTCTAGCCTGGCTGATCGTGGGTCTGATCGCAGGGTTCCTCGCGAAGTACGTCGTGCCCGGTGAGGGCCCCGGCGGGATCCTCGGCGACATCATCATCGGTATCATCGGCGCCTTCATCGGCGGCTGGGTCTTCAACGCGTTCGGCCACACCGGTGCCACCGGCCTGAACATCTGGAGCATCCTGGTCGCGTTCGTCGGCGCAGTGATCCTGCTGTTCATCATCCGCGCCGTCACCGGCCGTCGCGCCACCCACTGATCCGCGCGACAACGGTTCGCGAAACGCCCTCTGCGGCGACATCGGCGCTCGTCCTCTCGGACGGGCGCTCTTCGTCGTTTGCGTCGCGGAGCTTCCGCCTTTTGTCGGTAGGAGCCGTCCCCTCTCCCGCGCAACCCCCTCCCCGCGATGGCCTACATCATTACCGAACCCTGCATCGGCACCAAGGACAAGTCGTGCGTCGACGTCTGTCCGGTCGATTGCATCCACGGTAACGACGACGACACTCAGCTCTTCATCGATCCCGAAGTGTGCATCGATTGCGGCGCTTGCGTCTCCGCCTGCCCCGTCGAGGCAATCTACGCCGACTCCGACGTCCCCGAGAAGTGGAAGAACTTCATCGCGATCAACGCGGAGTGGTACAAGAAATAACCCGGACGGGCTGAGGCTCGCGTGCGGCGGACGATCGCTCGCGAGCTGATGGACGATCCGGTCGACGACGTCGCCGAGCTCGAAGGCAACCTGCGCGACATCGCGTTCGCGAACGCCGTCTTCGGCGGCAGCGCGCCGGTCGTGCGCACCGTACGCGGCCTGGGCGCGCGCAGCGTCCTCGACGTCGGAAGCGGCGCGGCAGACGTTCCGCTGGCGCTGGTGCGCGACGCCGAGCGCCGCGGCGTCGAACTTCACGTGACGTGCCTGGATCGCAGCGACCAGATGCTCGCGATCGCGCAAGCGCGCACGTGCCGCCATCCTTCGCTGGCATTCGTGCGGGCGGACGGTGACGCGCTCCCCTTTGCGGACGGCGCGTTCGACGTCGTGACGTGCACGCTCGCGCTGCATCACTTCGAACCCGACGGCGCGCACCGGCTGCTGCGCGAACTGCGCCGGGTTTCGCGCCTGAGCCCGGTCGTTTGCGACCTGCGCCGCTCGCCGCTCGCGTTCGGAATGACGTGGCTGTGGTCGCGCACCTCGCGCAACCGGCTCACGCGTCACGACGCGCCGCTTTCGGTACGCCGCGCGTACACGCCGGGCGAAGCGCTCGCGCTGGCGCGCGCCGCCGGCTGGCGCGCCGCCTCGGTGCGCGGCGAACCGTTTTTCCGGATGACGCTCTGGGACGCGGCGTGAGCGACGTCGTCGTCGTCGGCGCCGGACCGGCGGGGAGCGCGACCGCGCTGCTGCTCGCGCGCGCGGGGATCGACGTGACGATCGTCGAGCGCGCGCAGTTTCCGCGCCGCAAAGTCTGCGGGGAGTATCTCAACGGCGGCGCGGTCGACGCGCTCGACCGGCTCGGCGTCCTCGACGCGGTGCGCGGACGCGCGCACGCGCTGCGCGGCGTGCGGCTCGTCCCCGAAGGCGCGCCCCCGGTCGTGTTGCCCTTTCCGCGTCCGGCACTCGCGTGCGCGCGCGAAGGACTCGACGCGCTTCTGCTCGACGCCGCGCTCGCCGCCGGTGCGACGCTCGAGCGCGCACGCGTCGACGACCTCATTCGGGACGGCGCGCGCTGCGTGGGCGTCCGCGTGCGCACCGACGACGGAACGCTCGCCGACCGGCACGCGCGCGTCGTCGTCGGCGCCGACGGCAGCGGTTCGGTCGTCGCGCGCAAACTCGGGCTCACGGCCAGATCGAAGCGCGGGCGCTACGCGGTCGGCGGGCACTATCGCGGCTTCGGAACGCTCGACGGCTGCGTCGAGATGTACGTCGGAGGCGGCGCGTACTTCGCGATCAACCCGCTCGACGCCGAACGCGCGAACGTGATGGTCGTCGTGCCGAAAGAACGGCTCGCGCGCTGGTCGGCCGACGTCGACGCCGGGATGGGCGGTGCGGCCGCCGCGCTCGGACGCGGCGCGCGCTCGTTCGCCGAAGCGTCACGCGTCGGCGCGCGCGTCTCGGTCGGGCCGCTCGCGCACGCGGTGCGCGCGCCGGTCGCGCCGGGAGCGGTGCTCGTCGGCGATGCCGCCGGATTTCTCGACCCGTTCACCGGACAGGGCGTTTTCCTTGCGCTCATCGGCGCCGAGCGCGCCGCGGCTGCGATCCTGGCGGCGTTCGAGACGCCGATGCGCGCATCGCAGGCGTACGCCGGCTACGCGCGCTGGCGCACCGCCGATCTCGCGTGGCGCCGGCGGCTGTGCCGATCCGTCGCGCTGCTCATCGACGTCTCGCCGCTCGCGCGCCGCGCCGCGTCGCGTCTCGCGCGGTTCCCCGGCGCCGGGACGACGCTGCTCGAAGCGCTCGCCGGCGCGATTCCGCCCGAGCGCGCGTTCCGTCTCGACGTCCTGGGACGTCTGCTGGCGTGACGATCACGCGCAACGCGATCGAGATCGCGGCGCCGGTCGACGTCGTCTACCGGCTCGGCGCGGACACGCCGCGCTGGCCCGAGGTGCTGCCGCACTATCGTTACGTCCGCGTGCTCGAGGAACGCGGCGACACGCGCACCGTCGCGATGAGCGCGTGGCGCGACATCTTCCCGGTGCGATGGGTCGCGAGGCAGACGAACGATCCGCGCACGCCGCACATCGCGTTCCACCACCTGCGCGGCTGGACGCGCGGGATGGACGTCGAGTGGATCTTCGAACCGCTCGCGGGCGGGACGCGGGTGACGATCGAGCACCGACTCGCCTTCGCGTTTCCCGTCGCGCCGGAGTGGATCGGCCGCCATGTCGTCTCCGGCTATTTCATCCACGGCGTCGCGGCGAAGACGCTGGCGCGCGTCAAGGAACTCGCCGAAGCCGCGGCGGCGCGATGACCGCGCATCGCGTCGCGGTGACGGGGATCGGCGTCGTGACGCCGCTCGGGATCGGGATCGACGCGTTCTGGGAAGGCGTGCTCAGCGAACGCGTTGCGGTCGCGCCGATCACGCGATTCGACACCGCCGGCTACCGCACGCGGATCGCCGCGCAGATCGACGCGTTCGAGCCGCGCGCATTTCTGACGGCGAAGCGGCTCAACTGGACCGATCGCTTCTCGCAGTTCTCGATCGCCGCGGCCAGGCTGGCGCTCGAGGACGCCGGCTACAACGCGAGCGCGGCGTCCGGCGACGTCGGCGTCTATCTCGGGTCGGCGCTGGGCGGCTTGGCGTTCGCCGACGAGCAGCACGACGTCTTCCGCGAACGCGGGCTCGACGCGGTGAAGCCGCTGCTCGCGATCTCGGTCTTCGGCGGTGCTGCGACGTGCAACGTCGCGATCGAGTTCGGTCTGCGCGGGCCGACGGTGGCGAACGGCAACTCCTGCGCGTCGGGCGCGGTCGCGATCGGCGACGCGTTCCGCGCGATCACACGCGGCGACGTGCGCGCCGCGCTCGCCGGCGGCGTCGAAGCCCCGCTCTCGCCGCTGGTCTTCGGCGCGTTCACCGTGATCCGCGCGATGTCGGAGCGCAACGACGCACCGCAGGCCGCGAGCCGGCCGTTCGATCGCGGACGCGACGGCTTCGTGATGGCGGAGGGCGCGGGCGTGCTGCTGCTGGAGCGGCTCGCCGATGCCCGCGCGCGCGGTGCGCGCGTGTACGGCGAGATCGCCGGGTACGGCCTCACCAACGATGCCTACCACATGTCCGCGCCGCGGCCGGACGGCGCGATGAACGCGGACGCGATGCGCCGCGCGCTCGACGAGGCGCACGCAGCGCCCGCCGACGTCGACCTCGTCAACGCCCATGGCAGCGGGACGCCGCTGGGCGACCGCTGCGAGACGGTCGCGCTGGAAACGCTCTTCGGGGAGCGCGCCGCGAGCGTCCCCGTCACGGCGACGAAGGGGCAGCACGGGCACGCGCTGGGCGCGACCGGCGCATGGGAAGCCGCGCTCTCGCTCCTTGCGCTCGTGCACCAAACCGTGCCGCGGAGCGTCAATACCGACGATGCCGATCCCGCCTGCAACCTCGCCCTCACCCGAACCCGCCTCGAACGCCGCCTCCGCACCGTTCTCTCCAACTCGGCCGGATTCGGCGGGATCAACGCCGCCCTGGTCTTCCGGCGTCTCGACGATGACGGCTGAAGGAGCGCGGGCCGCAGCGAGCGCCGTCCTCCCCGTCGCGGTGCGCGACGTGACGAAGACGTACGGTTCCGGCGACGAGGAAGTGCACGCCCTCACGGGCGTTTCGCTCGACGTGCGCCGCGGCGAGATGGTCGCGCTGGTGGGGCCGAGCGGCTGCGGAAAGTCGACGCTGCTCAACGTGATCGGCTGCGTCGATCTGCCGACGGGCGGGACCGTCGCGATCGACGGCACCGCGACCGGCGCCCTCGACGACGACGCGCTCACGCGCCTGCGGCGCGACCGCGTCGGCACGGTCTTCCAATTTTTCAACCTGCTGCCCGCGCTGCGCGTCGCCGACAACGTCGCGCTGCCGCTGGTGCTGCAGCGCGTACCGCGCGGCGAGATCGACGGCCGCGTCGCGGCCGCGCTCGCAAGCGTCGGGCTGGCGGAGAAGGCGCGCGCGTTTCCGGCGCAGCTCTCGGGCGGGCAGATGCAGCGGGTCGCGATCGCGCGCGCGATCGTGCACCGCCCGGCCGTCCTTCTCGCCGACGAGCCGACCGGAAACCTCGACTCGCACACCGGCGCGCTGGTGCTGCGCCTCTTGCGCGGGTTGGCCGACAGCGGGCAGGCGATCGTGATGGCCACGCACAGCGACGACGCGGCGGCGATGTGCGATCGCGTGGTGCACATGCGCGACGGGGCGATGGTGCCCGCGGGGCGCTGACCGCTGCGACTTTTCCGCGGCGGTACGGTAGAGTCGGATGCATGAACGTGGAACCGCTCGCGGCCCCGATCGATCCGATCGAGGCCGCTTTCGTGCGCGCGGGTCTCGGCGCGGCGCTGGACGCAGCGATCTTGCAAGCCGTCGCAACAGGGGCACTCGTCTACGAGGGGGGATGCTGCGGCTCGGTGATCCGGCCGCCGCCGGCGAGCCGTTCGGGCGCGCGATCGTCGCAACGCTCACCCCCGGGCCGTATGTCAGTTGGAAGCGTGCGCGTGAGGCGGGAGGAGTGCGGGCACGCAGGCCGCGCGCGAACTGGAAAGCCGGATGATCGCCGCCGGCTACCTGCGCGATCGCTCGCCGGTGCGATGGCTGACCGGACGCCGCACGAGCCGCGGCGACGCCTGGCTCCGCACCGCAGCGATCGCCTTTCCCGCCGCGCAGATCGCCGCCGCCGACCCGACGCTCGCGTTTGCGCTGCACGGTCCGGCGGCGATGGCTGGGACGCGCTTCGCCGACGCGACCGCTCGCCCCGCCGGGATTGACGGCGGCGGAAGCACCGGGGGATGCGGCGGATGCGGGGTTCCGTACGCAGAGTCCGGCGGCGGTGATGGCGGGCACGGCGGCGACGGCCGCGGCGGCGGACACGGAGGCTGCGGAGGCCACGGCGGGTGCGGCGGCGGCGGCTGCAGCGGCGGCGGGTGAGCCGCTTCGGCGTGCTCTACCGCGCGGAACACCGGGCCGCGCTCTTCGCGCACAGCGCGCAGGTCGACGTCCTCGAGATCGTCGCGGAACACTTCCTCGATCTCACGGCCGAACAGCGCGACGAACTCGACGTGCTGCGCGCGCATTTCGACGTCACGGTGCACGCGCTGGCCACGTCGATCGGCAGCAGCGACGGCGTCGACGGACGGTATCTCGCACGGATCGCGGCGCTCGTCGACTACGTGCGTCCGCTGTGGTGGAGCGATCATCTCGCGATGACCCACGCCTGCGGCGTGGAACTCGGCGCGTTCGCGCCGCTTTCGCGTACCGAAGAGACCGTCGCGATCGTGGCGCGCAACGTCGCGGCGGTGCGGGATGCGGTTCCGGGGCGCTTCGCGCTCGAGAATCCGGCGACGGCCTTCCTGGTGCCCTCCGACACGCTCGATGCGGCGGCGTACCTCGCGCGCATCGCGGCCGCGGCGGACTGCGAATTGATCCTCGATTTGGAAAATCTGCATGCCGATGCGTGGAACGTCGGCACCGACGCCGGCGCGGTCGTCGCCGCGATCCCGGCCGAGCGCGTCTGCGAAGTCCACCTCGCCGGCGGACGGCGCACCCGCGACGGATACGTCGACGCGCACGACGGGCCGGTCCCGGAACGCACGTGGGCGCTGTGCCGCGCGTTCTGCCGGCGCTGCGTCCCGCCGCTGACCCTGCTCGAACGCGAAGCGGCGCTTCCGCCATTGTCGAACCTCCTCGACGAACTCGACGCCGCGCGCGCGGCGGCGGCATGATCGCGTACGAGCGCGCTCTAGCCGCGGCCGTCCGCGGCGAACGGGTCGCATCCGCGATCGCACCGGCGGCGCTGGACGCGTTCGTCGCGCAGGCGGTGCGCAAGCGGCTCGACGCCCTGCGGGCACTGCTTCCGGCGACGCTGGCGTCGCTCGGCCGGGCGGAATTCGAAGCGCGCTACCGCGCTTTTTCCGCCGGACGCGCGCCGGCCGGCGCCGGGGAGTACCGCGCCGAAGCGGTCGCGTTCGCGCGTTCGCTGCGCATGCGCGAGTCGCGACGGGAGGCCGCACTGTTGGCGATGCGCGGGCCGCGCGCAGGCTTCGCGCTGGTGCGCACCGGCCGTGGGCTGACGCTTTTGATGCGGTTGCGGCGCACGGGGCGCCTGCACGTCGTCCAATTCCGGTGATGCCGCTGCTTCGTGCCCTCGTGCTCGGTCCGCTCCGCGGCAACGTCCTGCGCGCGCTGGTGACGCTGGTCGCCGTCGCGCTCGGCGTCTCGATCGGGCTGGCGATCGACCTCGCCAACGCCACCGCTGTCGCCTCGTTCGCGTCGAGCGTCAACGTCGTCTCGAACCGCGTCAACCTGCAGGTGCTCGGCGTCGGCCGCGGTTTCGACGAGCGCGCGATCGTCCGCGTCCAAAACGCCCCCGGCATCAATTACGCCAGCCCGACGATCGAGGATTCCGTGACCGTCGGAGCGCGCGCGGGCGATCCGTTCTCCGGCGAGATCCTACGCGTGCTCGGCGTCGATCTGCTGCGGCCGCTCCCGGGCGACACGGTGGCGGCCGCGGCGTCGCCGGGAAGCGTCTCGCAGGAGAACGCCGATCCGGGGATGCTCGTCAACGGTCACGGCGCGTTCGTGAGCGAACGCGTCGCGACGCGTTACGGCTGGCGCCGCGGGGAGACGGTGCACGCGCTCGCAGGCGATCGCGACGTGACGCTGCGCATCGCCGGAATCATCCCGCGCGGCAGCGCGGGGATCGATTCGAGTGTCGTCTTCGTCGACATCGCGACGGCACAGGAACTCTTCCGCAAGATCGGACTGCTCGACCGCATCGATCTCGTCGTCGACCCGTCGCGCCTCGCGCAGACGCAGCGTGCCGTCGCCGCGTTGATCCCGCCCGGAACGCGCGCCGTCGCACCCAAGACGCGTACCGACGAGATCGCGCGGATGCTGCGCAGCTTCCGTCTCAACCTCGAAGCGCTCGCGTACGTCGCGCTGCTGGTCGGGATGTACCTCATCTACAACACGGTCGCGATCTCCGTCGTCCAGCGCCGCCCCGAAGTCGGCACGGTGCGCGCACTCGGCGCGACGCGCGGCGCGGTGTTCCGCACGTTCATCGCCGAGGGCGCGATGATCGGCGTGCTCGGCTCGCTGCTGGGTCTCGCGCTCGGTGCGCTGCTTGCGACATTCTCGGTCGCGGCGGTCTCGCGCACCGTCGACACGCTCTACGTCGCATCGCATGCCGACCGCGTCGTATACGATCCGCTCTTGTTCGTCAAAGCGTTCGTCCTGGGCGTGATCGCGTCGATCGTCGCGGCGGCGTTCCCCGCCTACGACGCCGCGTCGACCCCGGCGGCGATCACGATGCGCGCGCAAGGGTTCGAGCGGCGCCGTCCGCGTCTCGCCCGCCGCGCCGCGGCGTTGGGGATCGCGGCGTTCGCGCTCGCCTTCGCGTGCACGCGCGTCCCGGCGATCGACGGCGTCCCGCTCTTCGGATACGCCGCCGGATTGCTGATCATCTTCGGCGGATCGCTGTTCGCGCCGCTCGCCGTCGAAGGGGTCGCGCGGCTGGGGTCATCGCTTGCGGCGCGGCGACCGACGATCGCGATCGCGGCCTCGAATCTCGGCGGCGCGCCGCTGCGCACCGCGGTTGCGATCGCGTCGCTGATGATCGCGATCGGGATGATGGTCTCGGTCGCGGTGCTGGTCGCATCGTTCCGCACGACGATCGTTGCGTGGGCCGACGAGACGCTCAAAGCCGATCTGTTCGTGCGGCCGCTGGGGCTGGGTGATGCGTCGACCGACGCGGTGTTCTCGCCGCACGTCGCCGAGACGATCCGCCACGTTACCGGCGTTGCGAGCGCGGCGACGTTCCGCGGTGTCGAACTGCCGTTCCGCGGCCGGCTCACGACGCTCGGCGCGACCGATCTGGCGACGCTTGACGGCCGCAACCCCTTGCGTCTGCTCGGCGCCGACGCGCACGCGCTCGCGCGTTCGCTCCCCGGTTCGACGCAGGTGCTCGTCTCCGAGCCGTTCGCCTCGAAGTTCGGCGTGCGCGAAGGCGACGCGATCGAACTGCCGACGCCGTCGGGGACGACACGCTTCACCGTCGCGGCGGTGTACAATGACTACTCGTCCGACGCGGGCCTCGTGGTCGTCGACCTGCGCACGTATCGCCGGCTCTTTCACGACGCGTCGGTGAACTCCATCGCGATCTACGCGCAACCCGGCACCGACCTGACGCGGCTGCGGACGGCGGTTCTGCGTTCCGTCGCGCCGCTGCGCATCGACGTCGAAACGAACCGCGAGCTGCGCGATTTGGTCGTGCAGATCTTCGATCGCACGTTCGCGATCACGTACGCGCTCGACGTCATCGCGATCACGATCGCCGTGCTCGGCGTCGTCTCGACGCTCTTCGCGCTGGTGCTCGAACGGCGCCGCGAGTTCGGATTGCTGCGGTACTTGGGCGTCTCGACGGGTGGCGTGCGCCGCATCGTCCTCGTCGAAGCGGCGGGGATCGGATTGCTCGGCGGAGGGCTGGGCGTCGGCGTGGGGATGCTGCTGGCGCTGCTGCTGATCTTCGTCATCAACCGTCAGGCGTTCGGGTGGCTGATCGAGCTGCACGTGCCGGGGGCGTTCCTGGCGGCGACGATCCTGCTCGTCGTCGCTGCGGCCGTCGTCGCGGGCGTGTATCCGGCCGGCGTCGCCGCGCGGATCCGCACGGCCGAGGCGGTGCGCACGGAATGAGACGTCTCGCCGCAATCTGCGGCGCGCTGCTGATCGCGTGCACGACCGCCGCCGCGCCGCCGGCGGCGCACGGATTCTCCAACGCGCGCTCGCCGTGGCGGTTCGCGTTTCCGCGCGATCATGCCGCGCATCCCGGCTTCGCGAGCGAATGGTGGTATTACACCGGCCACCTGCGCGCCGCGGACGGACGCCGTTTCGGCTACGAACTGACGTTTTTCCGCTACGGTCTGCGGCCCGGCGATCCGCCTCCGTCGCCGTTACAATCGCGCTGGCGCGGCAACCAAGTCTATCCGGCGCACCTCGCGCTCACCGACGAGGTGGGACGCCGTTTCGTCTACGACGAGCGGTTTGCGCGCGAGGCGCTGGGAATGGGGCACGCGTCGACGCGCCGGCTCGACGTCGCCGTCAACGGCTGGTGGCTGCGCGGCAACGGTCCGTTCCGAATGCACGCGCTATCGAACGAGGTCGGGCTCGACCTCACGCAGACGGCGCAGAAGCCGCCGGCGATCCACGGCCGCGACGGCGTCTCGCTGAAGGCGGCGTGCGCGACGTGCGCGTCGCATTACTACTCGATGACGCGGCTGCGCACCGAGGGGACGCTGCGGTACGGCGGCGCGACGCTCCGCGTCGACGGCATTTCGTGGATGGACCACGAGTTCGGTTCCGATCAACTGCAGGCGGATCAGGCCGGCTGGGACTGGTTTTCGCTCCAGCTCGACGACCGCCGCGAACTGATGGACTACCGTCTGCGGACGAAGGCCGGGACGCTGACCCCGGAGTCGAGCGGATCGCTGATCGACCCGCGCGGCGCGGTGCGCTACCTTGCGCGCGACGCCGTCTCCGTCGACGCCACCGGCACCTGGAAGAGCCCCCATACGGGCGCGGTCTATCCCAGCGGCTGGCGACTGCAGGTGCCCTCCGCCGGCCTCGACGTGATGCTGACGCCGGTGCTGGCCGACCAGGAGCTGGCGAACACGGTCGGCGGCGTGTCGTATTGGGAAGGTGCCGTCGACGTCACTGATCGTGCCAGCGGCCGGCCTCTCGGCGTCGGTTATGTCGAGTTGACCGGTTATGCGGGCGCGATCTCCCTGTGAGTGCGCAGGAGGAAGTGTGAGCGGCATCGCCGCCGCGATGTGAGCAGCGTCGCTCTTCACCGCATTGTGATATGGTGATTTCGAGACGTACCATTACCGTTGCGACGGCGCGTGCCGTCGCGTGGTCGACGAGCCCCAAAGCCCGTGGTTATCGGCTTGTTGTCGCTCTGACAACAGCCGAAAGATCGCTTGCTCGATTGCTGTACCTTGGCCGTGTGGCCGGTTGCTCCGTGTCTTTTGTTGGTAACGACGGCAAGAATTTTCGTCGGCTTCGGCCGATAGTGTTTGTACGGCAGGCGGCGTCCTGTTTGGAGGCCGCGCCGACGACCGTTGGAGTCCAGCATGCCGTCGAAACACGGAAGTGTGGTTCTTGATCCGGCGGCGATCGAACGCGAGCGGGTTTTTCTTGCGTTGGAATCTCGCGCCGATCGTCCGGTACGGTTTGTGTGCGCGCCTGCCGGTTCCGGCAAGACGACCGCGCTGCTGCAGTATGCCGCGGCCTACCCCCGGACCGAGTACGTCGCCGCGCGCCCCGGGATGACGATCGCGGAACTGGAGCGGATCGTCGCGAGCGTTCCGACGAACTCGCAACTGATCATCGACGATCTCGACCTCGCGCTTCCCGCCGCCATCGACGAACTGCTCAAGGCGGTCGTCTCCTGCGCGCCGCATGCGCCGCGCCTGATCGTCTCGAGCCGTTCGTGCCGACTCCTGCGCGCGCAGAACATCGTCGCGCGCGGGTTCGGCAGCGTCATCGATCGCACCGATCTCGCCTTCGATCTCGCGGAGACGCAGCAGCTCGCTGACCGCCTCGGCCTGACCTACGACGCCAAAGACTTGGCCGAGCTGCTGCACGTCACCGAAGGCTGGACGCTCCCGCTCACATGGATCTTGCGCAGCGCGACCGAAGACACGCGACGGATGCGCGACGCGTTCGAGCGCTGGTCGTCGCGCTACGGGCCGCTGCTCATCGAATTCGTCGCCGAGCACTGCTCGCGCGACACCGGGATGCGCGATGCGTTCCTCGCCGCGCTCCGGGATCGCGCGCAATGCACCCAGCCGGTGCTGGCCGAGCTCGCCGCCGCCGGATGTCCGGTCGCAGACGTGCGCGGCTCGCTTCGTCCGTACCGCATCCTGCGCCGGCTCGCGACCCGGTCGCTGGTGAAGAGCCGACGCGCCGAGCCGGAAACCTCGCAGCCGCTCGCGCTCAACCTGCTGGGCCGTTTCGCGTGCCGCGTCGGCGACCGTCACGTCGTGTTCGCCCGCCGGCGCGACCAGAACGTGCTGGTGTGCGTCGCGCTCTCCCCCGATGCGCGCGTCACGCGCCAGGAACTGATCGCCGCGTTCTGGCCCGACGTGCCGCAGGCAGTCGCGATGCAGGGCCTGCGCACGTCGCTCAGCCGCCTGCGCCGCTCGATCGCCGACGCGGCGGGCTGCGAGGCCGAACGGTTCCTCCAGATCGACGCGACGATCTCGATCAACCTCGAGAATGCGACCGTCGACGCGCGCCGGTTCTCCGAACACGTCGAGTACGGCGCGATGGAAGAGCGGCGCGGCGAGCTCGAGAGCGCGCGCCGCCACTACGCGGCCGCCGAACGCCTCTACACCGACCATCTGCTGGCCTCCGAAGCCGTCGAACCGGTCCTCGCGCCGCACGTCCGCGAATACATGGCGCGTTTCGGAATGGTGCTCGACCGCCTCGTCGAACTGTTCACGCAAATGCGAGATCTCGATGCCGCGCGCACGTATGAGCGCCGCGGTTTGCCGTTGCGGAAGATCACGGCTGCCCTGCAGACGGCATGAACGCGATCGCGCCGTATCGGCCGCCCGGCGGATCGAAGCTGGTCCGGTTTGCGAACGACGGCGTTGCGGCCGACGTGCGGATGGGCGGCGTCGACCGCCGTGCCGGCACGATGTGGTACGAGATCCGCCTGGCCTCCGTGCGGACGGTCGTCAGCGGACGCTTGATCGGGGTCGAACGCGACGGGACGGCGGTCGAGCTCGGGACGCTGGACGTCAGCGCCGGCTCGATGAGCTCGTCGCGAATCGCGGTGCCGCTTCCCGCGCCGAACCGGCCTTACACGCAGTTTTTCCTGGAGATCGCGTCCGACGGGATGATGCTCCACGTCGCCGCGCCGCCGCCGCCGTACGAACCGAAGCGGCGTCTGAGCGCGCTGCGCGTCGGCGTCGCGCTCGTCGCGCTGGGCCTCACCGCCGCGGGCGGCGGCGTCTTCGCCTCAACGCTCCCCGACGCGCCGACGATCGCCGCGCCCTCGCACGCGTTCGCCGGCGACCTCGTGCATCTGCCGTACGCGACGCGCGGGATGGGGAACGCGCGGTACGTCGCCTCGATCGAGAACGGCGCGGTGATCGCATCCGGTGACTTGCCGTCGAAGCGCGGTGAGATCGCGCTCGCGCTGCCGCCCTCGAGCGCGCATAAGAACGTCACCGTCGCCGTCTCGGTCGCCGGCGTTCTGGGGACCGTCTCGAAGAGCGCGTCGTTCGCGGTTGCGGCGCCGGAGCCGCTCAAGTTCGCCAACGCTGCGCGGGTCGCCGCGCTCACGGTCCATCGCGACGCGACGGGCGGCGGCGACAGCATCCTGGCCTCGTATCTCGCGGTGGCGGACGAGGGCGAACTGCTCGTCACCGATCACGAGAACAACGTCGTCGGCCGCGCGCCGTTCCAGCACCGCGGCACCGAGCGGATCGCGATCCCCGGCCAGTTTCACGACAAGCCGCTCGACGTGCGCCTGAACGTGCGCCGCGGCCAAACGCGTGCGACCGCGATGGTCGAAGTCCAGCCGGTCGTCGATCCGGCGGCGGTCGCCGCGGCTGCAGCGGCAAATGCCGTGCCCGCCGACGCCTCGCGCGCCGACGCGCAGAACACCGCGGCTGCGAACACCGACGCGCCGCCTACGATCTCGCCGGACGAGATCCCCGAAGCCGTGGTGCCGGCCGACGACAAGACGACCACCACCACCGGCGACGAACCGTTCGCGATCGCCGGGACGCCGGTCGCGGGCGAGCCTCTGCGCATCCTCATCAAGCGCTACGTCTCGGGGATGCATCTGCGGCTGCAGGACGACGCGGGGCTCGCGATCGACGAAGCCGACGTGCCGTCGACGTCGCGCACGATCTCGCTGCGCACGCCCGCAATCAGCGCCGCACGGACGTATTACCTGACCTGCTCGTACGGCTCCGGTTCGGGTGAAGAAGTCCTCGTCCGTTCGGTGCGCGTCGCGGCGCGCTGACCCCGTGTACGCCGAGCCGCTGCGGATCCTACGCGGCCGGTTCTGGTTCTGGACCGCGCTGCTGACGATCTATGCCGCAGCGCCCGTGTGGTGGACGATTCACCATGACTTCGGGGATTGGCGTGCATTTGCGATCGCCGGATCCCGGGCGGGAACCCCTGCGTTGCTGCATCCGCCCGAGCTGTGGCAGGCGTTCTTGTACGTCCCGGCCGCAGCCTATGCGATCGCTCCGCTTTCGAGGCTGCCGCTCAGTGTCGGGTTCGCGATTGAAGCAACGTTTATGGTTCTGTGCGCCGGAGTCTCGTCAATTGTCCTGGCGCGCTGCTATCGCATCTCGCAGTCGATCGCGACAGCCCTCGTTTTCGCTTGGTGGCCTACCCTTTATGCGGCGCTGGTTGCGGGGCAGAATGCAACCTTCGGGCTGCTGTGTTCTCTTCTTACAATTTCCGGCATGGTGGAAAACGCTCCGTTGCGCACGGCGCTTCCTTTGGGCCTGCTGCTCTACAAGCCGACGTATGCGTTGCCGCTCGTGCTGGTTTTGGCAGTCCGTGGGCGATTACGCGAGGTGATGAGTGCGGCCGCGATCGGTGCACTTCTGTACGTGGTGAGCGTGATGGCGACCGGCGGAGACTCAATGTGGCCGACGACGCTAGCTCAACTCGTCCACCAATATTTCGCACAAGACTTTCGCCTGAATGCCGCAATGGCATTGGCGTTGCCCGGACTCTTGAATCGTGTCGGCGCGGCGCCGTGGCTAATTGGGGCGATCTGTGTTTTGCTCGGTGTGGCCTCCGCCGTCGCATCACGATCTGCTCGCGACCTTGAAGCCGGGAGCTTCGCATGCCTTGCCGGTCTCGCGCTCAGCGCTCACGCATGGGCATATGACGCCGTCTTGGCGCTGCCGGCGATCGCTTGGTGCGCGACGCATTTACGCGAGCCCCTTAGAACGCGACTTATTTCCGCTGTCTATTTCGTCGCAGATACCGCGCTCTTCTCGCCCGTCCTGTTCATCGATCCGCTAGCCATACCCATTGTCGGCGGAACGATTGCGTGGCTTGCGATCCGCCTGCGCGGCGGCCGATTACACCAGTTCGAGCAGGTCCCCGACGAGCACGTCTTCGGCTTCGAGGGTCCCCGCGCCGAGCTCGATCACGGCCTTCGCTGAGAAGCACGTCACGGCGAGCTTGTGCGGCTTGACGTGGTGGACGACGCGTTTGACGCGGCCTGTGTCGTCGACGAAGATGACGTCGATCGGCGAGCGCATCGCCATCGTGTGGATTGCGTTGCAGCGCTCGATCCAGAGGCCCTCGTCGGGCCGGACGTTCGGACGCGCCAGCAGGCCGACGGCGCGCTGCAGGAAGCTGGCCGCACGATCGACGCGCGTCGCGATGATCGTGCCGGTGCTGGCGTTTTTGAGCAGACCCATGTGCCTCATACCGAACGTTCTAAAGTGAGCGCGAGAAAGATCGATCCCGTCAGGTAGGGGCCGAAGGCGATCGGGCGGCGCTCCCCCGACCTGCGCGCGATGATGTAGGCCGCCAGCGACGCGAGGATGAACGCCAGCGTCGCATCCGGGCCGCCGAGCAGCGCGCCGCCGAGGCAGGCGATCTTCACGTCGCCCCAGCCCATCCCGCGTCCGCGCGAGACGAGCGCCGCGCCGGCGAACGGGACGAACACGACTCCGGCGCCGAGCAGCGATCCCCAGTTGCGTTCGAACGCGGCGAAACCGAGGACGAGCGCGAGCGCGCCGAGACTGCAGACATCCGGGATCATCCCGCAGCGCAGATCCGACGCGGCGCACGCGGCCAGCGCCGCGACGACCACGAACAGCATCGCGAGGTGCGTGGCGCTGGCGCCGTGCAATTGCGCGGCGAGCCCGACCGCCGCACCCGCAACCGGGAACGGCCAGGCCGGAAACGCGACCGGGCGCGGACCGTCGTCGTGCGCGACGATGTCGCGGCACAAGGCCACGCCGAGCCCAGAACCCAGCCACCCCGCGACGCCGAAGGCGATTGCGGTGAAGAGGGCGGCGACCGAGGCGATCATTTGCCCCAGTTGGTGACCGTTTGCGCGATGACCGGGCCGAAGATCATCAGGTACAGCGACGGGATCATGAACAGCGCCATCGGGATGATCATCTTGATCGGCAGCTTCGCGGCCGTCTCTTCGGCGAGCATCCAGCGGCGGTCGCGCGTATCTTTCGCGAGTTCCTGTAGGACGACGGTGAGATTCGAACCGAGCTTCTCGGCCTGTACGACCGCCGTCACCATCGTGGTGACGCTTTGTTCGTTGACACGGTCGGCCATCGCCGTGAGCGCGTCGGCACGCGATCGGCCGAGCTTGATTTCGGAGAGCGTCGACTGCAGCTCGGCCTTCAGCGATCCTTGTGCGGCCTCGGTTGCTTGGATCAGCGCAGCGTTGAGCGCGAGTCCGGCTTCGACGGTCGTCGAGAGCAGGTCGAGAAAGTCGGGGAGTTCGCGGCTAATCTCTTCTTTGCGCTTCTTTATCGCGCGCGAGAGCAAGAACGACGGGAGACGCCACGCGACCAGCGCCGTGAACAGACCCAGCATGATGCCGAGGACCGAGTTGCCGGCGAGCAGCCACAGCGCGATGCCGACGACCGTTCCCAAACCCAGCGCGCCCATGCCGCGGATCGTCATCTGCGTCGGCGAGAGGTTGTACCAGCCGGCTTCGACGAGCCGCTGCTTCGTCTGCGTCTGCCGCTCTTTGGTGACGATCTGCTGGATGATCATGTTGCGCTGGAAAAGGTCTTTCTCTTTGACCTTTTCCAGCTTGTTGAGACGGTTCGCCATCGAGCTGGGCGTCGGAATCGTCGACAGCACGATGAGGAAGGTGGACGCCGCGCCCCCGAGCGCTAGCGTATACGGATTGGCGAGCAGCGGGCTCATGGATCGACCTTCGTGATCTTCAGCAGGAAGTAGACGGCAAGCGCGTCGAGCGCGAGCGCGATCGCGAGGAGTACTTGACCGAGCGTCGTCTGCAGCATCGCCCCGCGCAGCATCGGCTGCGAGATGACGACGAACAGTCCAACGCCGATCGGCAGCATCCCCAGCAGCCACCCCGTTGCGCGTCCTTGCGCCGTCACCGCGCTGATGCGGCGGAAGAGCCGGCGGCGGTCGCGGATCGTCGTGGCCAGGTTGTCGAGGACGGTGGCGAGGTCGCCGCCAGTCTGCGACTGCACGCGAATCACGCGCGCGAGCATCCCGGTTTCCGGATTCGTCATGCGCAATGCCATTTGATCGAAGGCGTCGAGAATGCTCATCCCGATGTTGGTGAGGCCGACGACGCGGGTGAACTCGAGCTTCACCGGGTCTCGGCTCTGCTCGCCGACCATGATCAGCGCTTGCCGGATCCCGAGACCGACGCGAAGGCCGCCGGCGAGTGTGCGCAGCGCGGTCTCGAGTTGTTCGCGGAATAGTGCGACGCGCGCCGCGCGCTTGCGGCGCAACCAGGTCCGCGCCATCAGATACGAGAGCGGCACGAACGCGAGCAACAGCAGAAACGCGATGAGCGGCGCGGGCCGCAGCAGCAGCAATGTCAGCACCCAGGCGCCGACGCCGATACCGAGCCAGACCAGCACGTATTGCGTCGGTTGGATGCGCATGTCGCAGATATCGAGATCGATCGTGAACTGCGTTCCGATCCCTTCCAGGCGCTTGAGGATCGGAGCCCAGAACGACGTGAAGAGCAGACCGATCGCAGCGACGCCGAAGAGGACGATCGCAAAGGGTGCTACCGCAGCCATGTTGCTCCTGCCCGACGTGCGGTCGGGGTATTGCCGCTGAAGATGACCGGGTCGAATTCGATCCCCATTTCTTCGAAGCGCGTGAGGCATGTCGGCTGGACGCCGGTCGGCTCGAACTCGCCGATCACGTTGCCTTGGGGATCGACGCCGCGCTGGTTGTAGACGACGAGATCCTGCATGGTGACGACGTCGCCTTCCATGCCGACGACTTCGCTGACGTTGGTGACGCGGCGCGAACCGTCGCGCAGGCGCGCGACCTGCACGATCAGATCGACGGCGCTCGAAACCTGTTCGCGAATAGCGCGCACCGGCAGATCGAAGCCGGCCATCAGCACCATCGTCTCGACGCGGGCGACGGCGTCGCGCGCGGTGTTGGCGTGGATCGTGGTGAGCGAGCCGTCGTGACCGGTATTCATCGCCTGCAGCATGTCAAGCGCTTCGCCGCCGCGGCACTCGCCGACCACGATGCGGTCGGGACGCATACGCAGCGAGTTGCGGACGAGTTCGCGAATCGGGATCGCGCCTTTGCCTTCGAGGTTTGCCGGCCGTGACTCGAGCCGCACGACGTGCGGCTGATCGAGCTTGAGTTCGGCCGCGTCCTCGATCGTCACGATGCGTTCCGATTTCGGGATGAAGCTCGAGAGCGCGTTGAGGAGCGTCGTCTTCCCTGAGCCGGTACCGCCGCTGACGAGGACGTTCAGGCGGGCTTCGACGCAGGCGCGCAGGAAGTCGACGACCGGAGGGGTGATGGCGTTGACCGCGATGAGGTCGTCGATGCCGAAACGCTTCGTGCCGAAGCGGCGAATCGTGAGCGTCGGTCCGTCGATCGCGAGCGGCTCGATGATCGCGTTGACGCGGGAGCCGTCGGGGAGACGCGCGTCGACCATCGGGCTCGACTCGTCGAGGCGCCGCCCCAGTGGGGCGATGATGCGCTCGATGACAAGCCGAACCTGGCGATCGTCCACGAAGCGCTTCGCGGTGCGCTCGACGCGCCCGCGACGCTCGATGTAGACGTTCGCGTGCCCGTTGACCATGATTTCCGTGATCGACCCGTCGCTGAGCAGACTCTCGAGCGGCCCGAGGCCGAGCGCTTCGGCGATGACCTCGGCGCGGATGCGTGAGGCTTCCTCGGCGGAGGTGATCTCCTCGGTTTTCTTCGCCAGGAACTCATCGGCGATGCCGTTGACCTGCTGGCGCAGTTCGGCCATCTTCTGCGCGTCGGTGTGCGCGCGTGCCGCGGCCAGGAAGTCGATCCGCTTCATCAGCGTGCCGTGGAGCTCGGCTTTGACGCGCTCGAGCGCCTCGCTCGGAGCAGCCGGCACGGCGCCGTTGTCGCCGACCGCCTGCGGTTTCCCTTGGCTTCCCGGGAATGCCGCAACCGGCGGAGCAGCGGCGTAATCCCGCCGCGCTTCGCGGCGATCGCCCAGCGGCTTGGCGGTCGACTGCCGCAGCCCGGTAAGTTCCGGACCCGACTGTGCGGCGGCAAGCTGTGCCGCGAACTGTTTGAACGCGCGTTCGTAGGTGCGCTCGCGCTTTGACGGAAGCTCCGCGGCGATCGTGGTCTTGAGTGCGCCCTGGATCTCGTTGCGGCGCAGTTCGGCGATCCCGCGCGGGTTGTTGAGCACGAACGCGATGCGCTCGTTGGGGATGCCGAAGCGTTCGAGCGCGGCGAACATCGAGCGTGCCGATGCGACGCCGAGCAAGGTCGGCTCGGTGACCACGACGATCTGCGCGGCGCGCGCGATGAAGGGGCGCACCGTGGCAGCAAACGGCTGCGGCGAATCGACGACGATGAGACCGCTGCTCGCGAGAAGCTTTCCAACGGTGTTCTCGACGCCGTTCGAGGTCAGGATGAACCCGTCTTCGTACGTGCGCGCAAGTTCGACCACGGTCATCCCGTTGTTCGTCTTTGCCGTTCCCGGCGTGCCGGGAACGCGGGCGAGATCGAGCGCAGAGACCGCGTCGAAGGAGACGGCGATAGCGCGCCGCCCCCCGAGGTCGGCGTCAACGATGACGCGCGGGCCGTCGGAGGGCAGTTCGTCGATCAGTTCGAGGGCGATCGTGGTCGCGCCGACGCCGCCCTTGGCGCCGACGACCATGTAGATGCGAGGGGTCATTTTTGACTGTTATCGACGGCCCGGTCGCCGTCGATCACCAGAACGCTCGACGGCTTGCGAGGCGCGGGCGCCGGCGCAACCGGCGCGGCGGCGAGTCTGGGCTGTGCGACGGGCGCAGCGGCCACGGCGGGGGCAGGTGCTGCAACGGGTGCGGCCGGCTGTCCGACAGTGGCGGGGACGCCGAGCTGGAGCGGCTCCGCCGGATAAGCGCGGATCGGCTCCTTCGGCGGACGCAACGCGAGGCGCAGCACCGTGTTGAGGTCGGCTGCCATCAGCAGGTCCACCTGTTTCGGCGTGAGCGCGAGCGTCACTGTGGTCAGGTTCTGCTGGTCGGGGCTCGGCGTGGCGCGGGCCGACTCGAGGTCGTTGCCCATCGCGAGCACGAGCACGCCGCGCAGGATCGCCGACGCCTGCGGGGTTTCTTGACCGACGCGCGGCGGGACGGCGATGACGTCGACGCGGTCGCCCGGCTGGATGAGCCCGGCAACGCCCTTGACGCGATCGACCGCGATGCTCACCGCGCGCATGCCCAGCGGCAGACGCGACGGCAGTGCGAACGCTTCCGCGGTACCGACTTTCGACGTCGTGAGAGCGCTGCCGGCGGGGATCGTGATCAGCGAGTACTTCCCGACCGCTAGATGCTGGTCGGTGATGGCGTCCGAATCGATCTGCGTGACTGGCCGTTCCGCCGTCGTGAGCATCGCCGGCGTGATGAGGGCACGCGGCGGGATCTCGGCGGCTGCGAGCACGACCGTCTTCGACGCGACCTGCGGCGTCTGCGCGCGCTGGGAGCTCAGGTAGTTCAGGAGCAGCACTCCCGTCCCCAGAGCGAGCAAAATACCGACGATCAGCGGAATGCGGCGATTCATAGGGGCAACCTCAGACTGGGCACGAGTTGCGAGAGTGAGTAGAAGAGGCTTCCGGCGGCGATGGCGATGCCGTACGGGAGCTTATTGGTTTCGGTCGGCGCGCCGTGCGTCGCGACCGCGATGGTGCTGCGAACGAGCGAGACCAGCCGTCCGTTGACGGCCGCAGAAACGAGGGAGAGCAGCGCTCCGGCTGCGAGGATGTAGGCGACGAGGGCGATGCAGTCGGGAAATGAGACCAGACCGCTGGCGGCCGCGATCAGCTTGACGTCGCCTCCGCCGAACCACCCGAGACTGAAGGCGACCGTTCCGAGCGCAAACGCCGCGAGCATCGCCGCGACGGCAGCTCCGGCGGGGCCGAGGCCCGCGGGAACATGGATGCCGATCGCCGCGAACGCGAGCCCGCCCGTGAGCAAGTTCGGAATCCGGCGAGTTCGGACGTCGATCGCCGCGGCGACGAGCGTCGCGGCGAGGAGAAGAAGTGTCGTAATCGTCATCGAGTAAAACCGGCCGCGCTGCGGCGAACCGCAGAAGGGTCGCCGCAGCGTTCCGGCATCAGAGACTGGTTCCCAAGTAGCTCATCACGCCGGAGATTTGTCCGCTCAGGAACAGCACCGCCGTGATGCACAAAAGGGCAACCAGACCGAGAATGAGGCCGTACTCTGCGAGTCCTTGGCCCGAATCGTCATCCGTGAGAGCGGCGCGCAGCGCAGCGTGAACGGTGAGGATCGGGGCCAATACGGCCCCGGACATTAGATGCTGCTTCCGACGTTGCTGAGGATGCCTTGGATTTTTCCGCTCAGGAACACGACGGCAGCGATGCAGACGACGGCGATGAGCCCGAGGATCAGGCCGTATTCGGCGAGGCCCTGACCGGCATCGTCGACGAGAACGGAATTGATGGTGCGAAGCATGGGTTCTCCTTGGAAGAGGGGGAGGTGGTTAGCGATTGGGGTCGGTGTCCGGCGGGGCCGGCACGTTGGGAGGCGCCACGGGCAGTGAGGCCGACGTGCGGGCTCCTCCCGGGAGGGGCCGTACGACGACCGTCAGGATCGCGCCGGCGAAGTATGCCGGAGCGGTCGGGATGGTCGTGGTGAACTTGCCGGACGCGTCGGTATCGATGACGCGGCGGCTGAGAAGCACCGTGGGAAGGTCACGTGAGTACGTCGCGTACAGAGCCGCTTCCACGGGACGCGCGGCCGGAGCACTCCCGGACACTGAAAGAGCTTCCGCGCCGATGACGCGGGAGACGTTCAGGGTAACCCCGGGGCCGGTCGCCGTAGCATCCGCGGCTCGCGCCGCCGGAGCAGCGAGAGCCGTGAACCCCGTCACGGCCAGAGCGATCGTTGACCACTTGCTGTTGACACGCATCGTGGCCGCATCGTAAACGCCCGGCCCACCCTCTGAAAAGCCCGCGGGGCCAAACTTGACGGTCTGACAACGCCATGGAAACGCCGGGTCGTGCATAATCTGTTCAAAGCCGCACGCGCGGTTCTGCTTTGTTATCGGAACGAGGTCTTTGCTTGCGCAACGTTCGCACGTCTCTCGCAGTACTCGCCGCGGCGGCGGCCGTCACGGTCCCCTTCAGCGCGCGGGCCGACGTGGTCACGCAGCTGTCGGTGCGCACCGGCCAGTCGATGGTGCTCAGAGCGCCGTCGCTCACCCGGGTCGCCGTCGGCGACGGCAAGATCGCCGGCGTCTACCCGATCGGGAACTCGGAACTCGTCCTCAACGGCAAGGCGCCGGGGCGCACGACGCTCTTCGTGTGGACCACCAGCGGCCGGCACAGCTACGACATCACGGTGCTCGAGCAGAGCCTCGAAGATCTGAGGCGGATGATCCAGTCGTCGATCAACGATCCGACGGTTCATGTTGACTCGTTCGATCATTCGATCGTGCTGGCGGGAAGCGTCCCTACCGGTGAACGGCTCGTTCAGCTCAGCGACATCGTCGCGCGCTTTGACCCGGTGGTGACGGCGAACAAGTACACCGTCGTCAACGCGGTGACGGTCGCACAGCCGCTGGGGCCGCTCGAGAACGAACTCGCCGCCGACAAAGCGACCGCGGGCGTGCACGTCGACCGCGACCTCAAAGGCAACCTGATCGTCAGCGGTACGATCCCGGACCGTACGACTGCCGAACGCGTCCTCGCTCGCGTCCGCGCGCTGGGTGGCCCGTACCTCGCCATCGACGGTAAGGTGATCGATCGTCTCGAGAGCTCGACGACGAGTCAGGTCAACGTCAAGGTCTACATTCTCGAAGTCGACGAGACCGCGCTGAGACAACTCGGAGTCAACCTCCAGAGCGCGACGTTCCAGAATAGCGCGAGCGGCTCTACATACACACTGGGATCGGCACAATTCCCGGTCGTCGAGAACCCGGTCGGGCCGGGGCAGGCGCTGAAACTCGGGTCGTTCTTCCGGACGATCACGTTGGCGCCAACGCTGAACCTCATCATCACGAGCGGCCACGGGCGCATCCTCTCCTCGCCGGATCTCGTGACGATGCCCGGGAAGGAAGCGAACTTCTTGGTCGGCGGTCAGATCCCGATCCCCTACGCGTCGGGCCCCTCGCAGATCGCTATCCAGTACAAGGATTTCGGCGTTCAGCTCAAGGTGACGCCGACGATCCTCGGCAACGGCGGCGTCGAAACGGTGATCGCTCCGGAAGTCTCCGATCTCGACTTCCAGGACGGGGTCACGATCAGCGGCTTCACGATCCCTGCGCTGAAGACTAGTAAACTTTCGACCGACGTGATCACCAAGTCCGGCGAGTCGGTCGTCCTGGGCGGGCTCCTGCGGCGGGTGGAACAGCGGAATATCGATAAAATCCCCCTGCTCGGAGACCTGCCGATCCTCGGCAAGCTCTTCCGTTCGACCCGCTATCAGTCATCGCAGACCGACGTCGTGTTCGTGATGACGCCCGAGATCCTGACTCGCTGAGTTGGATATCTAGCGAAAGAGGACGTTATGGCAACTGTTTCGATTCGCAAGCGCACGACGCGACCGGGGGAGCGCGGCCAGATCCTGCCGATCTTCGCGCTGCTGCTGGTCGTGCTGTGCGGTTTCGCCGCGCTCGCCGTGGACGTCGGATACTGGCGCTACCAACAGCGGCTCGAGCAGTCCGCTGCGGACAGCGCCGCGATCGCTGCCGCGGCAGAAGTCGCGTACACGACGAGCACGAGCAATGCGACCGATAAGGCCAACGTGCAGACAGCCGGCACGAACGACGCGACGACGAACGGTTACACGAGCGGGACGGCGAACACCACCGTCACGGTGAACTGGCCGCCGGCGACCGGCCCGAACGCCGGCAATGGACAGTCGGTGGAAGTCACGGTCGCGCGCGTGATGCCGGCGTTCTTCCTCGGCGCGATCATGCCGTCGGGATTTGCGCAGACGGTACAAGCCCGCGCGGTTGCGAAGCGCCTCGACACCGGCGGCGGCTGCATCTACGTGATGAAGGGAAGCATTAGCGGCGACCTGACGCTCCACGGCGGCGGTCGAGGCGGAATCACGACGGTTCCGCTGTGCGGCGTGATTGTTAATGGCAATATGACCGTGACCGGTCAGGCCAATATCGATGCGAGCTTTATTTCATACGTAGGGAATGGCCCCGGCGGCGGCAGCTACCCGCACGCGCAACCGCAAAAAGGGTTACCGACCTCCGATCCCTGCGCGCGCATAGCCGGCTGCGCGTACCTCGCTACCCTTTCCACGACAAACCCCGGGCTCTTCTCGGCGCCCTGCCAGGATGTCGGCGGCGTTCTCCCGCCAAATCCCCTGCCGCCGGGCCATTATTGCGGGACTGCCACGCACGTACCGTATTCGCAGTCGCCAATCATCCTCGCGGGCGGTCTCTACATTATGGACAATGGGATGTTCCGCAGCCTGATAGTCTCCACCGTGACCGGCTCCGGCGCCACAATCTACAACAATTGCACCTCAACGGTGTGCGCGGATACGACGCTCAGCGGTGGAAACGTTCTAAACACGATCGTTGCACCGACCAGCGGTCCCAGCGCAGGGGTGGCATACTATCAACCTCCTAGCCTTGTCAATGCAATCACGGTCAACGGCGCTGCCGGAACCATTACGGACATGGGCGGCGTCTACGCGCCCAACGGGACGTTTACGTTCAACGGCCAGTTGCCGTCGATCGCATTTCTCGTCGCTGGTGACATTATTATGAACGGGGGCGGCCTCGCCGCTGGCAGTTCGCTGTACAACAACACCTCGGCGTTGAACGCCGTACTCGTGGAATGATGAAATACTTCAAGCCGCTCCAGCGCGCGAGCCGCGGTGCTGCGCTCGTCGAACTCGTTTTGATTGCGCCGCTCACCCTCATCGTCCTCATCGGGCTGATCGAGATCGGGCGATACGGCGACTACGTCATCCGCATCGCAAACGCAGCCACGGCGGGTGCGTTTTACGGCGCCCAACAACCGGGCAATGCCGGCGACTTCACCGGAATGCAGGCGGCGGCGACAGCCGACGCCGCGGCGCTGCCGAACATCAGTGCGACCGCGACGAATTACTGCGCCTGCTGGGCTGCCCCGACGACACATTTCGCGTGCACCGTCGCTGCGACGTCCAGCTGCACGCCCGCTGCGACGAACCACGAAATTGCGTTCGTCAGCGTCACGGTGACCGGCTCGTTGTCATCGCTGACGAACTACGGGTTCTTGCCGGCCTCGCTGCGATCGATCAGCGTGTCGCGCACGGCCGTCATGCAGGTAGCGCAGTGACGTTCAGTCGCGGCACCGTTCTTGCGGAGTTTGCGCTGGCAAGCGTCGTATCGTTTACGTTGCTGTTCGGGATTATCGATTTTGGACGCGCACTGTACACCTATCATCTCGTGACTGAGGCCGCGCGCCTGGGCACCCGCTACGCGATCGTGAACGGCGCAACGGCATGTACCGGCGCCACCAGCCCGGATCCGATGCAAGCATTCGTCAGCGGTCAGGCACCGGGAATTACCGCCAGCCAAATGACCGTGACTACGACCTGCGCCACGCAGAACGGGTGCACGTCAACGACGACGAATCCGCCGCGCGGGTGTACGGTCACGATTTCGGTTACGTACCCGTTCCATTTCCTCATCCCGCTCGTCTCGACATTGGTGCCGTCGATGAGGACGTCGTCGACGATGACGATTGCGAACTAGGCTCGTCATTCAGAAGTCGATGCTCGCTCGCGGAACTGCCTGGTTTATCGCGCCGACCATCCTCGTCGCGATGATCGTCATGACGAGTCTCGGCGGCCACGAAACATATCTCATGGGTGATTTTCGCGCGTTCTACTGCGCGGGACAGGCAGTGGCCGCTCACGCAAACCCGTATCTCGAAGAACCGCTCCGGTCGTGTGAAGCCGCTGCCGGCCCCCCGGCCGAACCAGCGTTTTTACGTCCTGTCGCTCTTCCTGCGCCTTTGCCGCCTTATGCGCTGCTCGCGTTCGTACCACTCTCGCGCCTGCCGTTTCCGATTGCAGCCGTCATCTTTGAATTGCTGATGATCGGAGCGATGATCGGTGCGGTGCTTTTGTTTGCTCGGGTCACTGGTGCGTCGAGCGTCTTGCTCAATCTCGCCTTTGCTGCGATCACCGCAACGGTGACGCTCTACGTCGGTCAGCCCGTGCCACTGGTGTTCCTCGCAATCGCTGCATCCGCGCTCTTGGCAAGACAGGGTCGATGGATCGCCGCCGCGTTATGCGCCGCGGGCGCGAGCATCGAACCCCACGTCGCGCTGGCGGCGATCGTGGGCATGTTTGTCGCATTTCCGCGCACGCGTCTACCACTCGCTGCTGCCGGCGCAGTGCTTGCAGGAGCGAGCGCCTTCGCGGTCGGCGTGCCTACGACGATCTCGTATCTGCGTGACGTGGTGCCGGCCCATGCACTTGCCAATGCCTACGAGTGGCAGTTCAGCTTGACGTCGATCCTGACGTCGCTTGCCGTTGCACCGGAGACCGCGATTCGCAGCGGTGAGTTCATGTTCGCGCTGATGTTGGTCCTGGGTGTCGCCGTTGCGTGGCGGCTCTGTCGCATCACCGGTGACCCCGCGGTAATGGTGATCGTACCCCCGGCGTTCGCCGTGTTCGGCGGCGTCCACGTACACTTCCAGCAGCTTGCCATTGCGTTTCCCGCAATGCTTTATGTCTATCAGCGGTTCCCGAACGTCCGTATTCTCGCAGGCACTGGCATGTCACTGAGCATGATTCCGTGGAACGTTCTTAGTACGAGCATCCTGACTGGGTTGTCTCCGCTGCTCGTCGGTGTGTTCGCGCGTATCACGTTGGGCCAGCGGCGCGGCCTCGTGCTCACGTGCTTGTCGGCGGTGATTGCGCTTTCGCTGTTATTCCTCGCTCTCGCCGGTTTCGGTCCGCCTCCGGCGCACTTTGTCGTGCACGTCTACCCGCCGAGCACGCTGGCGGAGAACAGTTGGGGGGCTTTCTCGCGCGCGACGCTAGCGCGTCCGTCGCTTCTCATGCAGTGGCTGAGGCTTCCAACGATGGTCGGACTCGCCTGCGGTCTCTTGGCAATCGCCCGCAGCGCGTTCGCCGCCTCGCCCGTTGAACAACGAACAGTCGCCGAACGTATCGTCGCCGCAACGGCCTGATGCGGCGCGTCAATCCGGACCGCGTCCTTCCTTGGGTGTGCTTCGCCGCGGTCGAAGCCCAGCTGATCGCTATCGCCGTGAAGTTTCCGCCCGCCGACGGCGATCGTCTCTGGCAGCAATGGCTGGGGGAGCGGATCCTTCACGACCACGCGATACCGCGATCGTTGGGGACGGAGACCTTCGCGGCTGCGGGAGCACCGTGGACCCCTCACGAGTGGCTCTTTTCCGTGGCGTGTTCGGCGGCGTCCACGTGCACTTTCAACAACTTGCTGTCGCGTTTTCGGCGATGATCTACGTCTACCAGCGGTATTCGAAGCTGCGGATGCTGGCGGAGACCGGCATCGCGTTGAGCATGATTCCCTGGAATGTGCCGAGTTCGAGCGTGCTTACCGGCGTGTCGCCCGTGCTGGTCGGCGCCTTCGGTCGCCTCACCGTCGGTGAGCGGCGGGGTTTGGTCCTTACGGCCGTGTCCGCTGTGCTTGCGCTCTCGCTGCTGATTCTCGCGCTGGCGGGCTTTGGACCGCCGCCGGTGCACTTTGTCGCGCACGCCTATGCGCCCGGCGCACTTGCTGAGAGCAGTTGGGGTGATTTCTCGCACGCAAGTTTAGCGTGCCCGTCCCTGCTCACGCAGTGGCTGCGGTTGCCGACGCTCGTCGGTCTGGCCTGTGGTCTGATCGTGATCGGCCGCAGTGCGTTCGCAGCATCGACAGTCGAAATGCGCGCCGGTGCCGAGCGAATCGCGGCCGTCTCGATCTGATGCGCATCGACCCGGACCGTGTGATCCCGTGGGTGTGCTTTGCCGCGATCGAGGCGAGGCTCGTGGCGATCGCGCTGAAGTTTCCACCTGCTGACGGCGATCGTTTCTGGCAGCGTTGGCTTGGCGAACGCATCCTGCACGAACACGCCATACCGCGCTCCCTTGGCGCTGAGACATTTGCCGCGGCAGG